>NZ_JBEBOW010000083.1:0-16670 GCF_040396215.1 Diaphorobacter ruginosibacter | reverse complement strand
GCCCAATACGCCCCCAGCTTGTACCGCTGGGGGCGTTTTGCTTTGCGCTCTAGCTCGCTCGCAGGATAGGGCTCTACTCCCATCCTCTCTTTCCCCATCCGCCTCTCTCTCATCAGCATCAGGCGCAGAGATGCGCTGCGAATTCCACCTGTGGATGAGCCAGCTCTGAACGGCATGCGACCAGGGGGAGGTCGCGCTGGCCTGATTCGGTATGGGATACCAGGGCGTAGAGTGTGCTTACCGCGCCCGCGACTGCCTGGGGTACTGCTTTGCCTTGCAGCATGTGTCCCAATAGAACGGATGAGAATACGTCTCCCATTCCGTTGGGTAGGGGTTGAAGGTCGATAAAGGGTGTCTGCACGAGCCAGGCGTTCCCCGCTGTGACAGCCAGGGTTGCAAGGCTGTTTGCGGGTAGATCCGTGGTGCGCAGGCTGGTGATGACGATGAGGGCGGATTGCGGGTCGTGCATGAGTGCGAGCATGCCGCGTGCCGCCTGGATTGCTGTTTCGACCTTGTCGAGTGATTGACCGCACAGCATCTCGAACTCGTACTGATTGGGCGTGATCACGCTGGCGTGGGTGAGCGCCCTTTTTTTCAGAAAATCGGGGATGCCGGGGCGTACGAAAATGCCGCGGCCCACGTCGCCCATCACGGGGTCGCAGAGGTAGTGGGCCTTGGGGTTGGCGGCGCGTACTTCATTGACGGCATCGAGGATGACTTCACCGACTCCGGCATCGCCCAGATAGCCCGAGAGCACGGCGGTGCAGCGAGCCAGTACACCACGGGCGCGAAGGCCGTCGATGACGTCGGTGATGTGAGCGGGTGTGAAGACCTGGCCCTTGAATTCGCCGTAGCCGGTGTGATTGGAGAACTGGACGGTGTGGACCGCAACGGGTTCGATTCCGAGCAGTTGCAAAGGCAGCATGGCTGCATCGTTCCCCACGTGTCCATAAGCCACATGTGACTGAATCGTGAGAACGAGTGGGGTTGGGGTGGTCATATCTTTGGTATATCCCGCGAATGCGTGCGCATCGGCAGGAGATTCATTACAGGATTGCGATCAGGGATCTGGCGGCGCCGCGAACTGTACGGCAGTGCGGCATGCTGCCAAACCCCTTGCTTCCATTGTCAATCGGCGAGTTCTGCGATCAGCTCGATTTCCACGCAAGCGCCCATGGGAATTTGAGCTACGCCAAATGCGCTGCGTGCATGGGAGCCCTTGTCGCCGAACACCTGGGCGAAGAGCTCGCTGGCGCCGTTGGTCACCAGATGCTGTTCGGTGAAATCACCGGTGGAGTTCACCAGGCTCATCAGCTTGACGATGCGCTTGATGCGGTTGAGGTCGCCGGTGGCGGCATGCAGGGTGCCAAGCAGGTCGATGGCGACCGCGCGGGCTGCGGCCTTGCCTTCCTCGGTCGTGATGTCGCGGCCGAACTGGGCGGACCAGGGCTTGCCGTCCTTGCGCGCGATGTGCCCGCTCAGAAACACGAGATTGCCAGTCTGGACGAACGGCACATAGGCCGCGGCGGGTGTGGCCACAGGGGGCAGGGTGATGTTGAGTTCCTTGAGTTTGTCGTATGCGCTCATGTCGGTAATTCCTTGTTGGAGGGTTGAAAACGGGGGAAGGCAATGCATTGCTGCGAGCCTTCGGCCCGGCTGTGTGTCTCGCTTCACCGGCAGGGGTGAAGGAATCCATCGCCAATGGTACAGAGTTGTACGGAGTTGGCGGTGGAGTGGATTCGAGCAGGCGATCGCGGAGGAGGGCTGAAGACGGGAGCGTGTGGACAGCCGCTTGCCTGGATCAAGGCTCATGGCGGGAATGCTCCCTAGCATCGAGCGATGACATCCGTTCTCCATTCTTCGGAATATCGCACGCCTGCTCACTGGCCAGGCTTTGCGCTGATGCTGGGGGTAGCACTGGGTACGGGCTTGCAGTTGCAGCAACGGCAATTGTGGAGTGCCGAGGCCTACTGTGCCTGCCTGGCCTTGGGGACGCTCGCATGCATGGCTGTCGGGTGGTTCAGTGGAGCTTGGGGCCGGATGCGGATGCGCTGGTTTTCCGCTTTGCTGCTTATTCTTCTGGTGGCCCTGGCAACGGCGGGTCAGATCGGCTTGCGTTCGCTTGCCTTTGCCGAGCGCGCCCTTTCCCCTGATCTGGAGGGGCGTGACCTGCAGGTGATTGCCGTCGTTGAAGCGATGCCTCAGGTGGGCGAGCGCGGCATGCGGTTTCGTGCGCGGGTGGAGTCGGCGCAGTGGCGTGGAGAACTGGTGCAGGTGCCTCCGCTCATGGACTTGAGCTGGTATTGGACAGGCCTGTTCGATGACGCATCGGCGCCGCGCTCCGCCCTGCCCGCGATCCGGGCAGGGCAACGCTGGTCGTTCGAGGTGCGGCTGAAGGCTCCGCATGGCGGCATGAATCCCCATGGGTTTGATTACGAGTTGTGGATGTGGGAGCAGGGCGTGCAGGCCACGGGATACGTGCGCACCGGCAGCGACGGCGCAGCGCCGGAGCTGCTTGGGGAGTCGCCATGGATGCATCCGCTTGAACGGGCGCGCCAGCATGTGCGGGACGCCATTTTCGAGCACATGGCGTGGAGCCCGCCGCACGGGCCGGACGCGCAGCGGCAACGCGCCGTGGGACTTGTCGCGGCCTTGGTGACTGGCGACCAGCGCGCCATCGATCGCCATGATTGGGATGTGTTTCGCATCACCGGCGTGGCGCATCTTGTGAGCATTTCCGGATTGCACATCACCATGTTCGCCTGGCTTGCCGGGCATTTCATCGGGGTGCTGTGGCGGCGCTCGGCCATGCTGTGCCTGCGCATGCCAGCGCAGGTGGCGAGCCTTTGGGGCGGCGTCGCGCTGGCCGCGCTGTACTCGCTGTTCAGCGGTTGGGGCGTGCCGGCGCAGCGAACGGTATTCATGCTGTGCATCGTTGCGCTGCTTCGCTCGGGCGGCAGGTGTTGGCCATGGCCGCATGTCTGGCTGACGGCCTGCGCCATGGTGCTGCTGTGGGATCCCTGGGCGATGCTGCAAGCGGGTTTCTGGCTCAGCTTCGTGGCGGTCGGCATCTTGTTTGCGAGCAACATGCGGCGCGATGGCACATATGCCCCGGCCCCGGAGGGCATGGGCTTTCGAGCGCGCCTTGGCAGGATGGCCGGATCGCATCTGCGCCAGCTCGTGCATCAGCAATGGGTGGTGACGCTTGCCATCGCTCCGTTGACGCTGTTGCTCTTCGGGCAGATGTCGGTGGTCGGACTGCTCGTCAATCTACTGGCGATACCGTGGGTCACGCTGGCAGTTCTTCCGGTGGCGATGGGTGGTGTTCTGTGGCACGCATTGTGGGTGCCCGCCGTATGGGCCGCGCAGCTTTTTACCAGCGTGCTGCAATGGTTCGCGGCTTTGCCGATGGCACAGCTTTCCATGGCGGTGGCGCCATTCTGGGCGGGTACGGCCGCCGTCCTTGCAGGGATGCTGCTTGCGTTGCGCCTGCCCTGGCGGGTCCGGCTTCTGGCGCTGCCCTGCCTGCTGCCGGCGCTGTGGTGGTCGAATGCGCGACCGGCGGTGGGTGTCTTTGATCTGATGGCGATGGATGTGGGACAGGGGCAGGCGGTTCTCGTGCGCACGTCGAATCACAGCATGCTGTACGACGCGGGGCCCTTGTATTCGCCTGAAACCAATGCGGGCGAGCGCGTCGTGGTGCCGCTGCTCAAGGCGCTGGATGAACATGTGGACATGCTCGTCCTGAGCCACCGCGACGCGGATCACACGGGTGGTGCCGCCGCGGTGCTGGCCGCGCAGCCGCAAGCGCGATTGCTGGCATCGATCGAAGGCGATCACCCGCTTTCACTCATCCGCCCGATCCGGCCATGCGTGGCGGGAGACGAGTGGAGCTGGGATGGCGTGCGCTTCAGGGTGTTGCATCCACAAGCCGGACCGGCATCCCGCCTCGCATCCGGAGAGGGCGGGCCTCTGCGGGCCAATACCATCAGTTGCGTGCTTCAGATCAACGATGCGAATGGGGTGTCCGCGCTGCTGGCTGGCGATATCGAGCAATCGCAGGAGCGGGAACTGCTTGCGCGGGGCGTGCTTGAGCCGGTGCGGCTTCTGCTGGTGCCGCACCACGGAAGCAAGACTTCGTCGAGCGAGGCATTTATCGATGCGCTGGCTCCGTCGATCGCAGTGGTGCAGTCGGGCTACAGGAATCGCTTTGGACATCCAGCGCCGGAGGTGGTCAAGCGGTATGAACAGCGCGCCGCGGCGGTAGTGGCCACGCCGGAATGCGGCGCGGCGCATTGGCGCTCGGATGCTCCGGATGCCGTGGGCTGCGAGCGTGAGCGCGCCGCGCGCTATTGGCAGCATCGCGTTGCCGATCATGGCGCGTTGCGGAGCCTGCATTGAAGGGAGGTGGGCAGGGCGTTACCTGAGCGCAATCCATTGTTTTGGATTTCGGGCCTGCAACTTGCTATCCTTTGCTCTGACAGGAGGCCTTCTTTATGCACGGTTTTGATGAAATGTACGAAACGCTTCCTATCACGGCAGGGGCAGAGCGTGAGCATTACCGGCGCTACGCGCAGTGGCTTGCCCGCCAGCCCGAGAGCGCGATGCAGGCCAGGCGCGCCGAAGCGGAGGTGATTTTCCGGCGCGTGGGGATCACCTTCGCGGTGTATGGCGCCAAGGACGAGGACGGCTCGGGCACGGAGCGCCTGATTCCGTTCGACCTGATTCCGCGCATCATCCCGGCGCATGAGTGGCAGCGGATGCGCCAAGGCCTGGAGCAGCGCGTGAGCGCGCTCAACCGCTTCATCCACGACGTCTATCACGGGCAGGACATCATCCGCGCGGGCGTCGTGCCTGAGGAACTGATCAAGGGGAATACGCAGTTCCGCCCCGAAATGGTGCAGGTTGATGTGCCCAACGGCATCTACGCCAACATTGCGGGCATCGACATCGTGCGCGCGCCCGATGCGAGCGGCAACGGCGTGTATTACGTACTCGAGGACAATCTGCGCGTACCCTCGGGCGTGTCGTACATGCTCGAAAACCGCAAGATGATGATGCGGCTTTTCCCGGAACTGTTCTCGCTGCACAAAGTGGCGCCGGTCGCTCACTATCCTGATCTGCTGCTGGATACGCTGCGTGCGAGCGCGCCCCCCGCGAGCTCCGAGCCCACGGTGGTGGTGCTCACGCCCGGCATGTACAACAGCGCGTATTTCGAGCACGCCTTTCTCGCGCAGCAGATGGGCGTCGAGCTGGTGGAGGGGCAGGACCTGGTGGTCAAGGACAACTTCGTCTACATGCGCACCACGCGCGGCCTGCAACGCGTGGATGTGATCTACCGGCGCGTGGACGACGACTTCCTCGATCCGAAGGTGTTCCGTCCCACCTCCACGCTGGGCTGCGCGGGTCTCATGGATGCATACCGCGCGGGCAATGTGGCGATCTGCAATGCGGCCGGTACGGGCATCGCCGACGACAAGTCGGTCTATCCCTACGTGCCCGACATGATCCGTTTCTACCTGGGCGAAGAGCCGATCCTGGCAAACGTGCCGACATGGCTGTGCCGCAAGCCGGACGACCTGAAATACGTGCTCGACCATCTGCACGAACTGGTGGTCAAGGAGGTGCATGGCGCGGGCGGCTACGGCATGCTGATAGGGCCCGCGTCGACCAGGGCGGAGATCGAGGAATTCCGCTTGGCGCTGCTGGCCAATCCGGCGGGCTACATCGCGCAGCCCACGCTGTCGCTGTCGAGCTGTCCGACCTATGTGAACTCCGGCATCGCGCCGCGCCACATCGATCTGCGGCCGTTCGTGCTCTCGGGCAAGAAGGTGCGGATGGTGGCGGGCGGGCTCACGCGCGTGGCGCTCAAGGACGGATCGCTGGTGGTCAACTCCTCGCAGGGCGGGGGAACCAAGGACACCTGGGTGCTCAATCATCAGGACGACGGCGCCGGGTCGGCCGAGCTGTCCCCGTCGCAAAGCCAATGGAATGGAGCATGACATGCTGAGCCGAACCGCTGACCATTTGTTCTGGATGTCGCGTTACACCGAGCGGGCGGAGAGCACCGCTCGCATGCTCAACGTGAACTATGAGACATCGCTTTTGCCGCAATCGGCCAACAAGGCGCAGGAGGGCTGGCTGGGCCTGTTGTCCATCAGTGAACTGATTCCCGACTTCACGGCGCGCTATGGCGAGATCACGCAGGAAAAGGTGCTCACCTTCATGGTGCGCGACGAGCGCAATCCGTCGTCGATCCATTCCTGCATCCGGGCCGCGCGCGAGAATGCCCGCGCGGTGCGCGGCGCGTTGACCACCGAGGTCTGGGAAACGGAAAACCAGACCTGGCTGGCGCTCAACAAGCACCTGCGCGATGGAGCGCCGGAGCGCGATCCCGGTCAGTTCTTCGAATGGGTGAAATACCGCTCGCATCTCTCGCGTGGTGTGACGCTTGGCACGATGCTGCACGATGAGGCCTATCGCTTCATGCGCCTGGGAACCTCGCTTGAGCGCGCCGATAACACGGCGCGCTTGCTGGATGTGAAATTCCATGCGGTGCCGACGGATTTCCACGGCAGCGCTCGCAACGTCAAGCAGGTGATGCCGGAGTTCGACTTCTATCACTGGAGCGCCATTTTGCGCAGCGTGTCGGCATTCGAGATTTACCGCAAGGTCTACCGCGACGTGATCACGCCCGAACGCGTGGCCGAACTGCTGATGCTGCGTGCGGACATGCCGCGCTCGCTGCATTCCAACATGAAGCAGGTGGTGGACAACCTCGCGGCCGTGGCGAACGAGCAATCGGGGGAGACGCAGCGCAAGGCGGGACGCCTGCTGGCGGATCTCAGCTATGGCCGGATCGAGGAGATTCTTGCCACCGGCCTGCACGCGTATCTCACGCAGTTCCTGGACCGCGTGAATGAGCTGGGGTCCCGCATCAGCCGGGATTTTCTGGTGCCGGCGCATCATTGAGGAACGGTCTTCCTGGCCAGGGCCTGCGGTGGAATCGCGCGGCGTTCCGGGAGCCGAAATACCGAAGCGGCATGGGAAATCCATCTGCCCTATATTGGCGGGTGAGGCAGATCCGACCAACGCATTCCAACCCATTCAAGGAGCAGGCATGAGCTATCCCGATACCCAACTCTTCATCGAAGGCCAGTGGCGTGATGCGTCCGACGGCAAATCCCTGGCGGTGTTCAATCCGTCCACCGGCGCGGAGATCGGCCGCGTCGCGCATGCCGGCAAGGCGGACATGGACGCGGCGCTCGCATCGGCGCAGAAGGGCTTCGAAATCTGGCGCGACATCTCGGCCCTGGAGCGCGCGAAGACCATGCGCCGCGCAGCCGCGCTGATGCGCGAGCGCGCCAGCGCGATCGGCGAAATCCTCACGCAGGAGCAGGGCAAGCCGCTGGTCGAGGCGCGCGGCGAGGCCATGGCGGCGGCCGACATCATCGAATGGTTCGCCGACGAGGGCATGCGTGTGTATGGCCGCATCGTCCCTTCGCGCAATCTGGCCGTCCGCCAGATGGTGGTGAAGGATCCGGTCGGTGTCGTGGCCGCGTTCACGCCATGGAACTTCCCGATCAACCAGGTGGTGCGTAAGCTCGGAGCGGCCCTGGCCGCGGGGTGCGCGGTGATCGTCAAGGCGCCGGAAGAGACGCCGGCCAGCCCGGCCGCGCTGAT
The DNA here is from genome assembly GCF_040396215.1 of Diaphorobacter ruginosibacter. Lineage (GTDB taxonomy): Bacteria > Pseudomonadota > Gammaproteobacteria > Burkholderiales > Burkholderiaceae_C > Diaphorobacter_A > Diaphorobacter_A ruginosibacter_A. The sequence continues at coordinate 8,987 of NZ_JBEBOW010000083.1, read as the reverse complement.
CAGGGCGTTCGCCGACGCGGGCGTGCCGGCGGGTGTGATCAATCTGCTGTACGGCAATCCAGCGGAAATTTCGAGCTATCTGATTCCGCATCCCATCGTGCGCAAGGTGACGTTCACCGGATCGACCCCGGTGGGCAAGTTGCTCGCGGGCATCGCGGGCCAGCACATGAAGCGTGTGACCATGGAGTTGGGCGGCCATGCGCCGGTCATCGTCTGCGACGATGCAGACATCGCGCTCGCGGTCAAGTGCACGGCCGGAGCCAAGTTCCGCAATGCCGGGCAGGTCTGCATCGCGCCCACGCGCTTTCTTGTGCACGAGGATGTGCGCGCCGACTTCGTGGCTGCGCTCACCAGGCACGCCCAGGGCCTGAAGGTGGGTGACGGCCTGGCCGAAGGCACGCAGATGGGGCCGCTGGCGAATCCGCGCCGCCTGAGCGCCATGGCTGAATTCATGAGTGATGCCGTGCAAAGTGGCGCTGAAGTGATGACCGGTGGTGAACGCATCGGCTCCAGCGGCAATTTCTATGCGCCGACGATCCTGAACAACGTGCCGCTCACCGCGCGTGTCTTCAATGACGAGCCGTTCGGCCCGGTCGCGGCCGTGCGTGGCTTCACCGACCTGAACGAGGCGATCCAAGAAGCCAACCGCCTGGCATACGGCTTGGCGGGCTATGCTTTCACGTCGTCGCTGAAGAATGCGCATCTGCTGTCGCAGCGCGTGGAAGTGGGCATGCTCTGGGTGAACCAGCCCGCGACGCCTTCCGCCGAACTGCCCTTTGGCGGCATCAAGGATTCGGGCTATGGCTCGGAGGGCGGCCCGGAAGCGCTGGAAGCCTGTCTGAATACGCGGGCGATTTCGATCACCAACGTCTGATCGCTCTCCGTCTTTGAGCGGCGCGTGAAGGGCGGGAGCCGCGGGCGGGCCCGGAGGTGGGCGCCTGCCGCCCAATCGCTGCTCAGTTCGCCAGGTGATTCAGGATCTGGCGGCGCAGCATGGCGAGCGGCTGCTCGTCCAGCCGTGCGAATACCAGCAGCACCAGCGCGGCGTCCCTTGGATGCGGGATGACGATCTCGTGGTGCTCGGGGAAGGTGGTGACCATCTCGTGCAGCGGGCCGTGCCGGGCAATCGCCTCCAGGTTGGCGCTGATGCCTTGGGCAAGCTCGCAGAGGATGTCGGCGCGTGGCGCGTTGCTGGTCCGGGCGGCAACGTCCCGGCTGCGGGTGTCGATCCATGCGGCCCATGCCGCCGTGCCCAGTGCGTGTGCGAGCTGCCGGAGTATCTCGCCAGGGGCGGACTGCGCCACGGAGCAGGCGGGCTCACCCAGGTCCAGCTCGAGATCCACCTCGGTCACCGCCCTGGCGGATACTGCCGCGCTTGTGCTTTTGTCGTCCTCTTTCGCTCCGTCGATCGTGCACTGAAGTTGCGCCATGGAGACGAGCTGCTCGTGAATCGCCTTCCAGGTCGGCCCGCCCATGAGCACGGAGCCCCGAGTTTCCGTGGATGCGAGACCGGCTTGAAGCGCCATCTCGTGCAGCATGTCCGAGAGGGCCTGATTGCCGCCCGGCGTGACGAACAGCACATGCGGCCTGCAGCGCTGGACGACTGGATGCGCCATGGCCCGGGCGACGAATTCGGTGTCGGAGCCCTGACCGCTGCGGCGCATGAGAAATACCATCAGCTCGATATTCTCCAGCAGCGGCTGCGAGAGCGTGGAGGCAAGCAGCCCCTCGCTGATGCCGACCACGCGCACCGGCCCCGCGGAATCGCCTGCCACATCGGCATAGTCGAGCGGATAGCTGTCCGCCTCCCGCCCTGTGCTGGACATCTTGAGCGCGCAGGCCTGCGCGCCGAAACGGTCCGACAGATGGCTGAAGATGGGGTTGAACCACAGCACCGAGTTGCTGAAAATGGCGACCTGCCGCACCTGCGCCCCGTGTGCTGTCTGGCGGGTGGATCGGTTGGGCGTGAGAAAGTATCTGAAGGGATCGGCGGCGTTGCCGATGTCATCTTCGAGAAAGCGCCGCACTCCCGCCAGGTAGGAAGCGGCGTCGGAGCCATGCTTCATGCCGTGAGAAATCACGACGTTCCACTGCTGGTAGTTGCGGCGCGTGATGGTGCGCTCGAACAGGATGGAGGGCGATTGCTCGTTCCAGAATTCGGCGATGCGTCCCATCATGTCCTGCACGGCGGCTTCCTCGCCTTCGAGCACATGCAGGAAATGGCCGTCTGCTACAGCCAGCAGGCCCGTGAGTCCATGGCGCTGCGCAAAATCCTCGCTCGCCGCCAGCAGATTTTCCGAGGGAAGGGCGATCTGGCCCTGGCGCGCGGTTCGACCAAAATAGCAGACGACTTGCATGAATGTGGGAGGAGAGCGTTCAAGATGCCGTAATGCCCAAAGAGTAACGCAAACAATCCTTCCGTGCTTGGCAAACCGGCGGAACGGTCGGTCGTTTCCCGAAGTCTCAGCTGGTCTCCACGGGCCTTTGGGGATTGCCGCACCAGTCGCTCCAACTGCCAGCGTACAGGGCGGACCTGCCAAGCCCGGCAATTTCCATGGCGATCAAGTTGGGCAGGGCGCTGACACCGCTGCCGCATTGATGGACCACGCCGGATGCTTCACGACCTTGCAGCAGGCCGGAGAATTCCTCGCGCAGTTGCCGCGCCGGCTTGAACCTGCCGTCCGGTCCGATATTGGTGGTGAACGGGCGGTTCAGGGCTCCCGGAATGTGCCCGGCCACCGGATCGAGCGGCTCGACTTCACCGCGGTAACGCGCCGGTGCGCGCGCATCGATGATGGTCTGGCTGCCCTGCCCGAGCTGCTCTAGCACGTCGTCGGCATTCACCAGCCGCGCCAGCGCCGCCTTCAGCTCGAAGTTGGACTGGAAGCGGGCGCTTGCCTCGCCGGACTCGACCGGGTTGCCCGCCTCCTGCCATGCCTGCAGCCCGCCGTCGAGCACGGCCACTGCCTCGTGGCCCGCCCACTTGAGCATCCACCACAGGCGTCCGCAATAGTTGGCGCCATTGCGGTCGTAGACCACCGCCTGCATGTCGTTGGAGAAGCCGATCTCGCTGAGCCACTCGGAGAACCGCTCGCGGTTGGGCAGGGGGTGGCGGCCGCCGGAGGCGGGTCTGTCCGCATCCTTGGCGACCATCACGGTTCCGTCGGGTTGGGGGCTGCCGTGTCTGGCGCTCAGATGCTTGTCCAGGTCGGCATGGATGGCGCCTGGAATGTGCGATTCGAGAAACCGGGCTTCACCCCATGCGGGGTTGGCGAGATCGAACGAGCAATCGAAGACCATGCATGGCGAGCCGCTCGCCATCAGGCTCTTCAATTCCGGAACTTGGATCAGTGTCGTGTAGGTCATGTTCGCGCTTCTCTTGTGGGCCCGGATGAAACGCTCCGGGCGTGGTGATGGGAACGATTGTCCGTCGTCCGCCATTGTGGCGCGAATCGGTCCCGTGGCAGCCGCAGCCGGCCCGTTCAGTGGTCTTCGCTGGGCACGTCCGGCGCGCCGCGTGCTCGCAGCACCGTGGCCGTGATGCCGCTGGCGATGATCAGGAACATGCCCAGCCAGCCCGAGAACCCCATCGCATCACCGAAGAACAACATGCCGAAGATGGCGCCGAAAATGATGCCCGAGTACTGCAGATTCGCCACCACCAGCGTTTCGCGCGAGGTCATGGCCCGGGCGTACGCCTTGGTCAGGCAAAGCTGCGCAATGGATGCCAGCACGCCGATGGGAATGAGCCAGAGCGTGTGCCAGCCGGCCCAGGGCGAGACGCCGGTCACCACCATGGTCCCGGCGCCCGCAACGCCGGAGCCAATGGCGAAATAGAACACGGTGCGCGTCTCCGGCTCTCCGATGCGCGAGAGCGCAACCACCTGCATGTACGCAAATGCGGCGGCCATGCCGGACATCAGCCCGAGCATGCCGGCGAAGGCCTGGTCCTGATTGATGTTGGGGCGCAGCAGCAGGACCACTCCGGCGAAGCCGACGATGATGGTTCCCAGCAGCGATGCCTGAATCGGCGGGCGCGGCGATTCGCTCGATGGCCGCCAGGTCCATAGCGCCGCGCCCAGCAGGAACACGGCGATCCACACGCTGCTCATGTAGTTGAGCGTCATGGCGGTGGCCAGAGGAAGATGGGCGATGGCATAGAACCAGGCGACGAGCGATGTCACCCCGATCAGACTGCGCCAGGCGTGCATGCCTGGATATTCCGTTTTCAGCGACAATCCCTGCCGCCGTGCCAGCCAGGCCATCATGAGCACCCCGATGACGCCGCGATAGAACACCATCTCGCCCGGAGTGAAGTACGGTGACGCGGCCTTGATGCAAACCCCCATGCTGGCGAAGAAAAAGGCGGCCAGTAACATCCAGAGGGCGTGCATGACTTTGAATCCGGTGCGTGATGGTGACAAAAAAACTGCCAGTGCTTTCAGATCAAGCACTGGCAGTCGTTGCCCGGATTCTACGGTGAATGCAATGGCTTGCGCTGGGGCCTGGCGCTCAATCACCAGCCTTCAGCGCATCGCCCATGCGCGCGCGGTACCACTCGTGGAAATGCTGCATGCCGTCTTCCATGGGGCTTTGGTAGGGGCCGACCTCGTTGTTGCCGCGCTCGAAAAGCGCCTTCCGGCCAGCGTCCATGCGTTCGCCGATTTCATCGTCCTCGATGGCGGTTTCCATGTAGGCCGCCTTTTGCGCCTCGATGAATTCCGGCTCGAAGGCGACGATTTCCTCGGGGTAGTAGAACTCCACGACATTCATCGTCCTGTCCACGCTGAGTGGATGCAGCGTGGAGACTGTCAGCACGTGCGGATACCACTCCACCATGATGTGCGGGTAGTAGGTCAGCCAGATCGCGCCGCGCTCGGGGAGCCTGCCCTCGCGGTAGCGCAGCAGCACGTCATGCCATGTCTTGTAGACCTCGGAGCCCGGCGTGCCGAACGTGGGCGCGACGCCGACGGTCTGCACGGAATACTCCTTGGAGAACTCCCATTTCAGATCGTCGCAGGTCACGAAGTTGCCCAGGCCTGGGTGGAAGGGGCCGACGTGGTAGTCCTCGAGATAGACCTCGATGAAGGTCTTCCAGTTGTAGTTGCACTCGTGCATTTCCACGTGGTTGAGCACAAAGCCATCAAAGCTGAGCGCTGCTGCCGGGCCCATGCCAGCGAGGTCGGCCTGAATGTCGCGGCCGTTGTCTTCAAACAGCAGGCCGTTCCATTCGCGCAAACGGTAGTTGTTGAGGTTGAGGCAAGGGTCTTGCGCGAAATGGGGGGCGCCCAGCAGCTCTCCACTGGGGCTGTAGGTCCAGCGGTGCAGCGGGCAGACGATGTTGCCGCCTGCACTGCCTTTTTGCTGGTGATGGAGCGAGCCCCGGCCCTTGAGCATCACCGCCTGGCGATGCCGGCAGACGTTGGAGATCAGCTCGGCCTGGCCGGAGGCGCTGCGCACGAGGGCGCGCCCCTCCTTTTCATGCGGAAGGGCGTAATAGTCGCCAATCTCGGGGATCGCCAGTTGGTGGCCGACATACTTGGGGCCGTGCTGGAAGATGGTTTGCATCTCGCGCTCAAAGAGCGCTTGATCGAAATAGCTTGAAACTGGAAGTTGGCTTGCGGCCTGCTGCAGTTGAAGACTTAAATCAGACATGGGTGACCTGACCTAAAGACTCCCCACAGGGAGGGTGCTCATTCGCACCGGCTGGAAAAAACGAAACCGGCCAAAGGACAGTGATCCATAGCCGGTTCGTGACGGAAATGGGATTATAACTGGTGGGGTTATTTCCGGAGCGCAAGTAAGTGTATTGAGCCATCCGGGCATCGAGCCCCGCGCGGCGCATGCGTGGCGGCCTTGCCGCGACCGCGGCGGGCCGGCGAATGACCTTGATCGGGGTTTCGCCGAGCGCACGGGGAGTGCAGCGCCTAAAATGGCCTGTTTCCCCACTTGCGTTCAGCGCCCATCATACCCATGCCCAAGGCTCCCGCCGCCGCAGTCCCCAAGGAACCCGCCAGCTACGAAGCTGCCCTGCAAGAACTGGAGGAACTGATCGAGCGCATCGAATCCGGCGACATGCCGCTCGAGCAGATGCTCGCCGGATACCAGCGCGGCGCCAGCCTGCTGGCGTTCTGCCGGTCGCGGCTCGATGCCGTTCAGGATCAGATCAAGGTATTGGACGAAGGCAAGCTGCAGACATGGACGCAGGAGTAATACGAGAAATGGATTCGGCAGCAGTGCTTGCTCAAGATTTTGATTTCGATGCGTGGCAGCGCCGACAGCGCCATGACGTGGAAGCCTGCCTTTCGCGCTGGGTCAGCGCCGAGGCGCCCGCGGGGCTGGGCGAGTCGATGCGCTACGCCGTGCTCGATGGCGGCAAGCGCCTGCGCCCGCTGCTGGTGCTGGCCGCCTCCGAAGCCGTCGGCGGGCTGCGTGAAGCGGCGCTGCGCGGCGCTTGCGCGGCCGAGCTGATTCACGCCTACTCGCTCGTGCACGATGACATGCCGTGCATGGACAACGACGTGCTGCGCCGCGGCAAGCCCACGGTGCATGTGCAGTTCGGCGAGGCGCAGGCGCTGCTTGCAGGCGATGCGCTGCAGGCCCTGGCCTTCGAGCTGCTCACGCCAGAGGCGGGCGTGCCTGCCACCATGCAGGCCGGGCTGTGCCGCCTTCTGGCGCGTGCAGCGGGCGCGGATGGAATGGCTGGCGGGCAGGCGATCGATCTGGCAAGCGTCGGCAAGATGCTCACCGAAGACCAGTTGCGCAAGATGCATTGCCTGAAGACGGGAGCGCTGCTGCGCGCCTGCGTGATGATGGGCGCGGCCTGTGCCGACACATCGCGGGATGCGCAGGCCGCGCTCGCGGAGTATGGCGCAGCCATAGGATTGGCGTTCCAGGTGGTCGACGACATCCTGGACGTGACGGCCGATTCGCAGACGCTGGGCAAGACCGCCGGCAAGGATGCGGCAAGCGACAAGCCGACCTATGTGTCTTTGCTGGGACTGGAGCGCGCGCAGCGGCATGCAGGGGAGCTGTGTGACGCGGCGCATGCGGCGCTGGAGCGTTCAGGCCTGCCCGACACCAGGGCTCTGGCGGCGCTGGCCGATGCCGTGGTGCGGCGCTCCCACTGAAGAAAACGGCGAATCATGCACTGTGCCGCGCGCAATGCATGACTCCATGCAAGAAACAACGGCGAGAAGCCCCACTATGTCCACGAACTCCTATTCCCTGCTGAAGACTGTGAACGATCCGGACGATCTGCGCCGGCTCTCGCGCGCCGATCTCAAGACGCTTGCCCATGAGCTGCGAGCGTTCGTGCTGGAGAGCGTGTCAAGGACGGGTGGCCACCTGTCCTCCAATCTCGGCACGGTCGAGCTGACGGTCGCGCTGCACAAGGTGTTCAACACGCCGCAGGACCGCATCGTCTGGGACGTGGGCCACCAGTCATACCCGCACAAGATCCTGACCGGCCGCCGCGACCGCATGTATTCGCTGCGCCAGCTCGGCGGCCTTTCGGGCTTTCCGCAACGCGCCGAGAGCGAATACGACACCTTCGGCACGGCGCATTCGAGCACCAGTATTTCCGCCGCGCTGGGCATGGCGCTGGCCGCCAGGCAAAAGGGCGAGAACCGCTTTGGCATCGCCGTGATCGGCGACGGCGCGATGACGGCCGGCATGGCGTTCGAGGCGCTGAACAATGCCGGCGTGGCCGATGCGAATCTGCTGGTCATCCTGAACGACAACGACATGAGCATCAGCCCGCCGGTGGGCGCGCTCAACCGTTATCTGGCGCAGTTGATGAGCGGCCAGTTCTACGCCAAGGCGCGCGACGTGGGCAAGCAGGTGCTCAAGCCCGTTCCTCCCCTGCTGGAGCTGGCCAAGCGGCTCGAGCAGCAGGCCAAGGGCATGGTGGTGCCTGCCACGCTGTTCGAGAAATTCGGCTTCAACTACATCGGCCCCATCGACGGCCATGATCTCGATTCGCTGATCCCCACGCTCGAGAACATCAAGAGCCTGAAGGGGCCGCAGTTCCTGCACGTGGTGACGAAAAAAGGGCAGGGCTACAAGCTGGCCGAGGCGGACCCGGTGGCCTATCACGGCCCGGGCAAGTTCGATCCCGCCGTCGGCCTGGTCAAGCCCGCAACACCGCCCAAGCGGACATTCACTCAGGTGTTCGGCCAATGGCTGTGCGACATGGCGGAAAAGGATTCGCGCCTCGTCGGCATCACGCCAGCGATGCGCGAGGGCTCGGGCATGGTGGAGTTCGAGCGCCGGTTTCCGAAGCGCTATTACGACGTGGGCATCGCCGAGCAGCATGCGGTCACTTTCGCCGCGGGCATGGCCTGCGAAGGCGTCAAGCCGGTGGTGGCTATCTACTCGACCTTCCTGCAGCGAGCCTACGACCAGTTGATCCACGACGTGGCGCTGCAGAACCTGCCCGTCGTGTTCGCGCTGGACCGCGCGGGACTGGTGGGCGCTGACGGCGCCACGCACGCGGGCGCATATGACATCGCCTTTGTCCGCTGCATTCCCAACATGAGCATGGCCTGCCCGGCGGACGAGCGCGAATGCCGCCAATTGCTCTCCTGCGCATACGAGCAGGACCACCCGGTGGCCGTACGTTATCCGCGCGGCGCGGGCGTGGGAGCCGAGCCGCTGCAGGACCTGTCCGCGCTGCCTTTCGGCAAGGGCGAGATCCGCCGTGAATCCCATCCGGCGGGCGCCGGAAAGCGCCTTGCCATCCTGGCCTTCGGCACCTTGCTCTATCCGGCGCTCGAGGCCGCCGAGGCGCTCGACGCCACCGTGGCCAACATGCGCTGGGCCAAGCCGCTGGATACGGAGCTGTTGCTGGAAATCGCCCGCACGCACGATGAGATCGTCACCGTGGAGGAAGGCTGCATCATGGGCGGCGCCGGCAGCGCCGTGACGGAAGCGCTCAACGCCGCTGGCGTGCTGCGCCCGGTGCTGCAACTGGGATTGCCGGACGT
>NZ_JBEBOW010000082.1:0-16727 GCF_040396215.1 Diaphorobacter ruginosibacter | reverse complement strand
ATCCCATCCCGCAAAGCCGCTGTCGCGGCGCGAGGAGATCGTAAACACGTTCTTAACCGGTTCGCCTGCGAAAGAGCGGCGCCTCCCGGCTCTCTCCTTCTCCTGCGCTTTTCTTCCTTCATGTCCGCGCTGCCCGTTCTCTATTCCTTCCGCCGCTGCCCCTACGCCATCCGCGCGCGGCTGGCGCTGGTCAGCGCGGGCTTCGCCTGCGAGCTGCGCGAAATCAGGCTGCGCGACAAACCCCAGGCGCTGCTGGACGCCTCCGCGAAGGCCACCGTGCCCGTGCTGGTGCTGCCGGACGGCTCGGTGATCGACCAGAGCCTGGACATCATGCTGCACGCGCTGCGCCTGCGCGACGAGGACGAATGGCTGCAGCCCACGCCGGGCTGCCTCGAGGACATGCTGGCCCTCATCGAGCGCAACGACCGGTTCTTCAAACCCGCGCTGGATCGCAGCAAGTATTCCGAACGCCACGGTGCGCAGGAAGTGGCGCAAGCAGCCGTCGACGCCGAAGCATGGCTTGGCTCGCTCAATGACCGGCTTGGCGCGACCGGCTATCTCTTCGGACTGCATCCGGGTCTTGCGGACATGGCTTTGCGCCCTTTCGTGCGCCAGTTCGCGCACATCGACAGGCAAGCCTGGGCCGCCAGGCCATGGCCGCATCTGCAGGCCTGGCTGCAGCGCTGGATGGATTCAGCGCTCTACGCCGAAGCCATGGAGCCCTATCCAGCCTGGGTGCCGGAGACCACCGGGCCCACGGTGTTCGGCGGCGCGGAGCCTTCACGCTCGTGCGGGCCGCTCGAGCACGGCGTGGACGGATGAAGGCTCGTCAGCGCTTGCTGCGATACCAGTCGGCGACCACGCCGCCCACCTCCGCCAGGATGGCGTCGCGGCCCTCCGAGTCGACCTTCATCGCACCTGTCAGATACACACTCACCAGCATCGGCGCGGAGCCCTGGGCCGGCCACACGATGGCGACCTCGTTGGCCGTACCGTTGTCGCCGGTGCCGGTCTTGCCGCCGATCTTCCAGTCCCCGGGCATGCCCGCGCGCAGGCGCTTGTCGCCCGTGCGGCTGGCAAGCAGCCAGTCCAGCAATTGCTGCTGATGGGCTGGCTTGAGCTGCCCCTTGGGATCGGTCAGCAGCGCCAGCGAAGTCCTGGCCATGGCGCGCGGCGTGGTGGTATCGCGCGCGTCGCCGGCGATGGCCGTGTTCAGGCCCGGCTCGATACGGTCCAGACGGGTCTTCATGTCACCGAGGTTCATCCTCAGCCAGCGGGTCAGGCCCGCGGGGCCGCCCTGCAATCCCAGCAGCAGATTGGCGGCAGTGTTGTCACTCATCACGACCGCGGCCTCGCACAGGTCTCGCACGGTCATGCCTTCGGCGTCGGCAAACTTCCCGGTCACCGGCGAATAGGCCACCAGCTCGCGCTTTTCATACAGGAGCCCCTGCTCCATGGGGAACTCGCCCAGTTGCGACAGGTACAGAGTGCGCGCGGCCAGCAGCAGCTTGAAAGTGCTGCATAGAGGAAACGCCTCGTCCTCGCGCCGCCCCAGCGTGCGTTCGCTGCCCGGTATCTGCACCGACAGGCCCAGCCGGCCGCCGCCGCGCGCCTCCAGCGCCGCCAGCCGCTGCTCGAAGCTGCCGCCGCCCTTGCCCGCGGGCTGTCCGTCCGCACCCGTCCAGTTTCTCAAGGCGCCGCAGCCCGCGAGCGCCGCCACGGCGGATCCCGCAAAGCCCGTCCTCAGCAGATGGCGCCTTTGCATGTTCGTATCACTCATATCTCCAACCCTCGAAATAGCGGCCTTCCGCAATGAAGCAGACCCCGCGCATGCCAGGCATGGCGGGGCCATATTCAGAACATACCGGATTTTCTAGCGCCGGCCGCCGCGAAGCAGCGCCACGAGAAGCACCACGGCGATGACGGCGAAGCACACGAACGACCAGTTGGCGATGGAGCCGCCAAGGAAGGTCCAGTCGATCGCGGTGCAGTCGCCCGAGCCGCGGAAGATCATGGGGATGGCGCGGCTGATCGGGTAATTCTCGATCATGCCGTAGAAATCGCGCCCACAGGTGGCGAACTCCGGCGGATACCACTGCAGAAAGCTCTGGCGCGCGGCCACGAATGCGCCGAAGCCGGCCATCAGCAGCGCGAGAAAGCTCCAGGTCTTCCACCAGCCCGCGCCCGCGCGCACGGCGCCGATGCCCGTGAACACGCCCACGATGAGAAGCGCGTAGCGCTGCACGATGCACATCGGGCACGGCTCCAGCCCCACTGCGTATTGCAGGTACAGGCCAAAGCCCAGCATGGCGAAACAGGCCAGGCAGATCAGTCCGAGAATCTGGCGCGGGGCCCGGGAAATCCAGTTCAAAATCACTTTTTGTCCTTTGGAGGCCGGCCTCCCCCGCCGATTTCCCCGGTCTCGGGAAGTCGGCTCAGATACCGGCGGCTTGGTCCAGGAATACCTTGGCGTGGCGCGGTGTCACCACCAGCATCTCGCCCTCGCGCAGCCCCTGGTCACGAAACTGCTGCGCCGGAATCTGCGCTTCGATCAGCGACTCCGAGGCCGTATTGTCCGCCGATTGGTTATCGGATTCCGGGATAAGTTCCAGCCGCGCGATCGGGCCGACCACGATCGCCCTCGACAACTGGGCGACGATGCCGCGGGGGCGGCCATGCGCATCGAGCGCCTGGCCCGGCGAATAACGCTCCACGTCGAGGTCGTGCGGCCGCACGAACGCGAAGGCCTTGGCCTCGTGCGCGTTGTCGGCTTCCGCGCTGTCGAACTGCAGGCCCTCGTCCAGATACACACGGCCGTCGCTGGCCCGGCCCTTGAACAGGTTCACGTCTCCGAGGAAGCCATAGACGAACGGGCTGGCCGGATTGTCCCAGACCTGCTGCGGCGTGCCCTCCTGCTCGATCCTTCCCTTGTTGATGACGACCACGCGGTCGGCCACTTCGAGCGCCTCTTCCTGGTCATGCGTGACGAAGATGGACGTGACGTGCAGCTCGTCGTGCAGGCGGCGCAGCCAGCGGCGCAGTTCCTTGCGCACCTTGGCGTCGAGCGCGCCGAATGGCTCGTCGAGCAGCAGCACCTTGGGCTCCACCGCGAGCGCGCGCGCCAGCGCAATCCGCTGGCGCTGGCCGCCCGAGAGCTGCGAGGGATAGCGGTCGGCGATCCAGTCGAGCTGCACCAGCTTGAGCAGGTTCATCACCTTCTCGCGGATCTGGGCCTCGCCGGGACGATCCTTGCGCGGCCTCACGCGCAGGCCGAACGCCACGTTGTCGAACACCGTCATGTGGCGAAACAGCGCGTAATGCTGGAACACGAAGCCCACGTTGCGGTCGCGCACATGCACGTCGGTGGTGTCTTCGCCGCTGAAGGAGATGGTGCCCACGTCGGCGGTCTCCAGGCCCGCGATGATGCGCAGCAGCGTGGTCTTGCCGCAGCCCGAAGGCCCCAGCAGCGCGATGAGTTCACCGGATTTGATGTCCAGGTTGACGTCGCGCAACGCCTGGAAATCGCCGAACTGCTTGCTGACGTTGCGAATTTCAATACTCATGTCTCTGTTCCTCTTGCCTTCCCCGCCGCCTTGCGGCGAAGAAAAAAATCCCGCTCCATATTTCGGCGCTCAATCCGCCGCAGGGCGCTCCGGCGGCATGGCTGCCGCAGCCTTCAATTGCTTCTCGGCCTGCCACTCGGCGACCGACTTGACCACCAGGGTCACCAGCGCCAGCAATGCCAGCAGCGATGCGGCTGCGAACGCGGCGACCGACTGGTATTCGTTGTAGAGGATTTCCACGTGCAGCGGAATCGTGTTGGTCTGCCCACGGATGTGGCCGGAGACCACCGACACGGCGCCGAACTCGCCCATCGCGCGCGCGTTGCAGAGAATCACGCCGTACAGCAGGCCCCACTTGATATTGGGAAGCGTCACGTGCCAGAAGGTCTGCCAGCCGGTTGCGCCCAGCACGATCGCGGCCTGCTCCTCGTCATTGCCCTGCGACTGCATCAGCGGAATCAGCTCCCGGGCGATGAACGGAAACGTCACGAACACGGTGGCCAGCACAATGCCCGGAACGGCGAACACGATCTTGATGTTGTGCTCGGCCAGCCAGGGGCCGAACCAGCCCTGCGCGCCAAACACCAGCACATACATCAGGCCCACCACCACCGGCGAAATCGAGAACGGCAGGTCGATCAGCGTGGTGAGAAAGGCCTTGCCCTTGAACTCGTACTTGGCGATGCACCAGGCGGCGGCCACGCCGAACACCAGGTTCAGCGGAACCGAGATGGCTGCCGTCAGCAGCGTGAGCTTGATGGCCGCCCAGGCATCGGGTTCGCGCAATCCTGCCAGGTACGCGTCAACCCCCTTGCGCAGGGCCTCGGTGAACACGGCCGCCAGCGGCAGCACCAGGAACAGCAGCAGGAACACCATCACCACGCCCGTGAGCAGCCAGCGCACGGCGCGCGGCTCGGTCGTGGTCAGCGCTTCGGGCCTGGCGCTTTTCCTCGGCGCGGTCAGGCGATAGGCGATCAGCACCAGAACCAGGATGGCGCCGATGACCTTCAGCAAAAAGTAATGCTGCTCGTTCATAGCGGAGCTCCCTGGCGCTTGCGCTGCCATGCCTGCAGGCCGTTGATGACCAGCAGCATCACGAACGAGAACAGCAGCATGGTCACCGCCACCGCCGTTGCGCCCTGGTAGTCGTATTGCTCGAGCTTGCCGATGATGATCAGCGGCGTGATCTCCGAGACCATGGGCATGTTGCCCGCAATGAAGATCACCGAGCCGTATTCACCGATCGCCCGCGCGAACGCCATGGCAAAGCCGGTGAGCAGCGCGGGCATGATGCCCGGCAGGATCACCTTGTAGAAAATCTGCCAGCGGGTCGCGCCCAGGCTGGTGGCGGCTTCCTCGAGTTCCTTCTCGGAATCCTCCAGGACCGGCTGCACCGTGCGCACGACGAACGGCAGCCCGATGAAGATCAGCGCGATCACCACGCCGTTCGGGTTGAAGGCAAGCTGTATGCCCAGTGGCTCGAGATACTGGCCGATCCAGCCATTGCCCGCGAGCAGCGCCGTCAGCGAAATACCCGCCACCGCGGTCGGCAGGGCGAATGGCAGATCGACCAGCGCATCGACGATCTTCTTGCCCGGGAACTGATAGCGCACCAGCACCCACGCCACCAGCAGGCCGAACACCAGGTTCACACAGGCCGCGATGAACGAGGCGCCGAAGGTCAACCGATAGGAGGCCAGCACGCGCGGCGCGGCCACCGCCTCCCAGAACTGCGGCCAGGTCATCTGGAAAGTCTTGAACAGCAGTGCGGCCAATGGAATCAGCACGATGATGCTCAAATAGAAAAGCGTATAGCCCAGCGTGAGCCCGAATCCAGGCAGCACACGCTTGGGCGCTCGCCGGGCAGGCCCTGCCTTGGGCGTTGCATTCAACACCGCAGCGGTCATAGGTCGGATATTTTCTTGGTGGGAAATTGCGGGCGCGGCCCGGGCCGGCACATGCCGCGCGAGGGCCGCCATCCCGGGGCGCCAGCACCTTTCCTGCGTCAACGGCGGGAAGGTGCGTAGCGGCTCGGCGGGAGCGTCTTACTTGCCGGGGGTGTACAGCTTGTCGAACTGGCCGCCGTCATTGAAGTGGACCTTCTGCGCCTCGGCCAGCGAGCCGAAGTATTTGCTCACGGCGAACAGCTTGACCGGCTTGAAGACATCCGCATGGCGCTTGAGCACGGCTTCGGAGCGCGGGCGCAGGGCATGGCGGGCTGCGATTTCCTGCGCTTCGTCGGAATACAGGTAGTTCAGGTACTCGGTGGCCAGTTCGCGCGATCCCTTCTTGTTCACCGTGCGCTCCACCACGGCGACCGGATTCTCGGCCAGGATGCTCACGGACGGATGGATCGCATCCACCTTGCCCTTGCCGAACTCACGCTCAACGGAAACGACTTCCGACTCAAAGGTGATCAGCACATCGCCCATGTTGCGCTGCAGGAAAATGCTGGTGGCATCGCGGCCGCCCTTGCCCAGGACCGGAACGTTCTTGAACAGCTTGCCGACGAATTCCGCGGCCTGCGCATCGGTGCCGCCCTTCTCGCGCACATAGCCCCATGCCGCCAGATAGGCGTAACGGCCGTTGCCGCCCGTCTTGGGGTTGACCACCACGACCTTGACGTCGGGGCGGATCAGGTCTTCCCAATCCTTGATGTTCTTGGGGTTGCCATGGCGAACCAGGAACAGCATGGTCGACGTGGTGGGCGACGCATCGTTGGGGAACTTCTTGGCCCAGTCCTTGGCGACCACGCCATTGTTGGCCAGGAAGTCGATATCGGTCGTCGTGTTGAAGGTCACCACGTCGGCCTCGAGACCATCGTTCACCGCGCGCGCCTGGGCGCTGGAGCCGCCGTGCGCCTGGTCGATCTTCACATCCTTGCCCGTGGTCTTCTTGTAATGGGCGACGAAGGCCTGGTTGTAGTCCTTATAGAACTCGCGCGCGACGTCGTAGGAGACGTTCAGCAGCGTGTTGGGGGATTGAGCGGATACCACGCTGCTGGCCGCCACGGCAACTGCGGCAATCAAGGTCTTGAGTGAACGGGTCAGGATCATTGTGTCTACGTCTTTAATTATTTACAAAGGTAAGCATCATTGTGAGGAAATCTTCTTAAAACTCAAAAGAATATATTTTTCTAAATTTATCAATTTTTGGAATATGCAATATTTGACAGGGGCTTACGTGTGATCGATCCTCGTTCTCCCTTGGCTCGCCTTCCCATCACATACCAAGATGGCTGCGCTGCGGCACGGTCTCGCCAAGAAAATCAAGAAAGCTGCGCACCGCAGGGAGCAATCCCCGGCGCGACGAGAAAACGGCATGAACGATGCCGGGTGGCTGGCTCCATTCAGGCAGCAGTTCCACCAGCCGTCCATCGGTGATTTCATCGCCGCACAGATAGTCGGGCAGCCAGCAAAAGCCCGTGCCCGCGAGCGCCGCGAACTTGAGCATCAGCAGATCGTCCACCACATAGCGCGGGGCAAGACGCACGGTCGCGCTCTGGGCGGAGGGTCCGAGCAGTTCCAGGACGTACCTGCCGTCCGCGGACGGCATGGCCACGCTGTCGAGCCGCTCCAGTTCCTCGGGCGTTCCGGGCGTTCCCTGCCGGATGAGCAGATCCTTGCTGGCCACCAATATCTGGCGGCCCGTGCCGAGGCGCTTGACGATCATGCTGCCGCTTTCATCGAGCGACCGGCGCACCCGCAGCGCCACGTCGAGCCCTTCCTCCACTACATTCACCGGACGGTTCAACACCGCCATTTCCAGCCGCACTTCCGGGCAGCGCTCAAGAAATGCGGGCATCAGCTCGCCCAACACCGTCTGCGCCAGAGTGACCGGGCAGGACACCCGGACCGTACCGCGCGGCGTTCCCTTGACTTGCGCGACGGCATCCGCCGCCGCCTGCGCCTCCTCGCGCATGGCCTGGCAATGGCGCAGATAGGTTTCGCCCACCTCGGTCAGGGAGAGCTTGCGCGTGGTGCGCTGCAGCAGCCGCACGCCCAGTTGCTGCTCCAGCTCGGAGATGCGCCGCGACAGGCGCGACTTCGGGATACCCAGGGCCCGGCTGGCCGCCGTGAAGCCGCCGCGCTCCACCACCTCGGCGAAAAACAGCATGTCATTCAGGTCTTGCATGGCGTTTTCAAATTGTTGTTGAATTCAGGACAATCTATCACGGAATTGGTGATTTATCCGAGCATTGTCTCAACATTACAATTTAAGCATTCGTAGATCGACACATGCCGGACGCATGCCGGATACGTGCGGAGATGCAAAGCATCTCCCCGCGTCGGCCTGCGACCCCAGCCATATCCACATTCCATTTTTCAGAGACTTCCATATGCAACTGCTTCACATTGACTCCTCCATCACCGGCGACAACTCCGTTTCGCGTCTGCTCACGCGCCAGATCGTCGATGCCTGGATCGCCGAACACCCTCACACCCAAGTCAGCCACCTCGACCTGCTGACCGACGCCCCCGCGCATTTCACCGCGGACGCCATGGCCCCGCGTACCGGGCAGACAGAGGGATTGAGCGACGCCCAGGTGCGGGAAAACGCCGTCTCCGAACGGATGGTCAGCCAGTTCCTGGCCGCCGACGTGATCGTGGTGGGCGCGCCCTTCTACAACTTCAGCATCCCCACGCAGCTCAAGGCATGGCTGGACCGCATCGCCCAGCCCGGCCGCACTTTCCGCTACACATCCGCCGGGCCCGAAGGCCTGGCCAAGGGCAAGACGGTGATCGTGGCATCTTCTCGCGGCGGCTTCTATTCCACCTCGGAGCAGGGCCAGGCGATGGAGCACCAGGAGAGCTACCTGAAGGTGATCTTCGGCTTCTTCGGCATCACCGACGTGCGTTTCGTGCGCGCCGAGGGCATCGGCATGGGCCCTGAAGCCAGGGCGAAGGCGCTGGAAAATGCGGTCACGCAAATCGAGACGGCAGTGGCCGGCGCCGACCAGGAAGCGCTCGCCGAAGCCGCCTGAAGCAACGCGCCCAGGCAGAGAGGCCGGCCATCGCCGGCCTTTTGCAATCGCGGGACCGGGAAGCCGCGACCGCCTTCAGGCGTCAGGGCGCGTCAAGGCGTATCAGCGCGTGCCAGAGCCGCCATCGCCTTGCGTTCTGGCCTGGGCCGCCGCCGCGCGCAGCTTGTCCTTCTTGCTCATGCGCCGGCCCTTGATGCCGCCTCTGTCGCCGTCTTCGTGCGGCTGGCGCGCGGGCGCGGGCTCCGTCACCGGATACTGCGGGAGCGTCTCCAGCGCGATCTCCAGCGCATTGCGCCTGGCGATCAGCCGCCAGTGCGCTTGCGAGGCCGGCGTGACGAAACTGATGGCCAGTCCGCTCTGCCCCGCCCGGCCCGTGCGGCCAATGCGATGGATGTAGTCGGCAGGGGAACGCGGCAGGTCGTAGTTGACGACGAGCGGCAGCGAATCCACGTGGATGCCGCGCGCCGCCAGATCCGTGGTGATCAGCACCTGCCACTGGCTGTTCTTGAACTCATCGAGCACCTGCCGGCGCGCGCCCTGGCTCAAATCGCCATGAAAGGCCGTGGCGTTGATCTTCCTGTCATACAACTTGTTGGCCACGTGCTCGGCGCTGTAGCGGCTGGCGACGAACACCAGCATGCGCTGGCCCGCATGCTGCACGGCCAGATCATGCAGCAGCGCGGTGCGCCTGCCGCTGTCGATGTAGATGGCTCGCTGCATGATGTCCGCATCCTGCTGCAAGGACGGCTCGATCATCACCCGCGCATGATCGGCGCGCAGCCACCCTGCCGCCAGAGCCTGAACCGAAGGCGCAAACGTAGCGGACAGCAGCAGCGTCTGGCGCGCCTGGGTGCCGGGCAGCAGCGCAAGCACCTGGCCGAGTTCATCGGCAAAGCCCTGGTCCATGAGGCGGTCGGCCTCATCGAGCACCAGGGTGCGGATGTTCTTGAGCTGCAACCTGCTGTGCGCCACGACGTCGAGCAGGCGGCCCGGCGTGGCGATCACCATGTCGGCGCCACCGCGCAACGCCATCAGTTGCGGGTTGATGGACACGCCGCCGGTCAGCACGGCCACCTTGGGCCGCCGCCCCGATGCCTCGCCCAGCACATAGATCAGCTCCGCCACCTGCGCGGCCAGTTCGCGCGTGGGCACCAGGATCAGCGCCTGTGCCTGCCTCGGTCCATGGAGCCGCTGCGCCTCGCCGAGCATCCACGCCTGCAGCAACGGCAGCACGTAGGCAGCCGTCTTGCCGGAGCCGGTCGGCGCGCAGGCCAGCAGATCCCGCCCCTGCAGCACAACCTCGATGGCCTGTTGCTGAACGGCGGTGGGCGCCATCAGGCCACTGGAGTGCGCGGCCTGGGCCAGCGAGGGGGCGAGGCCCAAAGCGGAAAACGACATATGCAAGATGAGCGGGAAAGGGATCAAGCCCGCTATTGTCGTGCCTGCGGGCCGCTCGCGCCCGAAACGGGATCTATTTCACCGCGAGGCGCTCACACCCAGGCCAGCGCCAGCGGCATCAGCACCCCGGTGGCGATCGCGTTCAAGCCCATCGCCAGTGCGGCAAAACTGCCGGACGTAGGATGGACCTGCAGCTCGCGCGCCATGCCGATCGCATGCGCCGTCAGGCCGATGGCGAACCCGCGCGCGGCCGGGTCGGTGACTTTCAGCACGCGCAGGAGCGGGTGCGAGATCACCGTGCCGAACACGCCCGTGATCACCACCGCCACGGCCGCCAGCGCCGGCAATCCGCCAAAGCGCTCGGACATGGGCATGGCGATGGGCATGGTGGCCGACTTGGGCATCAGCGACATCAGGGTCTGCCAGCTGCCACCCAGCGCCCAGGCAATCGCGATGGCCGACGCCATGGCGACGACAGAGCCCACGAACAACGCGATCAGCAGGGGCCGCCAGATGCGCTTGAGCCTGTCGAGCTGGCCGTAGAGCGGAATCGCTATCGCAACCGTGGCCGGCCCCACCCACCAGCTCAACGGCCTGGTGGCCGGCGCATACACCGAATAGGGCGTATGGCTCAGCCACAAGACGGCCATCACCATCAGCGACGTCGTGGCGACCGGCACGAACACCGGATTGCCTTTCATGCGCCGGCTCAGCCGCAGGGCCAGCCAGTATGCCGCGCCGGTCACCGCAATCCAGAGCAGCGCGGCCAGTCCGAAGGACATCCAGCTCTCGAACGGCCGGGGAATGGAGAGCGCGAACCAGCCCGTCATGCCTTGCCTCCCGCGCCGCCGTCCGGCAATGCGCCATCAGCCTGCGCCTGCCCTGCCCCCGCCTGCCTGAGCAGCCGCTGCAACACCACGGCGGTCACCGCCAGCGTGATCAATGCGCCCGCCACGCAGGCCGCCAGAAACGGCAGCCACTCTTCGCGCACACGGGACATGTTGTCGATCAGGCCCACCACCGCGGGCGCCAGCAGCAGCATCATGTTGCGCAGCAAGCCGCCGCCCACCCGCCCGAGCGCCTGCGGCACACCGCCCAGCACGACGAGCGCCACGGTCAGCAGCACCAGCCCGAGCAGCGCCCCCGGCAAGGGAATGCCCAGGATCCTGGCGGCGAATTCGCCGATCAACTGGAACGTCACGAGAACCAACAGGGAAACGATCAAGGCAGGCACGGAAGTTTGTCTTTTCTACTGAGTGAGGAATGTGTAGCGCCCTCTGCCGGCGCACAGGCGCCGCGCGGCAGCACGCCAACGCAACCCGGCAGCATAGCCAAGCCGCCAAATCATCGTCGCCCGGTGCGATAAATGCGTGAGCCGGCACCCGCGACAACTCCCGCAGGAAAGCGAAGCTCTTGAGCGGCGTTGATGAAAATTGCCGACATGTTGCCACCCCATTGCAGGCATGAATCGCAAATCCAGCCAACATGCAGACATCTACTCGCAACAGGCATCGAATTTGGCCGCCGGATAAGCGATGTTAGAGCGCATTTTTTCAGTCATGAAAATTCAACATGAGGAATTTTCAATGTGAGTTGAACGAAATTACGCGCCATAGAATGAAAAAGAACGATTGCAGGCCGGACACCCATCCACCGCCGCCCTGCCGTCCATTGGTTTCGCGTTACGCTCATGACTTCACCGCCTTCATTGACACCCATCGCCTCCACGCATGTCGAACACGTGTCGCTGCGGCGTGGCCGCACCCCGGTCTTTCACGGGCTCACGCTGCATCTGGCTGAACGCCGGATCGGCTTGATTGGCGACAACGGGGCCGGCAAGACCAGTCTGCTCCGGCTGCTTTGCGGGCTGGACGTCCCCGAATCGGGCAGCGTGCGCATGGACGGCGCGGACATGCACTGCAGCGGCCCCGAACGTGCGCGGCTTGTCGGGTTGATGTTCCAGAATCCGGATGAACAGATCATCCACCCCGTCGTCGAAGAAGAAATCGCGCTCTCCTTTCGCACCAGGGGGAAGGCCAGGAAGGAAGCCATCGACGCGGCGCGACAACTGCTCGCCTCGCATGGCCGAGCCGACTGGGCGGGCCGCGCCATGGGAAGCCTCAGCCAGGGGCAGCGCCAGCAGGTGTGCTGGCTCACGCTGCTCGCGGCCGGGCCCCGCGTGCTGTTGCTCGACGAACCCTTCGCCAGCCTCGACCTGCCCAGCCAGGACGCGCTGGCGAACGACATCGCCAGCGCACCCCAGCAGATCATCGTGTCCACCCATGTGCTTGAACACGTCCGCGATTTCGAGCGGGTGATCTGGCTCGAATCAGGCAAGGTCCGCGCGGACGGCCCGGCAGGCGACATCTGCGCGGCCTACGAGGCCGAAGTGACGATGCGCTCGGCGCTGCGGCGCAGCGCCTCCAGGGGCGGGGCCGCCCATGGGTAGCCTCTTCAGCGACATCCCCACCTGGCTGCACCGCGTTCCCGCCGCGGCCAAGCTGCTGGCGATGGCGGCCTGCGGCTCGCTGCTGTTCACCGTGAGCGCAGCCGCATGGCACGGCGCCGCCGCCGCCGCGAACGCCGCCGTGCTGCTGTCGCTGGGCAGAGCGGCCCTTGGCGCGCGGCGGCTGCTGGTTTCGGTACTGATCGCATCGCTGCTGATCGCCGGTTTTCACGCGTTGATGGGCCACCTCCAACTGGCCTTCGTCAGCGCCGCGCGCCTGCTGAGCGCGAGCATGCTGGGCGCCGCGTTCACCCTCACCACCCGGCCCGGCGATCTGATCGACGTGCTGGAGCGGCTGCTGCGCCCGCTGTCGCGCCTGGGCGTCCAGCCTGAGCGCCTGGCGCTGCACATCGCCCTGATGCTGCGCTTCATCGAGCATTTCTTCACCCGCTGGCAGCAACTCGCCGACGCCCACCGGCTGCGCACCGGAAAGGCCGGCGGCCTGCGGCTGATCGCGCCGCTGTCCATTCACATGCTGCAGACCTCGCGCCGCGTGGCCGACGCGCTGTGGGCCCGGCTCGGTCAATGAGCGCCGCTGTTTTCCCTTTTCCCCTCTCCAACGGAGTCCCTGTCCCATGAATCCATCCACACCTTCCTTGCACCGCAAGAACGCCTCCGCCATGGCGCAGGTCTCTCTCTTTGCCGCACTCATGGCGGTGCTGGGCCTGATCCCGAAGATCGACCTGCCGATGGGTGTTCCCATCACCGCGCAGTCGCTCGGCGTGATGCTGGCGGGCGTCATGCTGGGGCCGCGCAGGGGCTTGCAGGCGCTTGTGCTGTTCCTGGCCGCGGTGGCCGTGGGCTTGCCGCTGCTCTCGGGCGGGCGCGGCGGCATCGGCGTGTTCATGGCGCCGTCGGCCGGCTATCTGATCGGCTACGCGCCGGCGGCGTTCATCGTCGGACTGATCATGCGCAGCCTGCCTTCGCGCAGCCCGCGCACGGTTGCGATGAGCGCCTTCATCGCCTCCGCCCTCGGCGGACTGCTGGCCCTGCACGCCGCTGGCGTGGCCGGACTCATGCTGCTCGCGGGCCTCAGCCTCGAGCAGGCAGTGCTGGCCACGCTGGCGTTCGTGCCCGGCGACGTCATCAAATGCGCGATGTGCGCCGCCATCGCGCACTCGGTCGCGCGGGGCCTGCCCGACTGGCGGTTCGGAGGCCGAAGTGCAGCCTGAGCCCATTGACGCAGGCGCACACGCGCTGCAAGGTTTCTGGCGGTTCGTGCATGGCCCGCTCGCGCACTGGGCGCAGCGCCGCCCAAGCGCCATTGCGCTGGAGAGCGAAACGCGGAGCGTGAGCTTTGCCGAGCTGCATGAGCAGGTCGCCGCGCGCAGCGCGCGAATCGCCGGGGCACGCCTGCCGGCCATGCAACTGCTGCGAGGCGAACGCGGCACGCTGGAATCGGTAATCGACTTTCTGGCCATCATCGACAGCGGCCGCTGCGCCGCCATGGCCGATCCCGACTGGCCGCAAGCCGTATGCGAGCGGGCCGCACGCTGGATGCCCACCGAACCCAGCCCGGCGCACCGGAGCACCGACGCGCTGAGCCCGTTCTACACCGGCTTCACCTCGGGCAGCACCGGGCTGCCCAAGGGCTTCATGCGCCATCACCTGTCCTGGACCGAGAGCTTTCGCGTGAGCCTGAAGGATTTCGGCGCCGCCGCGGCGCAGCGCACGCTCTCTCCAGGCCGCATGTCGCATTCGCTGTTTCTGTTCGGCGTGATGCAGGCTCTTTGGCTGGGAACGGGAGCGATCGTGCAGGAGCGTTTCTCGGCGCTGCGCTGCCTTGCCACCCTGCGCGACGGCCACGCGCCCTGCCTGGTCGCCGTTCCCAGCCAGTTGCTGCTGATGCTGCAATGGGCGAGACAGCGCGCGATGGAGCCGATCATGGGCGTGCGGTTCATCATGATCAGCGGGGCGCGCTGGATGCGCTCGCATACGCCCGCGCTGCAGGCGCTGTTCCCCAACGCGCGCATCGTGGAGTTCTATGGAGCGTCCGAGGCCAGCTTCATCGCCTGGATGGATGCCGGCGAACACGCCCCGGCCCAGGCCGTCGGCCGTCCTTTCAGCAATGTGGAGCTGGCGATCCGCCCGCTGCCCGCGTCCGCGCCGGGCGGTGGCGCGACAGACGCCGCCGCCGCGCCAACCGGCCTGATCTACATGCGAAGCCCCATGCTGTTCATGGACTATGTGGGAGACTGCGCCGATCGCACGGCCGTGCTGCACGACGGCGATTGGCTATCGGTGCGCGACATGGGCCACATCGACACCGATGGGCTGCTGCATCTGGCGGGCCGGCAAAGCCGCATGATCGTCACGCGCGGCAAGAACCTTTTCCCGGAAGAGCTGGAAGACCTGCTCGCCGGACATCCCGCCATTGCGCGAGCGTCCGTCCTCGGCGTTCCCGACAGGCTGCGCGGCATGCGGCTGCACGCGGTCATCCAATGGCGCGACGAGTGGCTCGATGAGTGCGCATCCTGGCCATCGCGCCTGGAGCTAGCGCAATGGCTGCACGCGCGCGCCGAGAGCTTCAAGCACCCCAGACACTGGTGGATTTGCACGCAATGGCCCCAGACCACCAGCGGCAAGACGGATCATGCACGGCTCGCCCACGCCGTGGCGCGCGCGATGACTGGCGCCGCCGATACAGTGCTGCTCACGGAGTGGACCGCATGAACCCGGTCTCCGCTTCGGGCCGGGCCGACGGCCCGTTCATCGCCGGCTGGATGCGCAGCGCGGTTGCCCCCCTGGGCGGTGCATTCAATGCCTTGCATCCACACGAGATAGCGGCGCCGGTTCTGCGCGAGCTGCTGCGCCGCGCGCGGCTCGGCGAAGCGGCGGTGGATGCGGTCGTTCTCGGCAACGCCCTGGGCGCGGGCGGCAATCCCGCCCGCATGACGGCACTGGCCGCGAACCTGAACGATGATTGCGCTGCGCTCACCGTGGACAGCCAGTGCTGCAGCGGGCTCGACGCGGTCACCACGGGCGCTGCCATGATCGCCGCGGGGCAGGCGCAGATCGTGATCGCGGGGGGCGTGGAAGCCTGGAGCCGCTCACCCATCCGCATGACCAGGCCCATGCACCCGGCCGGGCAGCCGCAGGCATTCGAGCGCCCCGCCTTCGCGCCCCACCCTCGCCAGGACCCCGACCTGCTGGCCGCCGCGAGCGAGCATGCATTCGCGCTCGGCATGGCGCGCGGGCAACTCGATGCCTATGCGCTCACGAGCCATGACCGCGCACTGGCGGCCGCGCGCGAGGACAGGCATTCGCCGGAAATCGCCACGATCGCGGAGCTCCGGGCGGATGCGTATCCGCGCTCCATCTCGCGCGCACGGGCGGCGCGCATGCCCGTCGTCGTGCATGCGCGCGAGGATGCCGGCCGCGCATCCGGCATGAGCGCCCTCACCATCTCGGCCAGGGCGGACGGCGCGGCGCTGGTCCTGCTGGCGTCGCGCGCGGCATGCGAGCGATACGCTCTCACGGCCAGGGCCCGCTGGATCGCGGGCGCCAGCGTAGGTGGCGATCCCGCCATGCCACTGGCCGCCGCGGAGCATGCGGCGCGCAAGGTGCTTGCGCGGGCCGCCGACCGCCTCTTGCAGTCCGGGCCCCTGGAGATCGCCGCCATGCAGGCCATCGAACTGCATGACGCATTCGCTGTTCAGGGACTTTCCTTCTGCCAGGCGCTCGGGCTGCCGCCAGAGCGCATCAACACCGGCGGCGGCGGACTCGCGCGGGGCCACCCGATCGGCGCTTCGGGAGCGATTGCGCTGGTCAGGCTGCTTGCCACCCTCACGGAGCGCGCCGGCGGAAGCGCGCACGGCTGCGGCGAAGGACTCGGGCTGGCCGCGATCGCGGGAGCCGGTGGAATTGGAGCGGCCTGCGTCGTGGCCGCGCAAAGGATGTCATCATGATGGGCGACGCCCGGGCAGCAAACGCCCTGGATTTTCTGCAAGACCGCCGTTCGATACGCGGCTATCTCCCTCGGGAGGTGCCCGACGCGCTGCTTCTTCGATTGCTGGCGGCGGCCCGCATGGCGCCCAGCGGCGCCAATCTCCAGCCCGGCCAGTTCATCCAGGTCGCCGGCGCACTGCGTGACGAATTGAGCCGCGCGCTGCTGGACGACTACCGCGGCGGCACGCCCCCAAGCGAAGACTACGCCTACTTTCCACGCCCCATGCCCATGCACCTGCGCAAACGGCAAGTGGCGGCCGCGCAATCCTTGTACGGAGCGTTGGGCGTGGCGCGTGGCGATGCGCGGGGCCGGGCCGGACAGTTTGAA
>NZ_JBEBOW010000081.1:0-16828 GCF_040396215.1 Diaphorobacter ruginosibacter | reverse complement strand
TCTCGGTGCTGTAGCCCTTGATCAGCGGCACGAGGAATTCATAGAACGTGGCGTTGTCGGCGCGCACCTGCGCATCGGGATGGTGGTGGGCGGCATCGTAGGCCGCCGCACCGGTCAGCGCCATCGCGCGGCAGCCCTCCACATAGGCCCGCATGGTCATGAGCATGCGGCGCACGTCGGGATGATGAATGATGGTGGCACTGCCCTTCACGCTGCCATCCACCGGACGGCTCTGCACGCGCTCCCTGGCGTATGCCGCGGCCTTCTGATAGGCGCGGTCGGCCACGGCAATCCCCTGCACGCCCACCGCGTAGCGCGCGGCGTTCATCATGATGAACATGTATTCAAGGCCGCGGTTTTCCTCGCCGACCAGATAGCCGAGCGCGCCGCCATGATCGCCGAACTGCAGCACCGCCGTGGGCGACGCCTTGATGCCCATCTTGTGCTCGATGGAGACGCAGTGCACGTCGTTGCGCTCGCCCAGCGAGCCGTCCTTGTTCACCAGGAACTTGGGCACGACGAACAGGCTGATGCCCTTCACGCCCTCGGGCGCGCCGGCCACGCGCGCAAGCACCAGGTGGACGATGTTGTCCGCCATGTCATGCTCGCCGTAGGTGATGAAGATCTTGGTGCCGAACACCTTGTAGCTGCCGTCGGGCTGCGGCTCGGCCTTGGTGCGCACCAGCGCGAGGTCGGAGCCCGCCTGCGGCTCGGTCAGGTTCATCGTGCCGGTCCACTCGCCGGTCACCAGCTTCTCGAGATACGTGGCCTTGAGCTCGTCGCTGCCGGCGGTGAGCAGCGCCTCGATCGCGCCATCGGTCAGCAGCGGGCACAGGGCAAAGCTCAGGTTGGCGCTGTTGAGCATCTCGATGCAGGCTGCGCCGATGGCCTTGGGCAGGCCTTGGCCGCCGAATTCCACGGGGTGCTGCAAGCCTTGCCAGCCGCCTTCGGCATATTGCCTGAAAGCCTCCTTGAAGCCCGGCGTCGTGGTCACCACGCCGTCCTTCCACGACGAAGGATCGAGATCGCCCGCGACATTGAGCGGAGCCACGACACCTTCGCACAGCTTGGCGCATTCCTCCAGAACGGCCTGCGCGGTTTCGAGACCTGCATCTTCGAAGCCGGGAATACTGGCAATCTGCTCGATCCGGGCGAGGTGCTCGATGTCAAACAGCATGTCCTTCAGAGGTGCGACGTAGCTCATGGCGGTACTTCAAATAAAAATTACAAAAACTGGCGAAAAAAAGGGCATCGCGCACGATGCCCCGTTTTATGGCCCGATCGACTTACAGTGCCTTGACCAGCTCGGGCACGGCGGTGAACAGGTCAGCCACCAGGCCATAGTCGGCCACCGAGAAGATCGGCGCTTCTTCGTCCTTGTTGATCGCGACGATCACCTTGGAGTCCTTCATGCCGGCCAGGTGCTGGATCGCGCCGGAAATCCCCGCCGCGATGTACAGTTGCGGCGCGACGATCTTGCCCGTCTGCCCAACCTGCAGGTCGTTCGGAGCGTAGCCCGCGTCCACCGCTGCGCGCGATGCGCCGATGGCTGCGCCCAGCTTGTCCGCCAGCGGTGTCATCACTTCCTGGAACTTCTCCGCCGAGCCCAGCGCACGGCCGCCCGAGACGATGATCTTGGCCGCCGTCAGCTCGGGGCGGTCGTTCTTCGTGACTTCGCGGCCCACGAAGGCGCTCTTGCCGGAATCCGCCACTGCTGCAACCGCCTCCACGGAAGCGGAGCCTCCGGTGGCGGCTGCTGCATCAAAGCCCGTGCCGCGCACCGTGATCACCTTGGTCTTGTCCGCGCTTTGCACCGTGGCAATCGCGTTGCCCGCGTAGATCGGGCGCTCGAAGGTGTCGGCGCCGTCCACCTTGGTGATGTCGCTGATCTGCGCCACGTCCAGCTTGGCCGCCACGCGCGGCGCGACGTTCTTGCCCGAGGCTGTCGCCGGGAACAGGATGTGGCTGTAGTCGCCCGCGATGGCCAGGACTTGCGCCGCCACGTTCTCGGCCAGTCCGTCCTTGAGGCTCGCGCCTTCGGCCAGGATGACCTTGGAGACTCCAGCGATCTGTGCCGCGGCCTGGGCGGCAGCGGCTGCGCCGTCTCCCGCGACCAGAACGTGCACATCACCGCCGCAGGCCTTGGCCGCGGTGACGGTGTTCAGCGTGGCGCTCTTGATCGAGGCGTTGTCGTGTTCTGCAATTACGAGTGCTGTCATTTCCGTTCTCTCCTCAGATCACTTTGGCTTCGTTCTTGAGCTTGTCCACCAGAGTCGCCACGTCCGGCACCTTCACGCCCGCGCCCCGCTTGGCGGGCTCCGCCACCTTGAGGGTCTTCAGGCGCGGCGCGACATCCACGCCCAGATCTTCCGGCTTGACAACGTCGAGCTGCTTCTTCTTGGCCTTCATGATGTTGGGCAGCGTCACGTAACGCGGCTCGTTCAGGCGCAGGTCGGTGGTGATGACCGCAGGCGTCGACAGGCTCAGGGTTTCCAGCCCGCCGTCCACTTCGCGCGTGACGTTGACCTTGTCGCCCGCCACTTCCACCTTGGATGCGAAAGTGGCCTGCGGCAAGTCGGCCAGCGCCGCCAGCATCTGGCCCGTCTGGTTGGAATCGTCGTCAATGGCTTGCTTGCCCAGGATGATCAGGCCGGGTTGCTCCTTCGCGATCAGTGCGTTCAGCAGCTTGGCGACGGCCAGGGGCTGGAGCTCTTGCGTCGTCTCGACCAGGATGCCGCGATCCGCACCGATGGCCATGGCCGTGCGCAGGGTTTCCTGGCACTGCGCCACGCCGCAGGACACGGCGATCACTTCCGTGACCACGCCCTTTTCCTTCAGCCTCACGGCTTCTTCGACGGCGATCTCGTCAAACGGGTTCATCGACATCTTCACGTTCGCGATGTCCACTCCCGTGCCGTCCGACTTCACCCGGACCTTCACGTTGTAGTCCACCACGCGTTTGACAGGGACCAAAACCTTCATTGCTGCGGCTCCTTAAGTTTATTAACTGATTCGATTCAGTTGACGTTAACGTAAACCGGATCATTCTATCCCGCAGCGCAGCATATGCGGCTACTCATTTGATGAATGACTGGTTTTTAGAAAAAGAACGATCGTGCTTTTATTGACATCAATCGTAGCAGAAATCAATCCAGACGAGTCCTGACAAAAACTCCCCCAGTCACAAGCGTGACGCAAGCCTGGCGTCATCCGGGGCGGCTCCAGCCCTGTCCGGCGACGCACAGGCGGCGCCCTCCAGATGGATGACCCGCTGCGGAAACGGAATGTCGATGCCCGCATCCCGCAGCCCCTTGAGCAGCGCGATGTTCACGTCCGACTTCACGTTGGCGACACCCGCCGCCGGATCGCCGATCCAGAAATTCAGGCTGAACTCGATCGCATCCGTCCCGAAGTTGGCCAGGTATGCCACCGGCTCGGGCGATGCGAGCACACGCTTTTGCGCCTTGGCGGCATCGGCCAGGATTTGCCGGACCTGCGCCACGTCGCTGTCATAGCCCACGCCGATGCTGGTGGTGACGTTGAAGCGCATATCCGCAACCGAGAGGTTCTCCACGCGCTGCGTGATGATGCTTTCATTGGGCACGATCGACTCACGCCCATTGCCCGCGCGGATCAGCGTGTAGCGGGTCTTGATGTCGGTGATGCGCCCTTCGAATCCATCTACGCGCACGTTGTCGCCGATGCGCAGCGAACGTTCGAGCAGGATCACGAACCCGCTGACATAGTTGGCAGCCAGCTTCTGCATGCCGAAGCCCAGGCCGACGCCCATCGCGCCGCCAAGCACGGACAGCGCCGTGAGATCAACGCCCACGGCGGACAGGGCAAAGAGCAGGCCGACGAGCACCAGCAGCGCGCGCGTCACGTTCATCAGCACCTTGCGCATGGACAGGTCATTCACCATGCCATCGAGCACGCGGCGCTCGAACGTGGCGGAAATCCACAGCGTGGTCACCAGCATCAGCCCGGCCGTCAGCGTTCCACGGATCAGCGTGAGCAGCGTGATGTCGGTCTTGCCGAACGCGACATTGATGCCGTCCAGCTCCTTGAGCACCTGCGGCAGAAGTCCCAGTATCCACAGGATGGCGACCAGCGCCACGAACCAGGAAAACATGCGTTCCACGAGACGTGCAAGCCCGGAGTTGGGAAATGCCGCCGCCAGCACCCTGGCCGTCCAGCGCATCAGCAGGATCGAAGTGAGCACCGACACCGCCGCGCGCAGGAAGAACACCGGCACGAAATGCTCGACGACGACCGTCGATACATAGACCAGCACGAGCGAAAGCAGCGGGAACATCACACCGCCCAGCGCCGTGGGACCCAGCCAGATCGACTCGGGATGGTTCAGGCGGCGCGCAAGCGTGCGGCTGACCAGATAGGCCATCGCAAGACTGGCCAGAATGACGGCCAGCTCCACCCAGGTGCTTGCCTCGTGGAACTCCTGGACCAGCGTTTCAAGCCATGCCATCGGCGCGCATCCGTCCCGTCATCGCCGCCGTGGCCGCAACCGCTTGCCGGCCGCCGCCATCACGCCTTGCCCCAGACCGGCTTGCGCTTTTGCGCGAAGGCGCAGGCACCCTCCTGGGCATCGGCATCCATCATGTTCACCGCCATGGTCTGGCCCGCGAGCTGGTAGGCTGCCTCGATACCCATTTCGCGCTGGCGGTACACCAGCTCCTTGCCCATGGCCACCGCCACGCGCGGCTTGGAGAGAATCGCTTCGACGAGCTTGTCCACTTCGGCATCGAGCCGCGCGGGCGATGCGACGCGGTTGACCAGCCCCTGCTCCAGCGCGGTCCTGGCGTCGATGAACTCGCCGGTCAGCAGCATCTCCATCGCCACCTTGGCGGGGACGTTGCGCACCAGCGGCACGCTGGGCGTCGAGCAGAACAAACCATACTGGATGCCGCTGGTTGCAAAGCTAGCGTCTTCGCTGGCGACCGCCAGATCGCACTGCGCGACCAGTTGGCAGCCAGCCGCCGTCGCCATGCCCTGCACGCGCGCGATCACCGGCACCGGCAGCTTGTGGATGGCCAGCATCATGCGGCTGCATTGCGCGAACAGGTCCTGGTAGAACGGCAGCTCGGGATGGGCCGCCATGTCCTTGAGATTGTGCCCGGCGCAAAATGCCTTGCCGTGGGCGGCAAGGACGACCACGCGCACGGACTCGTCCGCCGCGATGTCCTTGAGCGCAGCCTGCAGCGCCGCGAGCATTTCATGGCCGAGCGCATTGAAGCGTCCCGGATCATCGAGCGTGAGCGTGACCACGCCCCGCTCATCGCTCTGCACGCGCAGCGGGCCTTCGGAAAAACGGGAGGTATCAAGAGTCATGTCCTGTCCATCATCGGTATCGGCGCCGTCACTGCCCGGCTGGTGCGCCACGGCACGAACGCCCGTGAAAGGGAAGCCGTGGATTCAAAGATCCGCCAGCACGCGGATGTGCGCCTCGACGCTGCGCGCGAGCGGGTCCATCATGTAGCCGCCCTCCAGACACGAGACGATGCGGTTCTTGCTGAAGCGCCGCGCCACGTCCTTGATGCGCTGGGTGATCCAGGCGTAGTCCTGCTCGTTCAATCCGAGCTGGCCCATGTCGTCCTCGCGGTGCGCGTCGAAACCCGCGCTCACGAAAATCATCTCGGGCTTGAACGCTTCCAGCCGCGGCATCCAGACCATCTCGACTATTTCACGGACATCCATGCCCTTGGTGTAGGCGGGCACCGGAACGTTCACCATATTCGAGGCGGGATGCTGGTCGCCGCTGTAAGGGTAGAACGGGTGCTGGAAGATGCTGACCATGAGCGTGCGATCGTCGCCGGCCAGGATATCTTCCGTGCCATTTCCATGATGCACATCAAAATCCACGATGGCTACGCGCTTGAGATGGTGGCGATCCAGCACGTATTTGGCGGCGATTGCCACATTGTTGAAAAAGCAAAAACCCATGGCCTTGTTGCGCGTGGCATGGTGCCCCGGCGGCCGCACGCTGCAGAACGCGTTCTCGAGCTCGCCCGACATCACCGCGTCCGTCGCGGCGATGGCTGCTCCGGCGGAGCGCAGCGCGGCAGTCCAGGTGTGCGCGTTCATCGAGGTGTCGGTATCGATCTGCTGGTAGGCGGAGCCGCCAGCCAGTTGTTCCTCCACGACCCGGTCCGACATTCCGCGCACGGAGGCCACATACATGCGATCATGCGCAAGTTCTATGTCCGAGAGGGATGCCAAAGGAGCATCGTATCGTTCCAGTGCGTCAGCCACCCCAGAAACAAGCAGCCGGTCTTCGATGGCGTCAAGCCGCGCCGGGCACTCGGGATGCCCCGGGCCCATTTCATGCTTCCAACAATCCCGGTGGGTGAACAGTCCCGTCTTGCTCAAAGTCATTTCAATGTCTCTTGTACTTATCGATTAACGTCCGGCCATGCACGCACAGCAAAAAATCAAGTCTCTCCTGGATCAGCTTAACACGGTGATCGTGGGGAAGGAATCCCAGGTTCAGGACTGCGTTGCATGCCTGCTCGCCGGTGGACATTTGTTGATCGAAGACGTCCCCGGCGTGGGCAAGACCACCCTGGCGCATGCGCTGGCGACCACCTTCGGCCTGCGCTTCTCGCGCGTGCAGTTCACCGCCGACCTGATGCCCAGCGACCTCATGGGGGTATCGGTGTATGAACGCGGCAAGGAGTCTTTCGTTTTCCATCGGGGACCGGTATTCACCCAGGTGCTGCTGGCCGATGAGATCAACCGCGCCAGCCCCAAGACGCAAAGCGCCCTGCTCGAAGCCATGGAGGAGCGCCAGGTTTCCGTCGAAGGCGAGACACATGCGCTGCCGCAGCCGTTCTTTGTGATCGCCACGCAGAATCCGCATGACCAACTGGGTACCTTTGCGCTGCCCGAGTCGCAGCTCGACCGTTTCCTGATGCGCATTTCGCTGGGCTACCCGGACCGCCATGCCGAACGCCAACTGCTCTGCGGCCATGATCGGCGTGACATGCTCGAGCATCTTCTGCCCCAGCTCTCGCTCTCGGAACTGGAGCAATTGCAGGGTCTCGTGCTCGCCGTGCATGCCTCGGATGCGCTGCTGAACTATGTGCAGGACCTGATCACCGCCACGCGCTCGGGCCGCTGGTTCCTGCAAGGCCTGTCGCCGCGCGCCGGGATCGCGCTGATGCGCGCAGCCAAGGCGCAGGCGCTCATCTGCGGGCGGGACTATGTCGCGCCGGATGACGTGCAGGCCATTCTTCCCCAGACCGTGGCGCACCGGCTGGTTCCCATCGGCGACGCAGGCCTTGGCGCTGTGGAGCAGGTGCGCGCCATGCTCGAGGCCACTCCACTGCCCTGACGGCGGATGGCAGGCATACAGCGAGAGGCTTCTTTTCCCATGCAGTCCGATGCTTCCCTGCTGGCGCACGCGCCGGCACAGTCCGCGGCGCCAGTGTCCGGCTGGTGGCGGCAATGGTGGTGGTCGCGCATTCCCCGCACCAACACCCTGACGCTCACGCAACGCAATATCTACATCCTGCCGACCGGCGCCGGCTGGATGCTGGCGCTCACGCTGCTCCTGCTGCTGGTCGCCTCGATCAACTTTCAGCTCAACCTGGGCTATCTCCTGACCTTCCTGCTGGTGGGCTGCGTGGCCGCCAGCATCCATGTATGCCATGCCACGCTGCGCGGGCTGACTCTGCGCCTGGCCGATCCGGCGCCGCAGTTCGCGGGCAGCGCAAGCCCCCTGGAAATCACGTTGGCCAGCGAACGCGGACGACCCCGCTACGCCATCGGGCTGGCTCTGCACGGGAGCCGCAAATGGGTGTTCACCGATGTGCCCGCAGCGGGATCATCGGCGGTGCGCATCGCATTCGCCCCCGCCCGACGTGGACTGCATCCGGTTCCCGTGCTGACGGCCGAGACCCGCTATCCGCTGGGCACCTTCCGCGTCTGGGCCATCTGGAAGCCGGCGGCGCGGATATTGGTCTATCCGCAGCCCGAAAAGACGCCGCCGCCCCTGCCGCCCGGCGAGGCGCGCGCCCAGGGCGCGGGCCATGCATCGGCGCGGGGCGCGGGCGAGTTTGACGGCGTGCGCGCCTATCGTCGCGGCGATCCGCTCAAGCTCGTCGTCTGGAAGAAGGCGGCCAGGTCGTTCGCGGCGGGGTCCGGCGAACTCGTCAGCCGCGATGCACAGCAGCTCCAGGAGCAGGAGCTCTGGCTGGACTTCGCCCTCACCGGCCTGCCCGACCGGGAAGCCCGCATCTCGCGGCTGGCAGCCTGGGTGCTGCAGGCCGACCGGCTGGGGCTGGACTATGGCCTGCGCCTGCCCGGCAGGGAAATCGGCCAGGATCACGGCACGGCCCACCGCCACCGCTGCCTGGAGGCGCTGGCGCTGTGCTGAACGCATCCACCACTCCCTCCAGCCCCTCGTCCGGCCCCGACCGCCCCGGGCTGACAGAGCGCCTGTCCGGCCTTCCAAGGGAAATGCGCGATACGCTGTGGCTGCTGCTGGTCGCGGGATGGGTGATTTCACCACTGACGCCACACGTGCCCGCCTGGACCATGCCCTTCGCCTACGGCCTGCTGCTGTGGCGCGCATGGCTCGCCTGTACTCTCCGTCCACTGCCAGCGCGCTGGCTGAAAGCGATGCTGCTCGTGGCCGCCATCGGCCTGACACTGCTCTCGCACCGCACCATCGTCGGCCGCGATGCGGGAGTCACGCTGATCATCATGCTGCTCGCGCTGAAGACGCTGGAGCTGCGCGCGCGCCGCGACGCCATGGTGATTTTCTTTCTCGGTTTCTTCACACTGCTGGCGAACTTCTTCTTCTCGCAGTCATTGCTGGTGGCGGCCGTCATGCTGGCGGGCCTGCTGGGATTGCTGACGGCGCTCATCAACTCGAACATGCCCGTGGGCCGCCCGACGCTCATGCAGAGCATGCGCACGGCGGCGGGCATGGCGGCGCTCGGCGCGCCGGTCATGCTGGTGCTGTTCATGCTGTTTCCACGCATGGCGCCGCTGTGGGGCATGCCCGGCAATGACGCAAGCGGCCGCAGCGGCCTGTCCGAGGAGATGAAGATCGGCAACATAGCATCGCTGGCGCTGGACGATGCCGTCGCCATGCGCATCCGCTTCGACACGCCCCAGGCCCGCCCGCCCGAGCAGCGCCATCTCTATTTTCGCGGGCCGGTCATGTCGTATTTCAACGGCATGGAATGGTTCGCCGCAAGCGGCCTCGAAGGCCGCGCTAGCCGGGATGGCAGCACGTCCGCGCGCCTCGAAGTACGCGGCGAGCCCGTCCGGTATGAAGTGACCATCGAGCCCAACAGGCGCCACTGGCTGCTGCTGCTGGATGCCGCCGGGCAGGCGCCGCAACTGCCTCAGGGAATGCAAGCGCGCATGACGCCCGCGCTGCAATGGGTGGTCAACCGCCCGATCTCGAACATGCTTCGCTACACCGCGCAAAGCTACGTCGACTTCCAGAGCGGCCCGCTCAGGCGCACGCGTGAGCTCGATCCCTACGTGCAACTGCCCCATGGGTTCAACCCGCGCACACTGGAGCTGGCCCGTCAGATGCGCGCCGATCCCCGCCTGGCCGACAAAGGCTCCGTGGCGTTCGTGGACGCGGTCCTGCAGCGCCTGCGCAGCCAGGGCTATACCTATACGCTGGACCCGGGCGTGTACGGCACGCATTCGGCGGATGAATTCTGGTTCGATCGCAAGGAAGGCTTTTGCGAGCACATCGCGTCGGCATTCGCCATTCTGATGCGCGCGCTGGATATTCCGGCCCGCATCGTCACCGGCTACCAGGGCGGAGAGGTCAACGCCTTCGACGGTTACTGGACCGTGCGGCAGGCCGACGCGCATGCGTGGACCGAGGTGTGGATCGAGGATCGCGGCTGGATCCGCGTCGATCCGACCGGCGCCGTCATGCCCTCGCGCGTGGGCCAGTACCTGCGGCTGCAGACGCCGCGCGGCGCGCTTGGCACGGCGATGGACACGGTCATCAGCCCCGGCACGATTTCAAAACTGCGGGCCGCATGGGAAGCGGTGAACAACGGCTGGAACCAATGGGTGCTCGGCTACACGCAGCAGCGCCAGTTCGACTTGCTGCGCGCCCTGGGCATGCAGACCCCGTCATGGCAGGATCTCGCGCGACTGCTCGGGCTGGCCGCCGGTCTCGCCGCGCTGGCGGGCATCGCATGGTCACTGTGGGAAAAGAATCGACAGGATCCCTGGCAGCGGATGCTGGGCGCCGCGCGCCGGCGCCTTGCGCGAGCAGGGCTGACGCTGGCCGCTCACCTGCCGCCGCGCGCCATGGCTTCGCGGGTGCGTGAGCATTTCGGCGCAAGCCCGCAATCACGGGAAAGAGCGCAGGCCATCGCCGCATGGCTGCTGCGCATGGAACAGGCACGGTATGGCAGCCGGCCAGCGACGGCATCGGCCGGCCTGCGGCGTGAATTCCATCGTTTGAAGTGGCCTGCCTCCGACGCCCGGCCAGACCGGCATGGCAGCCCGTGACACCGCATGATTCCGCGCGCGCAACGCGCGGACTCTCTCAGGGACGAACCATCCTGCAGGTCGTCGGCTGCCGCGCCTTGTCGGCGGAAATCACGCGGATCACACGGAAGCCGTAGCCGGATCCCTCCACATCGAATTTGACACCGGGCGAGCCCGCTCGCTCCATCACGCCGACCGCCAGGTCCTGCTGGAACTGATGATCAGCCGCGCGCATGACGCCGCGCTGGCCGTAGAGGCTGACATCTGCATGCTCCAGCGCGCGTGCGATCGCCACCACGTCGCTGGTGCTTGCCGCGCGCTGCGCCGCCTGCGCCAGCGCCTCGATCATCAGTTGCATGCGCATGTGCACGTAATCGTCCTGCGGCCTGGGAAAGCGTGCGCGGAACGATTTGTAGAACTCCTCGCTTTGCGGCGTCTGCAGGTTGGGCAGCCAGTCGGCCACGGCGACCACCTTGCCCACGCCCGCATCGCCGAGCGCCGCCGGCGCGCCGAGCGCGTTGCCGTAGAAGGTGTAGAACATGCCGTCATAGCCGACGTCGCGCGCCGCTTTCACCAGCAGCGTCAGGTCATTGCCCCAGTTGCCCGTGATGACGGCCTGCGCGCCGCTGGCCTTGATCTTGACGGCATAGGGCGCAAAATCCTTCACACGCCCGACCGGGTGCAGTTCACGCCCCAGGATCTTCACGTCGGGGCGCTGCGCGGCGAGCTGCCCGGCCGCCTCGCGCAATACGGCCTGGCCGAAGCTGTAGTCCTGCCCGATCAGGTACACGCCCTTGAGCGACTGATCGGCGCGGATCACATCCATCAGGGCCGCCATGCGCATGTTCGCGTGCGCATCGAAGCGAAAGTGCCAGAAGCTGCATTTCTCGTTGGTGAGCGAAGGCTCGACC
Source organism: Diaphorobacter ruginosibacter (assembly GCF_040396215.1). Lineage (GTDB taxonomy): Bacteria > Pseudomonadota > Gammaproteobacteria > Burkholderiales > Burkholderiaceae_C > Diaphorobacter_A > Diaphorobacter_A ruginosibacter_A. Next base: position 5,423 of record NZ_JBEBOW010000081.1, on the reverse strand, counting down.
GCCGAATAGTTCAGGAACAGCACGCGCTTGTCAGGCTCGCGTTCGTTGTGCTTGCCGATGGCGTCGATCAGCGCGCTCGCCGTCGCCGAGGAATTGCCCTGCAGGATCACGCGGGCGCCATCGTCGATGGCGGCGCGCAATGCCGAGAGCGCCTCCTCGTTCTGGCCCTTGCTGTCATAGCGCAGCAGTTGCAGCCTGACCGCGCCGGCGCGCTGGTTCACGCGCTCGGCCGCCCAGGCGATGTTGCGCAGCACCGCCTCTCCGGTGTTGGCGAACGGGCCGGACAGGCTCTCCACCAGCGCCATCCTGAGCACATCGGGCGAGTCTTTATCCGCCGCCATCGCCGGCATGGGCGCCAGCGGGAACAGGCCCGCGCTCAATAGTGAAAAGGCCCCGGCCTTCAAGGCCAGGCGTCGGGAAGATGGCATGGTGAACCGCTCAGTTGGAAGATGGTGGCGTGGATGGCCGGGCCTGCTGCGGCGGTGAAGCGGTTTCATCCGCCGCTTCATCCTTCGCTTCGGACGTGGGCTGCTCGGCCATGAGCTGCGAGATCACCATGTCGATCGACGACAAGGTGGTTTGCGCCGCGGCGTTCTGCCCGCCCGGCAAGGCAGGCGCGGCCTCATGAGCCTGCACGTGCGACGTCATCACGGGATGCGTCTGCACGTCCGCTTGCGGCTCCCGGCTCTCCGGGCCGGCCTCGGCTGACGGCGATACAGGAGCCGGCGTCTTGCCGTCCCTGGACCTGGGTGTATCGGCCTGCGGCGTCGCCGTCGGAACATAGCGGTCGAAGAGCTGGAAGAACAGCTCGTAGAAACGCGGATCCGACACCGTCTCGCTGCCGACCTTGACCAGGGTGTCATCGGTCGCGCTCACCGGCAGCGACACCGAGCCCAGCGCGCCCACGCCAAGCGATGCCGAGTTGTTGATCTTCTTGATCACATAGCGGTCCTGCAGCGCGCTCGCGTAGGCGGCGGTCTTCTCGTCGTTCTTTCCCTCGGTGGCGCAGACCACGCGCATCTCCACCTGATAGTGAATGTCGTTCGTGGGCTGGAAATACTTGCGCCCCGTCACCAGTTCGTCGGTCGCGGTGTTCACCAGATATCCCTGGCTGAGCAGGGCGCGGCGCGCCGCCTCGCAGGTTTTCGACTGCGAGGCCAGGACGTGCCTCGTATACATGCCGGTGTTGTCGAAATCCGCCGGACTGAACGGGACCGGCCTGTCCAGCCCGGGCATGGCGTTGGGGATGGAGCCGCATCCCGCCAGAAGCGCCGCGCCGGCGAAGCAGAAGGCGGCGAGCCGCGGAAGAATAAGTGGACGAAACATACGAAAGTGGACCATGAGCCGCCGTGGAAATATCACGCCAGGAGAAAAACTTTGCGGGCCAGGCTCTTGAAATGCATGGAACATCGCCCATTTTCTCAATAAGCGCGCGATATGTTTAAAAAAATTCCTTTAGCCACAGGAGCTTTGAGATGATTTTCGCACCCGTTATCAGCCGCCGTACAGCATTTGGCCTTCCACGCGCCACGGATGCGGCCATGCAGCGTTTCATGCAGCACACGCTGCAGTCCGCCAGCGCCAGCGATTTCACGGTGACTTCCGATGACAAGGGCATCGCGCTGGAGCTCGACGTACCGGGACTCTCCCGCGAGCAGTTGCAAATCCGCATCGAAGGACGGCAGGTATACCTGGCCAGCGTCGAGGGCGCTCCGCGCACCGTGCGCCGCAGTTGGGAGCTGGCCGAGGACATCGATGCATCCGCAAGCTCCGCACGCCTGGAAAATGGCGTCCTGACGCTGCGGCTCGCCCGCCAGGCCCCTGCCGACAAGAGCGTGCAGCTCGCGATCGGCTGAGTACGGCGCCAGGGATTGCCCGGCGCATGCGGTTTGCCGGGTTGTCATGGGTTTCATGTTGAGCGCAAGAAGGCGGTTTTCGAACCGCCTTTTTCATTGATTCACCCAAGGTCGAGAACACTGAACACGGCGGAGGATTCCCTTCGGACTCCCCAGGCCGTGCAAAGTTTCATGGCGCAGCCCACGGCGCCGACGGCCTTCCGGCCATGCGCCGATCATTCGTGCCGCAGGGCCTCGATCGGATCGAGGCGCGCCGCGCGCCTGGCCGGGAAATAGCCGAACACCACGCCAATCGCCGCCGAGAACACGAAGCTCAGCAGATTCACGCCCGGACTGAACAGGAACGGCACCTGCATGACCTGCGCGAGCACGATCGATGCAGCGGTCGCCAGCACGATGCCGATCAGCCCGCCCAGAGCCGCCAGCACCACCGCCTCGATCAGGAACTGCAGCAACACCTCGCGCTCCAGCGCGCCGATGGCCAGGCGCAGGCCGATCTCGCGCGTGCGCTCGGTCACGCTCACCAGCATGATGTTCATGATGCCGATGCCGCCCACCAGGAGGCTCACGGCGGCAACCGCGCCCAGCAGCATGGTCAGCACCTTGGTCGTTCCGGACAAGGTATCGGCCAGTTGCTTGGTGTCGAGAATGTTGAAGTTGTTCTCGTCCCCCTTGGCCAGCTTGCGCAGGTCGCGCAGCAGGCTGTTGAGGCTGGATTTCACGCGCTCCGGATCGCTTTGCTCCTCCATGGAGATCAGCAGCGTGTTCACGCGTGTATTGCCGGTCAGCCGCCGCTGCAGCGTCTTCAGCGGAATCAGCACCATGTCGTCCTGGTCGTTGCCGAACGCGCCCTGCCCCTTGGAGCCCAGCACGCCGATGACTTCGCAGGAGAAGCTCTTGACGCGCAGGCGCTCGCCCAGAACGTCATCCGTGCCGAACAGCTCCCGGCGAACGGACTCGCCGATGATGCAGACCGCCGAGCCCGCCTTCTGCTCTTCGTCGGTGAATTCACGCCCCTGCACCAGCGTCCAGTTGCCGGTGACGAGCCATGCGTTGGTGCTGCCGATCACGCTGCTCGACCAGTTGCGGCCGCCCGCGACCAACGTGGCGGAAGAACGCGCCTCCGGCGCGACCGCCAGGATGCCTCCGATCTGCTGCGCGATCACATCCGCATCGGTGTCCTTGAACGACGGCGCCGTGGTGGAGCCCGGCCCCATGCGCTGCCCGGGCCGTACCTGCAGCAGATTGGTGCCCAGGCCTGAAATCTGGTCCTGCACCGCGCGCGTCGCGCCGTTGCCCAGGGTGACCATGGTGATCACCGCGCTCACGCCGATCACGATGCCCAGCACGGTAAGGAAGGAACGCAGCAGATTGCGGCGGATCGAGCGCAGCGCCAACCAGATGGTGTTCAGAAACATCAGCGCACCTCCGGCTGCGCCGCGCCGCCCTGGCAGCCCGGCATGAGGGGCGCCGGATTGGGCTCGTCGCTGTCCATGCGGCCATCCTTGAAGCGCACGATGCGCCGCGAATAGGCGGCCATGTCGGGCTCGTGCGTAACCATCAGGACGGTGATGCCCCGGTCCACGTTCAGGCGCCACAGCAACTCCATGATCTCGTTGCTGCGCTGCGTGTCCAGGTTGCCCGTGGGCTCGTCGGCAAGCAGGACCAGCGGCTCCGTGACGATGGCGCGCGCGATGGCCACGCGCTGCTGCTGTCCGCCCGAGAGCTCCGACGGGCCATGATGCTCCCAGCCGTCCAGCCCCACGGCCGCGAGCGCCTTGCGGGCGGCCGCATGGCGCTGCGCGGCCGGCTCGCCGCGATACAGCAGGGGCAGCTCCACGTTTTCCTGGGCCGACGTGCGCGGCAGCAGGTGGAATCCCTGGAACACGAAACCCAGGTACTTGCGGCGCAGCAGCGCGCGCTCGTCGCGCGAGAGATTCTCGACGTGCGCCCCCTTGAACAGATACTCGCCGGTGGTGGGCCGGTCAAGGCATCCGAGCGTGTTCATGGCCGTGGATTTGCCCGAGCCGCTGGGCCCCATGATGGCGACGAAATCGCCCTGCTCGATCCTCAGGTTCACGCCCTTGAGCGCCTGGAACGCGAGCCTGCCCGTGCCGTAGGTCTTGGTGACGTCGCGCAGCTCGATCAGCGGAGTGCTCGTCCCCATCACTTGGCTCCCGCCGCGCGCTGGTCGGTGATCACGCGCATGCCGGGCTGCAGCTCGCTGCTGGTGACTTCGGTGCTGCGGCCATCCGTGATGCCTGTGCGCACCACCAGCGCACGCGCGCTTGCGCCTTCATCGATCCAGACGCGGCCCTGGCCCGCGGGCAACGCGGGTTCGTCGGAGCCTCGGGACGATCCGCTCATGCGCGGCGGGCGGGGCATGAGCTGGCCCATGATGCCCGCGCCGCCGCTCTTGCCACCACTCGCGCCTCCCGCCGGGGCTGATCCGCCCGAAGGCGCCGCCTGCTGCACCGGCGTGAAGCGCAGCGCGGCGTTGGGCACCAGCATGACGTCCTTGCGCTGGGTGGAGATGATGGTGGCCGATGCGGTCATGCCGGGGCGCAGCGTCTGGTCCTCGTTGTCCACGTTCAGGCGGGTGGTGAAGGTGACGACGTTGTCCGTGGTGGTCGAGCCGAATGCCACGCGCGCCACGCGCGCCGGGAAGCTGCGGCCGGGATAGGCGCTCACCGTGAAGCTGGCCTCCTGCCCCTGCCTGACGCTGCCCACGTCGGCCTCGTCCACGTTCACATCGAGGCGCAGTTGCGACAGGTCCTCCGCCAGCGTGAACAGCGTGACGGCCTGCAGGGACGCAGCCACCGCGTTGCCGGGCTCGACGGAGCGCGTCAGCACCACGCCGTTGATCGGCGAGACGATGGAGGCCTTGGACAGATTGGTCTCGTCCGACGCCAGCGCCGCCTGCGCGTCCTTGACCGCCGCGGCGGAGGCGTTCTTCGCGGCGACCGCGCGGTCGAGCGTCGCGCGGCCCGTGTCCATTTCGCTTGCCGCCGGCACCTTGCCGCCGGAGATGCGGTGTACCTCCTCCAGCCGCTTGAGGTTGGCCTGCGCCTCGGCCACGGTGGCATTGGCCTGGGCCAGATTGGCCTGCGCCGAGGCAAGCGACGCCTGCGAACGCTCCACCTGCGAGCGCAGCTTGGTGGGATCGAGCTCCACCAGCACCTGGCCCTTTTTCACCGTGTCGTTCACGTCCACCAGCACGCGGCTCACGGTGCCCGACAGTTCACTGCCGATGGTGACCGAGCGGGTCGGCTGCAAGGTGCCGTTGGCCATGACCGTGAGCGTGATATCACCCTTGCCCACGGGCTGGCTCACGAATTGCGGCGCGGCCCGGGCGGCGCTGCTCCTGCTCCACGCATAGGCGCCCACGGCGGCGGCGGCCAGCACCGCCACGCCGATCCACACCGTGGCGCGCTGCCACCAATGGCGGTCGGCCGATGCGCCCAGCAGCTCCTTTCTGGCCTGCTCGGCCGGCAAAGCATGGGAGGAGGAAACCGGTCTGTCCGTCTGTTGTTCGCTCATTGCGCACCTGCCTGGGAAATCTGTGAA
>NZ_JBEBOW010000080.1:0-17150 GCF_040396215.1 Diaphorobacter ruginosibacter | reverse complement strand
GGCATCACCCCCGGCGTGGAAACCACCACCGGCCCGCTGGGCCAGGGCATCACCAACGCCGTGGGCTTCGCGCTGGCCGAGAAGCTGCTGGCCGCGGAATTCAACCGCGAAGGCCACCAGGTCGTCGATCACAACACCTATGTGTTCCTCGGCGACGGCTGCCTGATGGAGGGCATCAGCCAGGAAGCGATCTCGCTGGCCGGCGCCTGGAAGCTCAACAAGCTGATCGCGCTGTACGACGACAACGGAATCAGCATCGACGGGCAGGTCGCCCCCTGGTTCATCGACAACACGCCCGAGCGCATGCGCGCATGCGGCTGGAACGTGATCGGCCCGGTGGACGGCCATGACGCCGACGCCATCGACGCGGCCATCGCCAGCGCCAAGGCGGGCTCCGACAAGCCGACGATGATCGTCTGCAAGACCAGCATCGGCAAGGGCTCGCCCAACCGCGCCAACACCTCCAAGGCCCACGGCGAGCCGCTCGGCGCCGACGAAATCACGCTCACGCGCAACGCCATCGGCTGGAGCAGCGCTCCGTTCGAGATCCCGGCCGAAGTCTATGCCGACTGGGACGCCAAGGAAGCCGGCAAAGCCGCCGAAGCCGCATGGCAGGAACGCTTCGACGCCTATGCCGCGGCCTTCCCCGAACTGGCGGCCGAATTCACGCGCCGCATGGCCGGCGACCTGCCGCGCCACTTCGCGCAGACCGCCGTGGACACGGTGATCGCCGCCCACACCAAGGCCGAGACCGTCGCCAGCCGCAAGGCCAGCCAGCTCGCGCTGGAAACCTTCACCGCCCGCCTGCCCGAGCTGCTCGGCGGCAGCGCCGACCTCACCGGCTCCAACCTCACCAACACCAAGAGCACGCCCGCGCTGCGTTTCGACGAGCAGGGCAACGTGGTCCAGGTCGAAGTGCAGCTCGGCGAGAAGACCGTCCGGGCCGGCGGCCGCCACATCAACTACGGCGTGCGCGAGTTCGGCATGGCCGCGGTGATGAACGGCATCGCGCTGCACGGCGGCTTCATCCCCTACGGCGGCACATTCCTCACGTTCAGCGACTACAGCCGCAACGCCATCCGCATGGCCTCGCTGATGAAGCAGCGCGTGATCCACGTGTTCACGCACGACTCCATCGGCCTGGGCGAAGACGGCCCGACGCACCAGTCCATCGAGCACGCCGCCAGCCTGCGCCTGATCCCGGGCCTGGACGTCTGGCGTCCCGCCGACACCGCGGAAACCGCCGTGGCGTGGAGCGTGGCGCTGTCCAACCGCAACAAGCCCACCGCACTGCTGCTGTCGCGCCAGAACCTGCCCTACCTCGCCAAGAACGATCTGGGCGACATCTCGCGCGGCGCCTACGTGCTCTGCGAGCCCGCGGACGTGGGGCTGAACAGGAAGGCCAAGGCCGTGATCATCGCCACCGGCTCCGAGGTGCACCTGGCCGTGGCCGCGCAAAAGCTGCTGGCCGACAAGAAGATCCCGGTGCGCGTGGTCTCCATGCCCAGCACCACCACCTTCGACCGCGAGGAAGCCCGCTACAAGAAGCTCGTGCTGCCCGAGGGCCTGCCGCGTATCGCCGTCGAGATGGGCGTGACCGACTTCTGGTGGAAGTACGGCTGCGCCGCCGTCGTCGGCATCGACACCTTTGGCGAGTCGGCTCCGGCTCCCGTGCTGTTCAAGCACTTCGGCTTCACACCCGAGAACGTGGCGGAAACGGTGCAGGCCGCGCTGCAGCGCGCGCGTTGATCCAGGTTTCAGGCGCCGCAGGCGGACGGATCCTTTCATCCGCCTGCCCGGCCCTGTCGATTTCCGGTTTTTTTGACTTTATTTCAGGGGCAAGACTATGACGATCAAGATTGGTATCAATGGCTTCGGCCGCATCGGCCGCAACGTGCTGCGCTCGGCAGTGCAGAATTTCTCCGACATCGAAGTCGTTGGCATCAACGACCTGCTGGAGCCCGACTATCTGGCCTACATGCTGAGCTATGACTCCGTGCACGGCCGCTTCAAGGGCGACGTGAAGGTCGAGGGCAACACGCTGATCGTGAACGGCAAGAAGATCCGCCTGACCCAGGAGCGCGACCCCGCCAACCTGAAGTGGAACGAAGTCGGCGCCGACATCGTGATCGAATCCACCGGCCTGTTCCTGGACAAGGCCGCCGCCGAAAAGCACATCGCCGCCGGCGCGAAGAAGGTGCTGATGTCGGCCCCTTCCAAGGACGACACCCCCATGTTCGTCTACGGCGTGAACCACAAGACCTACGCCGGCCAGGCCATCATCTCCAACGCCTCGTGCACCACCAACTGCCTGGCACCCGTTGCCAAGGTGCTCAACGACAAGTGGGGCATCAAGCGCGGCCTGATGACCACCGTGCACGCAGCGACCGCCACGCAAAAGACGGTTGACGGCCCGTCCAACAAGGACTGGCGCGGCGGCCGCGGCATTCTGGAAAACATCATCCCCTCCAGCACCGGCGCAGCCAAGGCCGTGGGCGTGGTGATCCCCGAACTCAACAAGAAACTGACCGGCATGTCCTTCCGCGTGCCGACCTCCGACGTATCCGTGGTCGACCTGACCGTGGAACTCGACAAGGCAGCGACCTACGAGGAAATCAAGGCCGAGATGAAGGCCCAGTCCGAAGGCGCGCTCAAGGGCGTGCTCGGCTACACCGAAGACAAGGTCGTCGCCACCGACTTCCGCGGCGATACCCGCACCTCGATCTTCGACGCCGACGCGGGCATCGCCCTGGACGGCACTTTCGTGAAGGTCGTCTCCTGGTACGACAACGAATGGGGCTACTCCAACAAGTGCCTGGAAATGGTTCGCGTGATGGCTGGCAAGTAAGCCGGCACTCGTTCATTGCCAGCATTGGGAAAAGCGCCTCCGGGCGCTTTTTTTACGTTCGCCGCGTCAAGCGGCGCCATCGGCCATGGCGGCGGCCAGTCTTTCATTTGGCGTCTGGGCAGGCTACATTTGCCTCATGACCCCACAAGCCCATGACGCAACGGCCCGGTCCGTGATCCGGTTCTGGTTCGAGGAATCCACCCCGGAGCAATGGTTCGCCAAGGACGACGCATTCGACCTCGCCATCGGCGAGCGCTTCGGGCAGGTTCTGGAGCAGGCCGCGCGCGGCGAGTGCTGGCGCTGGCGCGGCGACGCACTGGGCCGGCTCGCGGAGATCATCGTGCTCGACCAGTTCTCGCGCAATGTCTGGCGCGGCACTCCCCGCTCCTTCGCTCAGGACGGCATGGCCCTGGTGCTCGCGCAGGAAGTCATTGCCCTCGGGCTGGACGCGGGCCTCACGCAGGCGCAGCGCGCGTTTGCCTACATGCCGCTGATGCACAGCGAGTCCATCGTGGTGCAGGAAGAATCGGTCCGCCGGTTCACCGCCCTGGGCAACCCCGGGAATCTCGACTTCGCACTGCGCCACCGCGCCATCGTGGAGCGGTTCGGGAGGTATCCGCACCGCAACGCAATCCTCGCCAGGCAGAGCACCGCCGAAGAGGAAGCGTTTCTCAAGACCTCCGGCAGCTCTTTTTGACGCCCGATCCGGCGCGCTCCAGGCCCGAAAAGCCAAAAAAGAAAAGAGAAGAAAAGAAAACGCCCGGGGCGTTGGGCCGCCGGGCGTTGCTCATCCGGAAAGTATCGGGAATTCAGGGCTGTTCCGCGTCGCGGATGGATTCGCGGTTGTTCTTGTCGCGGGCCTTGCCCTGATCGGCTTCCAGTCCGCGCATCAGCTTCTCCAGCGCCGCGGTGAGCGCCTCGGCCACCTTGGGTGCTTCCGCATTCGCGGCCACCGGCTGGCGGCCGGCGGGGCGCGCCTCGATCACGCAGCGCTTGTCCTGCGCGCCCGCCTTGGCGGCGCCGTCCGAATCGGAGAAGTAAACCTCGACGCGCGTAATGCTTTCCTTGAAACGTGCGAGGCGGGTGGCAACTTCCTGCTGCACCCACTGCGCCAGGGATTCGCCGCCCTGGATCTTGTCATTGGTGTGGACTTGCACTTGCATCAACTTCTCCTGTATCGAAATTAACAATCCAATAGTTCATTGGACTAGCTGCATCTTGCCAGCATCTACAGCATAGCGCTTGACGCGAATCAACTTGATATCGAATCAACTCTCGCTTTCCCTACCGACGCGTATTGGGGGCGGCGGCCTACACGGCCCGGGCGGGAAGAAAACCATGTCCGGCCCATACCATGCGCAGGCCGTGTTACAAAGAGGGAAAGAAGATGGACAACGCGTGCGCCTGCGCGGCGGCGCCGCGCCGCATATCGTAAAGATCGGCTATCAATGACTTCTGCCAGTTCCGCCCAGCGCCTGAAGATCGGCTTGTCGGCCTGCTTTTCGCATGCCGATCCCGGCCGCCCGATGTTCACCAACAAGACCCTGCAATATGTGGAGCAGACCATCGCCCACTGGATCATGTCGGCCGGCGCGATGGTGGTGATGGTGCCTTGCCCGACCGGCGAGACGGCTCTCGGCGACGTGACGCTCAACCACTACGCCGGGTGGCTGGACGGCGTGGTGATGCATGGCGGCGCGGACGTCTGGCCCGGCAGCTACGGCGAGGAACCGCTCAAGGATGCCTGGCTCGGCGACCGCGTGCGCGACCTCTACGACCTTGCCGTGGTGGAAGCCTTCGAGCAGGCGGGCAAGCCGATCTTCGGTGTGTGCCGGGGGCTGCAGCTCATCAACGTGGCGTTCGGCGGAACGCTGTACCAGGATATCGAGACCCAGCATCCCGGCGCGCAGCGGCACCGCGACCCGGTCACCTACGACCAGCATTTCCACGATATCGAGATCGTGCCCCATACGCGGCTCGCGCGGCTGTATCCGGGGATCGCGCAGGCCAGGGTCAACAGCATCCACCATCAGGGCATCAAGCAGATCGCCCCCGGTTTCGGCATCGAGGCATGGAGCTATCCCGACGCCGTGCCCGAGGCCATCCGCCGCCACGCCATGCAAGGGCGCGGCTACATCGCCGCGACGCAGTGGCACCCGGAGTTCCGCGCCCACGATGGCAGCATTCTCGACGCGCGTCCGATCCTGGACGACTTCCTGCAGGCCTGCCGGCGCGCCAAGGCGCAGCCGCTGCCCGGCCACAGCCCGTTCCAGATCCGCGACCGCGCATCGCGCCTGCTCAGGCGCGCCCTGCTGCGCCAGCGCTGAGAAAGCCCGCGCTGACCGAGTCGGCATGAAAAAAGCCGGAGCATGCGGCTGGCATGCTCCGGCTTGTTCAATGGGGTCTCACGGATGGAATCAATGATGATGGCCGTGTCCGCCGTGCACGTGCCTGTGCGAAATCTCTTCCGGCGTGGCGGCGCGCACTTCCGTCACCTTGGCGGCAAAGCGCAGCGCCTTGCCGGCCAGCGGATGGTTGCCGTCCAGATGCACTTCGGGGCCCTTGATCTTCACGACGTTGAAAACCATCATGTGGCCGTCGCTGGAGGGCCCCTGCAACTGGCCTCCGACCTTCACCCCGGGCGGGAATTCGCTCTTGGGGATCACGCGCACCAGGCTCTCGTCGCGCTCGCCGAAAGCATCGGCGACCGCCAGATCGACGGCGGCGGAAAACCCCGCGGCCTGCCCCTCCATGGCGGCCTCGACCTTGGGGAAGATGTTCTCGTATCCGCCATGCAGATAGGCCACGTCGCCCGAATCCAGCAGCTTGCCGGTGGCGGGCTCCGTGATCCTGTAGTGCAGCGTGACCGCTGTGTCTTTGGTGATGTTCATGGGCGTGATTCTACGATTGCCGCATCACGCGCGGGCATCAGTCCAGCTTCACGCCCGTGGTCTGGACCACCTTGCGCCACTTCTCCACATCGTCCCTGATTTCCTGCGCGAAAACGTCCGGCTTGTTGGCCACCGGCTCCGCGCCCAGGTCGTTGAGCTGCTTGGCCACGTCCGGCGATTTCACGGCTTCGGCGATGGTGGACTGGATCTTGTCCAGGATCTCCCTGGGCGTTCCCGCGGGAGCCAGCAGGCCGAACCAGCCGGACACCTCATAGCCCGGCACACCGCTTTCAGCCACCGTGGGAATGTCGGGCGCGCCCGGCCAGCGCCTGGCCGTGGTCACCGCCAGCGCGCGCACCTTGCCGCTTTTCACGAAGCCGATGCTCGACGGCAGGTTGTCGAAGCCGATCTGCACCTGCCCGCCGATCAGGTCGGTGAGCATGGGCGCGGCGCCCTTGTACGGCACATGCGTCATGTCGATGCCGGCCATCATCTTGAGCAGTTCGGCGCTCATGTGCGGCGAGCCGCCCGCGCTGGTCGAACCGAAATTGAGCTTGCCCGGCTCGGACTTCGCCAGCGCGATCAGTTCCTTGAGGTTCTTCACCGGCACACCGGGATTGGCGATGATGATGTTGGGCGTGTTGGCCACCACGGTGATCGGCGCGAAATCCTTCACCGCGTCGTAGGGCAGGTTCTTTTGCAGCGCCGAGTTGATGCCGTGCGAGCTGGCCGTCGCCATCACCAGCGTGTAGCCATCGGGGGCCGCCTGCGCCACGGCCAGCGAGCCGATCGCCCCGCTCGCCCCGGCCTTGTTCTCCACGATGAACGACTGCTTGAGCCGCTCGGTCAATTGGTTCGCTGCAATGCGCGCGATGATGTCCGTGGTGCCGCCCGCCGGGTACGGCACGATGATGCGCACGGGCTTGCCCGGATAGGCGGCCTGCGCCCATGTGGCGGCGCAACCCGCCGCGAGGCACAGCGCCGTGCCGGCACGCAGCAGCGTGCGCCTGGCCGTGGTGGTGGTCTTTGCTGTCATCGTCTGTCTCCTTTTTTGAATGTCGCCAAGAACGTTCTTCGAGCCCGTTCACGCGGGCTGGCGCGTTCTCAGCAAGTGCGCCAGCGCATCCGGCACCTCGATGCCGAAGCCCAGGATGGCGGCCGACAGCGCCTTGCCGTAGTTGTCCAGCGACAGGCTGCGCGATACGCCGCCGCCGAGCGCGCCATGCGCCACGAAGTTCAACGCGTGGATGTTGTCCACCTCATAGCGCAGCACGTCGCCCGTGATGGCGGCGCGATGAAAGGCCTTGAAGCGCTCGGCCGTGAGCTGTTCCTTGAGCAGCGGATACAGCTCCGGCTCGTATGCGAATACCGCGATGTTCGACGTATTGCCCTTGTCGCCCGAACGCGTGTGGGCTACCTGTTCCAGCAGCACTTTCCTGTATGACATGCTTGTTCGCTCCTCGTGGACTCAGCTTGTGAAGTAGTCGATCCGCGGATGGACCTGCTCGCGCGCGACCAGCGACGACCACACGCCGATCACCTCGCGTGTGCGGTCCTGGTGCGGCACCCGCTTGCCGGTGTGCGCCACGCCCGAGACGGCCATGCCATCGACTTCGCGCCCCACCTTGAGCGCTTCCTCGCGCGTTCTGGTGCGCGCGGCCACCCGCACCGCCACCTCATAGGGCTCGGGCGCATCGGGCGGCGTGGCCGCTCCATGGATCGCGTTGAGCCCCAGAAAATCCACGCGCATGTCCTCGGCCTCGAGATTCACGATCTTGAAGCGCTCCTCCAGTATCTTCCTGGCCAGCTGCGCGCGCCGCAGCGCGCCGGGCCCCGCGTAGAAGAACATGTCCTCGCCTATGAAGCCTTCGGTGCAGCCCATGGAGACCTTCAGCGTGGGCGTGCGCTGCTTGCCGGTCAGCCCGGTGACACGCACGCGATCCTTGCCGACCTGCTCCAGCCTGGCCTGGGTGAAATCCACGACGGCATCGGGCGTGATGTAGTTGGCGGGATCATGCACTTCGTAGAGCATCTGCTCCTTGACGGTCTGCAGCGTGATGGCGCCGCCCGAGCCATCGACCTTGGAGATCACGACGCTGCCGTCGGGTTCGACCTCGGCAATCGGAAACGCGAAATTCCACGGATCGGGCACGTCCTTCAAACCGGGATCGGAAAAATAGCCGCCGGTCACCTGCGCGCCGCATTCCATCAGGTGGCCGATGCCGCTGCCCGCGCCCACCTTTTCATGGTCGAGCGCGTCCCAGCCGAACTCATGCATCATGGGCGCGACAAACAGGGACGGATCGGCCACACGGCCCGTCACCACGATCTGCGCGCCCTCCCTGAGCGCCTGCACGATGGGCTCCGCGCCCATGTACGCCTCGGCGGAAATCAGCGTATCCGCGAGCGTGGACGTCGGCTCCCCGTTCTCCATGATGGACGGGGCCAGCGACAGCACGCGATCGGTGATCATGCTGCCGCTGACGGCGGCCACCTTCACGCCTTCGATGCCCATCTCGCGCAGCAGCTCGACGATGCGCCGCGCCGCGCCCTGCGGGTTGATCCAGCCCTGGTTCGAGATGATCCTGGTGCCGCGCCGCATACAGGCGGGCAGCACGGCGCGCATGCGGTCGTCGAGATAGGTGTCGTAGCCGGCAAAGCCGGGATCGCGGCGCGCGCGCACCTGCGCCGCCGAGACCGTGGCCTCGGCCATGGTCTCGAAGCATAGATAGTCCAGATCGCCCTTCTCGGCGTTCAGGCCCGCAGGTTCCACGCGATCGCCCCACCAGGCGGCGCCCGAACCAATGCGCAGCCGCTTCCTGTCGTTTGCAGCGTCACTCATCAGCGTTGTCTCCTTTGAATGGATTCATTCTGAACAGCCATGCTTTGTTGAACAATGCATTCTGGGGATCACTGGCTATGAATCCAATTCACAGCTACCCTTGGAGCCACGCATACCGATTCGTCAGGGCTTCATGGACAAATATGCAGAAATCTCGGTCTTCCTGAGCGTCGCGGACGAAGGCAGTTTTTCCGCCGCCGCGCGCAAGCAGGAGATGACGCCATCCGCCGTGAGCAAGCTGATCGCCCGGCTGGAGCAGCGGCTGAACGTGCGCCTATTCGAGCGCATCGCCGGCACCATCCGCCTCACGCAGGAAGGCGAGCGCTTTCGCGCTGCCGGTGCGCGCGTGGTGCAGGCCATGGTGGACGCCGAGGACGCCGTGCATCTGCGCGATGCCGACATCTCGGGCCTGGTGCGCATCCACACGGCCCTCACCACGGCCAAATACCTCATCGCGCCGCGCCTGCCGGCCTTGCTGGACAGGCACCCCCGGCTGCGCCTGGATTTCGTGCTCGGCACCGAGCGCGCCGACTTCATCCGGCAGGGGCTGGATGTGGCGATCCACAGCGGACGCCCGACCGAGCTCACCCTGGTGGGCCGCCCGCTGATGCTGCGCCCCTGGGTGATCGCCGCCGCGCCGTCCTACCTGGAGCGCTTCGGCGCGCCCGCCCATCCGCGTGACTTGCTGCGCCACCGCTGCCTGAACTTCACCATCCGCACGCAATGGAACAGCTGGACCTTTCAGGACGAAGGGGACGTCAGGACCGTGGACATTCCCCGCCATATCGGCGCCAACCAGGGCGAGCTGCTGCGCACGCTGGCCCTGCAGGGGCTGGGCGTGGTGCGGCTCGCGCACTTCAACATCACCGGCGACCTGCGGGCCGGGCGGCTCGTGCCGCTGCTCTCGGCATTCCAGCGCCATTCCGAGGAGGACCGCTTCTATCTGCTATATCCGGGCGGCCGCTCGCTGGCGCCGCGCGTGCGGGCGGTGGTGGATTTCCTGGCGGAGCAACTGGCCGGGCCGGACGTCTGAACGCCCGCCGATGCATCGCGAGCGAAAAAGCAAACAAGGCAAGGGGCGGGCGCCATCTCGCGGCGCCCGCCCCTTGTTTGCCCATGTCCGCGGTTCAGGGCCGCGGGCCGCTCAGTCCAGCGGCGGCGTCTCTTCCTCGGCGGCGCCGGGATGCCGCGCGAACCGGCGGGGCTGCTCGCCATGCACCGGGTCGTTTTCCTTCCACGGCCAGCCGCCGAAACGCGTGCGGCGAAAGTCCTGCATGGCCTGCATGATTTCCTGCTCGGTGTTCATCACGAACGGACCGTACTGCGCCACGCGCTCGCCCACCGGCAGTCCCTGCAGCACCAGGCACTCGGCCACGTCGCTGCCGGTGTTGACGACCTCCACGGGCTGCAGCACTGCCAGCTCGTAGGCGGCATGTCCGTCCAGTGCCTGCGCATCGAGCCGCAGGCCGTCGCCCACGAACCAATAAAACATGCGCCGCGCTCCGGCGTTGCTCGCGGCGGGCATCGTCCAGCGCGCGCCCGGCTCGAGCGTGAGCGTCCAGATCGCCACGTCGTGCGCGGGATCGGCAGCCCACGACTCGGGCGGCGGCGGCAGCGGCCGGTTTGCGCCGGGAAGCGCTCCCGCGATCACGGCCACTTCGGCGCGCCTGCCGTCGGCGCCGGCCTGCGAGAAGCGCGGAATGCGTTCATTCCAGAACATGGTGAAGTGCGGCTCCACCATCTTGCTGGCGGCGGGCAGGTTCAGCCAGATCTGGAACAGCTCCAGCGGATTGGGGCTGTCCCGGTTCACCAGCGGGAACATCTCCGAGTGCATGATGCCCTTGCCGGCGGTGAGCCACTGCACATCGCCATGGCCGAAGCGCGCCGCCGCGCCCAGCGAGTCGGCATGGTCGATCAGCCCCTGGCGCACCAGCGTCACCGTCTCGAAGCCACGATGCGGATGGCCGGGAAAGCCCGGGACGACCTCGCCGTGGTACATGTTGAAGCCGTCCTTGCCGCTGAAGTCGCTGCCGGTCTCGCGGTGCTCCAGCTCCACCGCCTGCACGCCCAGCTCGCCGTTGCTGGCGGGATAGGCGTCGAGATGGTGGGCGCAAAAGAGAAACGGGTCCAGCGTCGGCCACAGGCGGCCGAGGGGTTGCTTGTTGATGACGGGATGGCTCATGGATCGTGCTCCTGTTGCTCCCGCCGCAGGACGCGCCGGGAGTCGAGATGACTATATGGAGGCAGGGCGCGGCGATTGCCAGGGCCGCAATGTCCCGTGGATGGAACAGTGATTTCCAGCCACGCGACCAGCGCCGGATTCAATGCGTCAGCGGCTGGATCAGCTCGGTGCGCCAAAGCCGCGCGTCCAGGCCGCGCTCGGGCCCGGTGACGTAGCATTCCCAGAGATCCGGCGTCATGGCCAGGCCGCGCGCCGCGATCCACTGCGTGAAGGCATTCCATGCATCGGGCAATTCCTCGTAGCGGCCCCGGTGCACCGTGCGCGCGACATGCATGACCGGCCATTCGGAAGGCACCATGCGCCCACAGGCGGCGACCGGGTGATCCAGAGGAATGCCGATCTCGAAGTCGAAACTGTCGGTGGGCCTCCTCAGGTGATGCGTGAAAAGCGGCGCCACGGGCGAGGCGCCCTGTGCGCGCACCGCATCGAGCAACTCGCGCACGCCCCGGCTCATCGCGAGATGGATTTCCTCGCGCGTGCATCTGAGCGCGATCATCGCGGTAACGCGGCGCAGCGGCAGGTCGACGATCTCTGGTGGCTCAATCATGATGCGCTCCTGGCTGAGTCAAACAGACATCCACGATGGTAGTACGCCGCCGCGCGCAAGCCTATAGGACAGCGGCGCGTGCCGCCCTGGAGATCAGCGCCGCCCGCGCGATCCCAGCCACCAGCCGAGGGCCAGCCCGACGGTGCCCAGCACGGCCGCCGCGGTGGCGGCCTGCGCGCGCGCATGGCGGATGCCGCCGTCGATGCTGCCAGCCTCCGACGGCGCATAAAGATTGCCGTCGCTGACGGGCGCCGGTCCGCCATGGCGCAGGCTGCGCACGCCGAACCAGTTCATGCAGCGTCCCAGGAAGGTCGGCGACACCGCATGGGCCACGCGGCCTGGCAGCGCGGCCGCACCCAGCCACGTCACCGCACGCGGGTGCGCCGAATAGGCCAGGCCCACGATCGCCTGCGCGACGCGGCGCGGATCGAGCACCGGCAGCGGCACGCGCAACCGCCTGCCGGTGTAGTTCGCGCCCCTGGCAAGGCCCGGAGTATCCACGAGCGTGGGCGCCACGTCGCACACATGCACATGCGGCAGATCGGCCACCTCCGCGCGCAGGCTCTCGGAGAGCCCGCGCACGCCGAACTTGCTGGCGCTGTAGGCCGCGGCGAACGGCGTTCCGACCCAGCCGCCCATGGAATTGAGATTGACCAGCAGTCCCCTGCCCGTTGCGCGAAAGTGCTGAATGGCCGCATGCGCGCCATGCAGATGACCCATCAGGTTGGATTCGATCACGCGGCGGCTGGCCTCCAGCGGCACGCCGTCAAAGCGCCCCAGCGCGCCGACGCCGGCGGCGTTCACCCACACATCGATGCCGCCATAGTGGCTGACCGCGCGGTCCGCCAGTTTGCGGACCGCCTGGGCATCCGTCACGTCCGTGGGGATGCCCAGCGCGGAGCTTCCCGCCGCAATGCATTCCGTGACCACCGGCGCGAGCGTATCGGCGTTCCGCGCGGCCAGCACCAGGCGCGCGCCACGGCGGGCAAAGGCAACCGCGGTGGCATGGCCCACGCCGCTGGATGCGCCGACCACGACCACCACCAGAGGCCGGCGCCGCGTCCCGGCCTCCGAAGAGGGCGACGATGAAGATGTTCGCGACGAATGCTGTTGGCGTGCCTGTGATCTCATGGAAAGTACTGCCCCTTCTGCTCCGCGAGCGCTCAAGATTTCCGCACAGCTTAGCGCCCCGCCGCATGCGGTTGCAACAGCGCCATCCCCGACACGGCGTAGGACAGCGTCACATGGCGAAGGCCGGCGGCTACGGCGCCGCCCTGGGCCTGAGCTCGACCACCAGCCCCTTGCGGGTCACCGTGAACTGCCCCGGCTCCAGGCCCAGGCCGTTGGTCAGCGCCAGGTCCTGCTCGCTCAGCTGATGCAGCACCACCTCCTGCAAGGAGCGTTGCGCCAGGGTCGCGCCATATTGCTGAAGCATCTGCTCGGCCTGCGGGCTCAGGCCCTGCATGCGCAATCCATTCAGGCGCAGATGGGTCGCGCGCAGGGTCCTGTCCGAGGGTTCATAGCGCAGCGAGAAATCCACATCCAGCGCGCCATCGTAGGAGCGCGGCTGAAGCAGCGGCCCCGAAGCCACCACCGCGATCACCGCGTTGAGTTGATTGCTTTCGGGCCGCAGGCCGATCCGCGGATGGGCCAGTTCCAGATCCAGGAGGCCGCCCATTCCATACCTGCGCGGAAACTTGCGCGCCACCGTCTCCTGGATACGCTCCGCCGAAATCGTGTATCCCTGCTGCGCCAGCACGCCGGGCGAAGCGGCGCAGCCCGCCAGGAACATCCCGGCGGCCAGCAGGCCGCCCGCCAGCAGCCGGCGCTGGCGGGACGGGCCCGGGCAGATAGTCACAGCCGTGGATAGGGTGGTCATCGCGCGTTCTTTCATACGTTGCAGCGGCGCTCCCATGCGAGGCGACATGGGGCGCCGCCAACCGGACACAGCCCGCATTGTCGCGCCGACGGACATGCCCCATGCCCACCGGATGTAACACGGACCGCCTGCCAGGAGCTTTGCCACCCAATGATTTCCGCATCGCAGCAAAAATTTCACTCTCCAAAACTTGCGGAAAAGTTTTTGACCGCGCCTGTTTCCATTTCTATATTCGCGCAAAACGGTTTCTACATTTTCGTTCCCGCCCAATAGCTCCGTATCGGGTTTCACCCATAGAAACATCCATGCCAACCAACGCCAGAGCCACGCACAAACCGAAGTCCATCGTGACGCGCAGCTCCGGCGCGAGCGTGTCCTCGGTCGAGCGCGCCATGCGGGTGCTGCGCGTGATGTCCGAAGGCTCGAACGCGCGGCTCACCGACATCGCGGCCGCGGCCGACCTGGACAAGGCCACCGCGCTTCGCCTTCTGGAGATGATGGTGCGCGACGGCTTTGTCATGCGCGATGCGCTGACCAAGCAGTTCAGCCTGGGGCCGGAGCTCATGGTGCTCGGCGCTGCCGCGCTGCGGCGCTTCGATCCGCGCCCCATCGTGCGGCCCAGCCTCATGCGGCTGGTGGGCGAGTTCGAGGACAGCGCCGTGCTGTCGATTCCCAGCGGCATCGAATCCCTTTGCATCGACGTCGAAGAAGGCACCTATCCCATTCGCGCCAACTATTTGCGAGTGGGCAGCCGCAGGCCGCTCGGCGTGGGCGCCGGAAGCCTCGCCCTTCTCGCCTGGCTGCCCGAGGCCGAACGCGAGGCGGCCATCGACATCCTGCTGGGCCAGCTGCAGCGCTATCCGCGCATCACCGCCGGGCTGCTGCACGAGCGCATCGAACAGGCCCGCGCCAAAGGCTATGCGGTGCTCCTGGACGTGGTGGTGGAGCGCATGGGCGGCATCTCCGCGCCCATCCTCGACCCGCAGGGACGCCCGGTCGCGGCCATCAGCATCGCGGCGCTCAACGACCGCATCCTCTCGCGCGAGGTCGCCATGGCGCAGGCCCTCATGCGCGAGGCCATGCAATGCCAGGTGCGCTGGGCCGAGGCGACAAGGCCCGGCGCGCGCACCGCGCATCGCGTCGGCTCGCTGCGCACATCCGGCGAACCGGCCGGCGGCCGCAAAACCTAGCCGCCCGCGCCGCCTCGCCCCATCCACGCACATATGACAAAAGGAGACAACGGCATGCCGCAACCGCCGCAGGTGTTCATCCGCGGAGCAGGTGGAACCGCATTCGGCAAGCATGAAGGCAGCAGCGCGCTCGACCTCATGGCACAGGCCGCGAGCCAGGCCCTGGCCAGCGCGCAGATCGAACGCGCCCAGATCGACGGCGTGCTCTGCGGCTACGCCACCACGCTGCCGCACCTGATGCTCTCCACGCTGTTCTGCGAGCGCTTCGGCCTCGCGCCCGGCTATGCCCACAGCATGCAGCTGGGCGGCGCGAGCGGCGCGGCCATGCTGATGGCCGCGCGCGAGCTGGTGCGCTCGGGACGCTGCCGCAACGTGCTGGTGGCGGCTGGCGAGAACCGGCTGACAGGCCAGTCGCGCGACAGCTCCATCCAGACGCTGGCCCAGGTCGGCGATGCCGACTTCGAAGTGCCCAACGGCGCATCCGTCCCGGCGTATTACGCGCTCATGGCATCGGAGTACATGCAGCGCACGGGCGTGACGTCCGCCGACCTCGCCGAGTTCGCCGTGCTCATGCGCCAGCACGCGATCACGTATCCGCAGGCGCAGTTGCGCACGCCCATCACCGTGCAGGATGTGCTGGCAAGCAAGGCGATCGCATCGCCGCTGTCCCTCATGGACTGCTGCCCGATTTCCGACGGCGCCATGGCCCTCGTCGTCTCCGCGGAACCCGGCGCCCACGCGAGGGTGCTGATGCGCGGCGCCGGGCAGGCCCACCGCCACCAGCACCTGAGCGCGATGGAGGACGTCATGCGCTGCGGCGCCTCCGACGCATCCAGCGCCGCCATGCGGGAAGCGGGAATGCGCATCCAGGATTTCGACTATCTCGGCATCTACGACTCGTTCACCATCACGCTGGTCATGCTGCTCGAGGAAATCGGCTTCGCGCCGCGCGCGGCAGCCGCCGGGCGGCTGCGCGCGGGCGACTTCGGGCGGGACGGCGCGCTCCCGCTCAACACGCACGGCGGCCTGCTCTCGTACGGCCACTGCGGCGTTGCCGGCGGCATGGCGCACGTGGTGGAGGCCTGGCGGCAGATGAGCGCGCTCGCCGGCGAGCGGCAACTGGCGCGCACGCCGCAGCGCGCCTTCATCCACGCCGACGGCGGCGTGATGTCCTCGCACGTGAGCCTTGTTCTCACGCGCGAATCCTGACGCGCAAGGATTGCATATGACCCACGCCACTCCACTCGACAAGGCTGCAGCCGCACGGCCGCTTGCCGCGCCCTTCACCGAAGGCCTCGCGACGGGCGTGCTGCGCTTTCAGCGCTGCACCCGCTGCCGTCACGCCCAGACGCTGGCGCGCTATGCATGCCAGCGCTGCGCCTGCGATTCACTGCAATGGGAAGACGCCAGCGGCGGCGCAACGATCCGCGCGGCGACCGTGGTGTCGCGCGCGCCGTCCGACGAATTCCGCGCGCTCGCGCCCTACACGCTGGTGATCGCACAACTGGACGAAGGCCCGCGCATCATGGGGCACGCAAGCGCCGGCATGCGGATCGGCCAGAAGGCGCTGGCCCGTTTCTTCGAGCACGACGGCCGCACGCTGATCCGCTTCGAGCCGGCCGCACCGATGCAGGACGACGCATAACAAGAGCCCGGACGAACCCAGGGCCCGACCACCCCATCCATGACAACACCCAGGAGACAGAACATGACAGATCCAAAGCAGCTTTTTTCACGCCGCGCCGCAACCGGCATCCTCTGCGCCGCAGCGCTTGGAGCACTGACGGCAACGCCAACGGCCTTCGCCAGCGGAGCCTATCCCGACAAGCCGATCCGGCTCGTCGTCCCCTATCCGCCGGGCGGCCCGACCGACATCGTCGCGCGCGTGGTCGCGCAGAAACTGCAGGAGCAGCTCGGCCAGTCCATCGTCATCGACAACAAGCCCGGCGCGGGCGCCAACCTGGGCGCGGAGCAGGTGGCACGCAGCGCGCCCGATGGCTACACGCTGGTGGTCGCCACCACGGCGCATGCCATCAATCCGTCGCTGTTCTCGAAGCTGAACTACTCCATCACCAGGGATTTCGCGCCGATCTCGCAGCTCACCAGCGGACCGCTGGTGATCGTGGCGTCGCCCACGCTGGCCGCCAACAATGTCAAGGAGCTGATCGCGCTGGCCAAGTCCAGGCCGGGGGCGCTGAATTTCGCCTCGTCGGGCAACGGCCAATCCACGCACCTGTCCGCCGAACTCTTCAGCGCCATGGCCGGCGTGAAGATGAACCACGTCCCCTACAAGGGAAGCGCGCCCGCGCTCACGGACGTGATGAGCGGCCAGGCCGACCTGATGTTCGACACCATGCTCTCGTCCATGCCGTTCGTGAAGAGCGGCAAGCTCAAGGCCATCGCCGTCACCAGCAGCGAACGCTCGCCCAGCGCCCCGGACATTCCGACCATCGCCGAATCCGGCCTGCCAGGGTACGAGGCCATTGCCTGGAACGGCATCCTGGCTCCCGCGGGCACGCCCAGGGAGATCGTCGAGCGGCTCAACACCGAGCTGAAGAAGGTGCTGCAAAGCCCCGATGTCAAGCAGCGCTTCGATGCGCAAGGCTTCGCGGCCCAGTGGAATTCGCCGCAGGACTTCGGCCACTTCCTGAACGCGGAAGTCGACAAGTGGGCCAAGGTCGTCAAGGCCTCCGGCGCGAAAGTGGACTGAC
>NZ_JBEBOW010000079.1:0-17220 GCF_040396215.1 Diaphorobacter ruginosibacter | reverse complement strand
GGGCCTGGCGTGGATTACAGGCCCAGCGCCGCGATGCCAGCCTTGGCGATCTGCGCGTCTTCCGTGGACTTCACGCCGCTCACGCCGACCGCGCCGAGGCACTGGCCGTCCTTCATGATCGGCACGCCGCCTTCGAGCAGGCCGTCGATTTCCGGGACGCTCAGGAAAGAAGTGCGGCCGCCGTTGATCATTTCTTCATACAGTCGGCTTTCGCGGCAGCCCAGCGCCGCGGTGCGGGCCTTGGCCTGGCAGATGTGCGAAGACACGGGCGCCGTTCCGTCCAGGCGCTCAAGCCACAGCAGATGGCCGCCGTTGTCCACGATGGCGATCGCCACGTTCCACTGGTTCTTGAGTGCTTCGGCTTCAGCGGCGGCGGCGATCTTCTTGATGTCGGTGAGTTCGAGAACGGAAGTTGTCTTCATGTCGGGAATATGGTTCAAAGAGGGTGGTTGACGCACGCGAGCATACAGGGCTCAATGGATTCAGGATACCGGCCCCGGGGTAAAAGATTCCAACCCAAAAAGTACGGGATCGCACGTGGGTATTGCAATTGCCCGCACGAAGCCCCACCTAGAATTCACTTGCCTGCATCGTGCGGGTTCACAGGAGAAATCACAGATGAATCCAGAAGTCACCAACTGGGGATCCACTACTCAGGTGCTGTCGCAAGAGCAGCGCAACAAGGTGTTGCGCAACACCTATTGGCTGCTTGCTCTGAGCCTGGTGCCCACGGTTCTGGGTGCCTGGATCGGCGTTGCCACCGGCATCACCCAGTCGCTGCGTGGCGGCATCGGCATGATCGTGTTCCTCGCGGGCGCGTTCGGCTTCATGTTCGCCATCGAAAAGACCAAGAACTCGGCCGCGGGCGTTCCCGTGCTGCTGGGCTTCACATTCTTCATGGGCCTGATGCTCTCGCGCCTGATCGGCATGGTGCTCGGCTTCAAGAATGGCTCCGAGCTGATCATGACGGCGTTTGCCGGCACCGCGGGCGTCTTCTTCGTGATGGCCTCGCTGGCGACGGTCATCAAGCGCGACCTGTCGGGAATGGGTAAATTCCTGTTCGTCGGCGTGCTGGTGCTGCTCATCGGCTCGATCATCAACGTGTTCGTCGGATCGACCGCCGGCATGATGGCGATCTCCGTGGCCGCCATCGGCATTTTCAGCGCCTACATGCTGTATGACCTCAAGCAGATCATCGATGGCGGCGAAACCAACTACATCAGCGCAACCCTGGCGCTGTACCTGGATCTCTTCAACGTATTCCAGAGCCTGCTGGCGCTGCTGGGCATCTTCGGCGGCGAACGCGACTGATCGCAGCGCGCCGCGCAAGCGCATGGGAAACGGCCTCCACGGAGGCCGTTTTCTTTTTGTGCCTGGCCAGCCGAGCCGCCGATCAGGCCAGCTCGAACACCGCCATGCTCTCCACGTGCGCGGTGTGCGGGAACATGTTGACCACGCCCGCCGCCACGCAGCGGTAGCCCGCCTGATGCACCAGCAGCCCCGCGTCGCGCGCAAGCGTCGCCGGGTTGCAGCTCACGTACACGATGCGCCTGGGCGGCGTCCAGTCCGCGCCGCCGTCAGGCAGGACCGGCGCATCTTCGGCTCCGATCCGCGCCTGGTGGATATCGGCCAGCGCCTTGGCCAGCGCGAACGCTCCTTCGCGCGGAGGATCGACCAGCCACTTGTCGGCACGGCCGTCGGCGAACAGCATTTCGGGCGTCATCTCGAACAGATTGCGGGCGACGAAGCTGGTGGGCGCCAGTTCCGGGCCCTCCGCGCGTGCGCTCTGGTTCTTCGCCAGGTTCTCGCGTGAACGCGCGACCAGCGCCTCGCTGCCCTCGATGCCCAGCACCTGCCCGGCCTGCGTGGCAATGGGCAGCGTGAAATTGCCGAGGCCGCAGAACCAGTCGATCACACGCTCGGTCCTCCGGGCATCCAGCAGGCGCAATGCGCGGGTGACCAGCACGCGGTTGATATGCGGGTTCACCTGCGTGAAATCCGTCGGCTTGAATGGCATGTCGATGCCGAAATCGGGCAGCGCATAAGCCAGTTGCCTGCCGCCCTCGTCGAGCAGGTGCGCCGTGTCCGGCCCCTTGGGCTGCAGCCACCACTGAACCGCGTAGCGCCCGGCGAAATCGCGCAGCCTGTCCTTGTCCGCATCCGACAGCGGCTCCAGATGGCGCAACACCAGCGCGGTGACCTCGTCGCCGCAGGCCAGCTCGATCTGCGGGCAGGTATCGCGCGCGTCCATCGAGCCGATCAGCGCGCGCAGGGGCATCAGCATGGCATCGACGTGCGGCGGCAGAATCTTGCAGGTTTCCATGTCGGCGATATACCGGCTCTTGCGCTCATGGAATCCGACCAGCACCTTGTCCTTCTTGGGCACGTAGCGCACGGACAGGCGCGCGCGGAAGCGGTAGCCCCATGCCGGGCCCTCGATGGGGCGGTAGATGGTTTCGGCCTTGACCTTGCCGAGATGCCAGAGGTTGTCCTCCAGCACCCGCTGCTTGATGGCCACCTGCGCGGCCACGTGCAGATGCTGCATCTTGCAGCCGCCGCAGGCGCCCGCATGCAGGCCGAAATGAGGACAGCCGGGACGCACGCGCTGCGAGGACTCGCGATGGATCTGCAGGAGGCTGGCCGCCTCCCAGTTGTTCTTCTTGCGATGCACGTTGGCGGTGACCAGTTCGCCGGGCAGCGCGCCATCGATGAACACGACCTTGCCGTCGGGTCTGCGGGCGACGCCTTGCGCGTCCATGTCCATGGAGGTGACTTCGAGCCAGCCGGGCGGCAGATCGCTGCGGCCGACGGGCAACTGCGCTGCCTGGGCGTCCGCCGCGCCGGTTTCTTGGGTTGTGGTGGGGGCACTCATAACCCTCCATTGTCTCAGAGCAGGAAGCCCGGTGGCCGCGAACCCCCTATTGATGGCAATATCAAAGGTTTCGCAGGGGCAGTCACGGGATGCCTCCAAGACTTAAAATCAGCAATATGAGCACCCCTCACTCCAACAAAGACAGCAACGCAGCCGAAGCAGCCAAGCCGGCCAATTTCCTGCGCAACATCATCGAATCCGACCTGGACAAGGGCACGTATGCCCAGCGCCACTGGGGCGGAACGCCCGGCGATGCGGCACACCACCAGCAAGGAATCATCGACCCGGCCAGGATCCGCACGCGCTTCCCGCCCGAGCCCAATGGCTACCTGCACGTGGGCCACGCCAAGTCCATCTGCCTGAACTTCGGCCTGGCCCGGGACTACGGCGGCGTGTGCCACCTGCGCTTCGACGACACCAACCCCGAGAAGGAAGACCAGGAGTACGTCGACAGCATCATCGACGCGGTGAAGTGGCTGGGCTTCGACTGGAAGGACCCGGACGGCCACGAGAACCTCTACTTCGCCAGCGACTACTTCGACCTGATGTACCGCTGCGCCGAGTACCTGATCGAGCAGGGCCTGGCCTATGTCGATGAGCAGTCCGCCGACGAGATGAAGGCCAACCGCGGCGACTTTGGCCGCCCCGGCGTGAACAGCCCGTTCCGCGACCGCAGCGTGGCCGAGAACCTCGCCCGCTTCCGCGACATGCGCGAGGGCAAGCTGCCCGACGGCGCGGCAGTGCTGCGCGCCCGGATCGACATGGCCTCGCCCAACATCAATCTGCGCGATCCGGCGATTTACCGCGTGCGCCATGCCGAGCATCACAACACCGGCAACAAGTGGTGCATCTACCCCATGTACACCTTCGCGCACCCGATCGAGGACGCGCTGGAACACATCACCCATTCGATCTGCACCCTGGAGTTCGAGGACCAGCGCCCGTTCTACGACTGGCTGCTCGACCATCTGCGCGAAGGCGGCCTGATCGCCGCGCCCCAGCCGCGCCAGTACGAGTTCTCGCGCCTGCACCTGACCTACGTGATCACCAGCAAGCGCAAGCTCAAGCACCTGGTGGACAGCGGCCTGCTCAACGGCTGGGACGACCCGCGCATGCCCACCGTCGTCGGCCTGCGCCGCCGCGGCTACACACCCGAGTCGATCCGCAATTTCTGCGAACGCATCGGCGTGACCAAGGACTATGCCTGGATCGACTACTCCACGCTCGAGGGCTGCCTGCGCGAAGACCTGGAGAACAAGGCGCATCGCGCCATGGTGGTGCTCGAGCCACTCAAGCTGGAGCTCACCAACTGGGCGGACGTCTTCGGCTCGGCGGATCACCTCGAGCCCTGCAGCCTGCCCGCCCTGCCCCACGCCGCCGAAGGCGAGGCGGTGCCCGAGCGTCATTTCACGCTGGGCCGCGAAGTCTGGATCGAGCGCGAGGATTTCGCGGAAGTGCCGCCCAAGGGCTACAAACGCCTGTTCCCCGGCAACAAGGTACGCCTCAAGGGCGGCTACGTGATCGAGTGCACCGGCTGCGAGAAGGACGCCGCCGGCCACATCACCAAGGTGCTGGCCACCGTCGTGCCCGACACCAAGAGCGGCACGCCGGGCGCCGACAGCGTCAAGGTCAAGGCGGCGATCACCTGGGTGGGCGTGCAGGACGGGATGCAGGCCGAAGTGCGCCTGTACGACCGCCTTTTCACCGACCCGCAGCCGGATGCCGGCGGCAAGGACTACCTGGCGTTGATGAATCCGGACAGCCTGAAGGTGGTCACCGCCTATGTCGAGCCCTCGCTGCGCTCGGCCAGGGCGGACGACAAGTTCCAGTTCGAACGCTTCGGCTACTTCGTCGCCGACCGCCGTGACCACACCGAAGGCAAGCCTGTCTTCAACCGTATCACAGGCCTGAAGGACAGCTGGGGCAAATAGGCGTCCGCGCCATGGGCCCGCAGTTACGCCCGTACATGCGGGCGTGCCTGTTTCTTTTGGTGAAGAACAAATACTCCGCTTGCGGTTTTCAAGGTCGGGCCCACGTTTGGACGCGGCCGCAACACCGGACAGTGCGTGGGCGCGTCATAGCGTCATACTCCGGGTGAATGCCCCGCGCCATGCATGCGCAACGGCCGCTGACGCCGCGCGGGAACGTTTGGCCTCCCGCCCGGTCCATACCAGCCTGACTACCGTATTGCCATGACCCGCGACTCATCTTCTCCATCCGCCTCGCGCCGCCACCTGCTCCATGTGCTGTCCGCCAGCGCGTTGACGGCGTGCGCGCTACCCTCCGCACTGGCGGCAACCCAGCGTGGCCGATCCGCTGCGCAAGCCATCGTTTCGCCGGATGCCGCCGGGCAGTGGCCGGGCGACAGCCGCGTGCCCGGCGGCATCGCGCGGCTGTCCCTGGGCCCCGCGCCGCAGCGCCCGACGGTGATGACCGGAGACTCCGAAGTGCTGGTGCTGGGCGACATGATCGAATGGACCGCCGTGGTGGGCATCCCGCTTTCCGCGCAGCCTGGAGAACACCAGGTCAGCGTGCGGACCGACAAGGGAACCCGCGCGCTCGAGTACCGGGTGAGAAACAAGAAATACACCGAGCAGCGCCTGAAGGTGCCGCCCAAGACCGTCGATCTCTCGCCCGAGGACAACGCCCGCTACGAGCGCGAGCGTGCCCATCAACAGAAGGTGATGGCGACGTTCAGCCCACACGCGCCGGCCCCCGGGGATCTGCACATGCACGCGCCCGTGCCGGGCCGCCGCTCCAGCTCGTTTGGCCTGCGGCGCATCTTCAATGGCCAGCCGCGCAATCCGCACAGCGGCATGGATATCGCCGCGCCTGCCGGCACGCCGGTCGCCGCGCCGCTGCCCGGCCGCGTGATCGACGTGGGAGACTATTTCTTCAACGGCGGCACCGTCTGGCTCGACCATGGCGGCGGCCTGCTCACCATGTATTGCCACCTGAGCAAGACCGACTGCAAGGTGGGTGACGAGCTCAGGACCGGCGAGCGCTTCTGCCAGGTGGGGGCCACCGGGCGCGTGACCGGGCCTCACCTGCATTGGGGCGTGATGCTCAACCGCACCATGGTCGATCCGGCGCTGTTCATCGGCGCGTGAAGTTGACGCCATTT
This sequence comes from Diaphorobacter ruginosibacter, assembly GCF_040396215.1. Lineage (GTDB taxonomy): Bacteria > Pseudomonadota > Gammaproteobacteria > Burkholderiales > Burkholderiaceae_C > Diaphorobacter_A > Diaphorobacter_A ruginosibacter_A. The sequence goes on along the minus strand of NZ_JBEBOW010000079.1, from coordinate 11,224 downwards.
GACAAAAAAGCGGAGCGCCGTGAGCGCGCCACCCCTGAAAAAGATGCGCTCTCTGACAGGAAATCCGCCCATTTGCCGTTAAGGTGCTTGCCATTGTCTTTGAATAGGGACCATCCATGAAACCAACCGCTCATCTGTACGCACGCCTCGTTCAACTGGCGTCCATTGCAGCCGCGGCCGCTGTGCTGACGGCCTGCGCCGCCGACGCCACCCATTCACAACAGCCCGCACCCGTGACCACTCCAGCCAAGCCCGCCCCCATTCCCGCGGCCAATCCGCAGTCCGCGGCGCCCCAGGCCAATGCCGCCCAGATGCTGCCGCAGTATCTGTGGTCGCTCACGCAGGTGACGGGGCCGGACGGCCAGCCGCTCGACGGTTGGCTGATCCCCGGCAAGGACGCGCCCCTCATGCGCTTCGAGAACGGGCTGGTCGGCGTGCGCAATCTTTGCAACCTGGTCAACGCCAGCTATTCGACCAATCTCGACAGGATCGAGATCGCCCGCCCCGTCTCCACCATGCGCGCATGCATCGAGGAAGGCAAGATGTTGCAGGAGCGCAAGGTGCTGCTGCAACTGCCGCTGGCCCAGAGCTACGAGGTGTTCCCCGCCGGCAACGACATGCCCTCCCGCATGCTGCTGACGTTCTCCGACGGCGTGCGCTGGGAGCTGACGGGTTCTCCCACACCGCAGACCCGGTTCGGCTCCGAGGGCAGGCGCATGTTCCTGGAAGTGGCGCCGGAGAAAGTGGATTGCAACAACCCGCTGATGCGCAAAGCCAAGTGCCTGCGTGTGCGCGACATCACTTTCGACGCCAAGGGCATCAAGCGGGCGGCGGGCGAATGGCGCATCCTGCAGGGCTCGATCGAGGGCTACAACTTCGAGCCGGGCATTCGCAACGTGCTGCGCGTGGATCGCTATTCGCTGGCCAAGGATGGCGCGCAGCCCGCTGACGCACCGTCCCACGTCTATGTGCTGGACATGATCGTCGAGTCCGAGCGCGTGCGCTGACCCGCCTCAAGGGAAAGGCACGCAAAGCGCAAGAAGGCCGGGAGACTCCCGGCCTTTTTCCATTTCGCCAGGATCATCACGCCGCTGACGGCCTCGCCGCACCGCGCTGCCGCAAGATGGCGTCGGCCACCAGAATGCCCACCGCGACGAAGATCGGCCCATAGGTCCACCATTGCTGCGGCCTGATGCTCTCTCCCAGCAACAGCGCCACCAGCGCCAGCAGCACCGGCTCGACATAACTCAGCAACCCGAAAAGCCCCAGCGGCAACAGGCGGCTGGCCATCATGTACAGCGCGAGCGCCACCGCGCTGAGAATTCCCAGCACGGGAATCAGCACCCACAGGTGCGCGTGCTCCCCCGCCAGCGCAAGCGAGGACGGCCCGCGCATGACGAACCACAGCGCCACGGGCGACAGCACCGCCATGTCCAGCCAATGCCCGCCGATGTGCGCCGTGCCGATGCGGCGGCGCAAGGCAAAGTAGACGGTGTAGCCGATCGAGACGAACCACGTCTCCCATGAAAGCCCGCCCACCGTCACCAGTTCATGCAGCACGCCGAGCACGGCCAGCGCGGCGGCCAGCATCTGCCCGCGCGTGAGCCGCTCGGCAAACAGGACGCGTCCGGCGAGCACCATGATCAACGGCAGCAGGAAATAGCCCAGCGACACGGCAAGCGCCCGTCCATGCAACGGCGCCCAAAGGAACAGCCACAGTTGCGAACCCAACAGCGCGGCGCTCAAAAGCAGCGCCAGGGCAAACGGCGGATGCCGCGCGACCCGCTTGAGCAGCAACAGCACCTTGATGGCATCCTTGCGCCAGAGCAGCAGCAGCGTCGTGAACGGCAAGGTGCTCAGCACCCGCCAGCCGAAAATCTGCTCTCCGTCGAGCGGCGCCAGCGCGGGTGCGATGTAGTACAGAACGCCAAACAGGAACGACGCAGAAACGGACGCGATCAGACCTTTGAACACGATGGCACCAGCAACGGGATAGGGGACGGGCGGAGAATGCGAAGAAGCGATGGGCGGCGTGCCGATGGAGACATCCATCACGCCGCGTGGCAGGTGAAATTGTCCGCCAGTTGCACATTTCCTGCCGCGCCGCATTCCATTGCCCACGCATGCGCCTAGACTGGCGGCACATTCCGGCCTCATTCAAATTCAATCTTCCTCCTTCGGTCACACACTCCATGCCCGCAGCAACCACGGCAGCGCTCGTCTGCCTGATTCTCTACGTCAGCGATGGCGACAGCGTGACGGCACGCTGCCGCAGCGAACAGGGCTCTGCCTGGCAAACCCCGATCCGCATCGCGGACATCGATGCGCCGGAGCTGCATCAAGCCTTCGGCATGGCATCCCGAACCCAGCTCGCGCAGCTCTGCCTTCACCGCGAAGCGCTCGTCACGCCCCAGGCGCACGACATCTATGGCCGCATGGTGGCCCGGCTCCAGTGCGGCGAGCAGGATGCCGCCGCCGCGCAACTCCAGTCAGGGATGGCGTGGCTGTACACGCGCGACACCGCGAGAAAGGCGGCGCTCGTGCCGCTCGAAGCCGGCGCGCGGCACGAGCGCGCCGGTCTGTGGTCCCAGAAACGGCCCATGGCGCCGTGGAACTACCGCAAGAGATACGGCGCCCATGGCTCCAGCGGACAGCCCCGCGCAGACTCGGCTGCTGCGCAATGACCATGCCCGCATCTGCGCCGCAACGCATGCGCCAAGCGCAGCCGGCCGGCGCGATGTAGCATTCACCCCTCCCGCGAAGAGGCGCGCGCCATTCATGAAGCAAGAGGCGCCGCCTATTTCGGCGGGCCCAGAACAACATACAAACAGACAGACAGCGTCCCGAGTCAACGTGCCAGAATCCGCATCACAAACCATCGCCTCCAGCCCGCAGGACAAGCCCAGCGTTTACCGGCACAAGGGATTCATCTCGTTCATGGCATCGCGCCTCCTGGCGGTGTTCGCAACCCAGGTGCAGGCCGTCGTCGTGGCCTGGCAGGTCTATGACCTCACGCGCTCGCCCATGGCTCTCGCCTACGTGGGGCTGGCGCAGTTCCTGCCCATGCTGGTATTGCTGCTGCCCGCCGGCGACCTGATCGACCGGCTGGCACGCAAGCCGATCCTGGCCGTCGCCTGGGGCGTGGGAGGCGTCTGCAGCGCGCTGCTGTGGTGGCTTTCGGGCCATGGCGCTTCCGGCGTGGCCGGCATCTATGCGGTGCTGGTGCTCTTTGGCTGCACCCGCGCCTTCTCCGGCCCGGCGCTGCAAAGTCTGCTGCCGCAGATCGTGCCGCGAGAGCAGCTCGCCCCGGCCATTGCCGCCAACAGCATGATCATGCGCGCCGCATCCATCGGCGGTCCATTTCTTGGCGGCGTGCTTTACGCCATCGGTGGCGGCGAGCTGACCTACGCCGTGTGCTGCGCATGCCTGCTCGCGGGCGCGGCATTGCTGGTCTGGCAAGTGCCGGTCACACATGCCGGCGCGCCCAGCCCGGCGAGCGGCACCATGCTGGAGCGTTTCGGCGCGGGCATACGCTTCATCCGCACCCGCCCCATCATTCTCGGCACCATCTCGCTCGACCTTTTCGCGGTGCTCCTGGGCGGCGTGGTGGCGCTGCTTCCGATCTACGCGCACGAGGTACTGCATGTCGGGCCCCAGGGCCTGGGCGCGCTGCGCAGCGCGATGGCCGTGGGGGAAGTCAGCGCCGGCTTCTACCTGAGCATGCGCCCGTTCAACCATCGCGTGGGCCGAACGATGTTCATCGCCGTGGCGGTCTTCGGCCTGGCCAATCTGGTTTTCTCGCTCTCGACGGTATTTGCCGTTTCATTCGTCGCCCTGATGATCGCGGGCGCCGCCGACATGGTGAGCGTCTACATCCGCGGCGCGCTGGTGCAGTTCTCCACCCCCGATCACATGCGTGGCCGGGTGAATGCGGTGAACATGCTTTTCATCGGATCGTCCAACGAGCTGGGCGAATTCCGCGCGGGCACCAGCGCCGCAGGGCTCGGCGCGGTACACGCCGCGGTGCTGGGCGGCGTCTGCACGCTGGCCGTGGTCGGACTGTGGTCGCGCATTTTCCCGACGCTGCGCGACGTGGACAGGTTCGAGGAAGCGGCGCGGCCCGAAGATCAGTGAGGCCTCGCCCCCGACAAGCGTCCCGCGCGCCGATCAGGCCTTGAAGGCTCCGCTCAACAGTTCGGGCAGGCGCGCCGCGGACATGCGAAAGCCACAGGCCTGCGCATGCCCGCCGCCGCCCATGCTGACCGCGAGCGCCGAGCAGTCATAGCCGCGCTGCGAGCGCAGGCCCGCCTTGACCTGTCCTTCCGAGCCCACCTGCCACATCAGCGCGAAAGTGCCGCTCTCACGCGACAGCAGATCGCCCACGAGGCTGTGGAACGCGCCCGGCGCATTCACCATCAGGCCCTGCTCGCCGTTGAAGCTCAATGGCCTCGCGTCCCGCGCAATGTCGGCCGCGAGATGACGGAACTTCTCGTCCATGGCCTCGCCGCGAGCGATGAAGGCCGCCGTTTGCCCGGGCGAGAAATCGGCGATCTGCTGCCAGCGCGCAAGATCGAATGGTTCCATGTCGAGCGCCGATACAAAGCCGCGCGTCTGCGCATACTGCCAGCGCCACAGATCACGATCCTCCACATAGCGCACCAGATCGGGCACGGGCGCGCCTGCATGAAAGAACTCCCACGCCAGCCGCGCGCCGGACTTGTTCATGTCGAAGTGCACCACGCCGCAACGGCAACGGTAGCTGCCCACTTCGCGCTGAGCGCTCACGTGGTGGTCGAGCAGCACCATCCGGGCGGCGCGTTCGTCGATCTGCGAAAGAATATCGGCGGCAAATGAGAAATCCAGGATGTAGACCGCGCGGCCTTCCAGCGCGGGAAGATCATCGAGCGTCTTGACCTGTCCATGCGTCAGTCCCACGCATTCCGCCCGTCCCTGATAGAACGCCCATGCGGCCCACGCTGCGCCGAAGCCGTCGGCGCAGCGCCCGTGATAGAGGATGAGAGGAGAAGGATCGTCCCGCCCGGGCTTTACCGGCAGGGACAGGGGAAGGCCGGAGCGCGGCGCGCCGGACTCCGCTCCAGGAGTTGTTGCATTCATGGGCGCCATTGTCTTTCATTCACAGGCTATGCTCACCGCTTTCCATCCCTTGCCTTCACGCCACCGTGCCACACGACGATCCGGCTTGCTCCCGCCTTCCTCCCCTCGAGCTGCTCTGGCGCGACGACCACATGGTGGCCGTCTACAAGCCCGCCGGCTGGCTGGTGCACAGGACCGGGCTGGACGCGGGCGAGACACGATTCGTCATGCAGGCGCTGCGCAACCAGCTCGGCCAGCACGTCTATCCGGTGCACAGGCTCGACAAAGGCACCTGCGGCGTGTTGGTGATGGGACTGCACCCGGCGGCGGCGCGCGCGCTGTCCCGATCGTTTGAGCGGCATGACGCACGCAAGGACTACCTGGCCTTCGTGCGCGGATGGGCGCCATGGCAATGCGATGTGGACCATGCGCTGCGCCCCGATGACGCTCCGCCCGACGCGCCGGTGCAGGAAGCTCGCACGCAATTGCGTTGCCTGGCGCGCCTGGAGATCGCCGGCGCCAGCGATCCCCGTTTCGGCACCACGCGCGCGGCGCTGGTGCACGCCGCGCCGCAGACCGGCCGCCGCCACCAGATCAGGCGCCATCTCAAGCATGTGGCGCACCCCATTCTGGGCGATGCGACGCATGGCAAGGGGCCGCTCAATCGCTGGTGGGCTGAACGGCTGGGGCTGCGGCGCCTGTGGCTGCACGCCTGGAAACTCTCGATCCCGCATCCGGCAAGCGGCGACTGGATGGAGCTGCACAGCGGGCTCACGCTCGGACCGGACCACCACGCGAATGACCACATCGGCGGCGGCAGCAGCAGCGGCCAACCCCGCGCCAATGCGGATCTGCGCGACTGGCATGAGCGGGTGCTGTCCATGCCGTGGCGGTTCCCCGATCACACCAGGGAGCACAGCCCTGCGGCGCCCATGTGCCCTCCATTAGCTCTCAATACGTAACGCTTGTGTTTTGCGGCATGGTCTGACACGCCGGCACCGCCTCACGCGTTTCCAATGAAACCTGTACAAGGACAAGGCCCGCGTTCGCACACGGGCCTCGCGCCCGGATAAGCCGGTGCCTGATCTTGGCTCAATCACCAGGAGACACACCATGTCGACAGCCTACGCAACCATCCACGGCCTCGTTACCTACCGCGAAGGGGATGGCGTCCCGCTCACCATTCCGGAAGGACCGGTGGAGTTGAGCTTCGCATCCGACAGCGTCACGCTCAGCTGGATGGACGACGCCAGAACCGCGGGACTCACTGCCATCCCGCGCGACGACTACGATCGCTACGTGCGCGAGGGAAAGATCACCATTCTCTCCAAAGGCGTCGAGAGCGCAGGCGACTAGTGAATCAAAAGGAAAAGGGCAAAGGCGCGCCCCGCGGGCGGCTCACGAAGGCCCGGCCCCCTGCCCTCACTCCTGCTCGCGCCGGCGCGCGCGGCTGGCGTCCTTGCGCTGCTTGCGCTTGTCCCATTCGGCTTTCTTGACGGCGCGCTCTTCTTCCTTCACGGCCGCCTGAGCCAGCCAGTCCTCGAACTCATCGGGAGTCTCCAGCGAGATGCGGCCCAGGGCGCCGCTGCGCAGATCGGTCAGCACGATCTCCGCCGCCTTCTGCATGTTGAGCCTGCCGCCGGACATGACCGCGCCGCGCTTGCGGGCGATCTGCTCGAGCAGCTGATCGTCATGCATCGCGGCAATCTCCTGGGCCGGCATTCCCAGCCTGTAGCGCGCATCGAGCTCCGCCGCATAGTGCATCTTCAGATACGCCAGCAGGTCGAGCGCCACGACTTCCTCGTCATAGGCGTTGCGCCCGACCGCGCCGGTGGCCGCAAGGCGATCGCCGCTCTGGTCGACGATGATGCGCGGCCACAGCATGCCGGGCGTGTCCCACAGATAGAAATCGTCGGCCAGCACGATGCGCTGCTCCTGCTTGGTCACGCCCGCCTCGTCGCCCGTCTTGGCCTGGCGCTTGGCCGACAGCGTGTTGATCAGCGTGGACTTGCCCACGTTGGGAATCCCGCAGATCAGCACCCGCATGGGCCGCGAAAGGCCTTGCCGGTTCGGTGCGAGCCTGCGGCAGCCGTCGATGAGCTTGCGCGCGGGCGCGGCGTCGGACGCGTCGAGCGCGATGGCATGCGTTTGCAGCCTGGCGTTGTACCAGTCGAGCCAGAGCGGCGTGCGCGAGGGGTCGGCCAGATCCTGCTTGTTGAGGACCTTGAGCGCGGGCTTGTGGCCGGTGAGCTCGGCGAGCAGCGGATTGGCGCTGGAGCCCGGCAGGCGCGCATCCAGCAACTCGATGACCACATCGATGTCCTTGATGCGCTCCTCGATCGCCTTGCGCGTCAGGTGCATATGACCGGGAAACCACTGAATGGCCATGGAACTGTACTTTCACGAATAGAAATCAACTGGGCAGGCAAGGATAATCGGGCTTTGCTTTTCCTGCCGGCCGCGTGCAGCGGCCCGCCACGACCCCACATGCCCGCACCCACATCCCCGTCGCGCAAGGCCGATAACGACGTGCTCTTCAAAGGCATCGTCTGCGCGCTCATCGGCGCCATCATTCTCCTGGCGCCCTATGTCGCCCGTTCGCCGGACGTTCGGGACATCATGGTGCAGGCCCATATTGTCGGCTGGTTTGCGCTCGCGCTCGGAATCGCCTTCCTCGTGCAGTATGCGGTTCGCCGCAACAGGCGGCGCGTGCTGGACGCGGAAACAGCCAGCTATCTCGAACAGAACACCCCCCGGGGCAAGTCCGGGCGCCGCCGCAAGTGACGCCCCCCGCCATGCCCGGGCAGGATCGGGAGCAGGGGCACGAGCAGTCCCTGCGGCAGCTCGCCACACTGCGGATCACCGGCGATCTGGCGCAGGCGCGGCAGATTTTCCACGGCCTGCAGCAGCACGCGCACCGGCTTGGAGCCACTCTGCGGCAGACTCCGCCCGAGCCCGACACCTGCTGCGGCCGCGGCTGCAACGGCTGCGTCTGGGAGGGGTTTTATGCCGCCACCGAATTCTGGCGCCAGGACGCCGTCGAGGCCTGCAAGCAGGCGGCGGCGTCCTCGGGCATCATGTACACCGAATCGCCCCGCGCCCCTTAGCCCGGGCTCGCCGCATGCAGGCGGGCGCAGGCGGCGCGGCAACCCGCTCACCGGCAATGAAAGACAAAACGATGGAGACAACCAGCACCAACCAGGCCCCGTCACCCAGCGCCCGATCGGGTGGACAGATACTCGTCGATCAACTCGTCGTGCACGGCGTCAGGCAGCTTTTCTGCGTGCCCGGCGAAAGCTATCTGGCCGTGCTCGACGCCCTGCACGACGCCCAGGTGGCCGTCACCGTCTGCAGGCAGGAAGGCGGAGCCGCCATGATGGCCGAGGCGCAGGGCAAGCTGACCGGCAGGCCGGGCATCTGCTTTGTCACGCGCGGGCCGGGAGCGACGAACGCTTCCGCTGGCATCCATATCGCGCACCAGGACTCCACGCCGCTCATCGTCTTCGTCGGCCAGGTGGCCCGCTCGATGACGGGCCGCGAGGCGTTCCAGGAGCTCGACTATGGGGCGGTCTTCGGCACCATGGCCAAATGGGTCGTGCAGATCGATGATGCCGCGCGCATTCCCGAGCTCGTCTCCCGCGCGTTCCACGTCGCCACCTCGGGGCGTCCGGGGCCGGTGGTGGTCGCGCTGCCGGAGGACATGCTCACCGATCTGGCCGCCGTGCCGGATGCGCGTGCCTACACCGTCACCGAAACCGCTCCCGGCGCGCATGCCATGGCCGAATTGAAAGCCCGGCTCGACAAGGCCGAGCGTCCGGTCGTCATCGTTGGCGGCAGCCGCTGGAGCGAGGAAGCGGTGAGCGACCTGGCCAGCTTTGCCGGGCAGTGGCAACTGCCCGTGTACTGCTCGTTTCGCAGGCAGATGCTCTTTCCGGCCAACCATCCGAGTTATGGCGGCGACCTGGGCCTGGGCGTGAATCCCAGGCTGCTGGAGCGCATCCGCGCGAGCGACCTGGTCATCGTGCTCGGCGGCCGGCTCTCGGAGATCGCCTCGCAGAGCTACGAGCTGTTCGGCATTCCGACACCACGTCAGGACATGGTGCATGTGCATGCGGACGCCAACGAGCTGGGCCGCCTGTACCACGCCGCGCAGGCCATCAACGCCACGCCCCGGGCCATGGCGGCGGCGCTGGCCGGATTGGGCCGGCCCGCGTCGCAGCCCGTCTGGGCGCAGCAGACCCGGCAGGCGCATGCCGACTACCTGGCATGGAGCGACCCCGGCGCGATCCGCATTCCCGGTGATCTGCAGATGGGGGAGATCATGGCGCACCTGCGCGCCGTACTGCCGGCCGACACCATCTTCTGCAATGGCGCGGGCAATTTCGCCACCTGGGTGCATCGCTTCTGGCCCTTCACCACGTTTGCCAGCCAGCTCGCGCCCACCAGCGGCTCCATGGGCTACGGCCCGCCCGCCGCTGTCGGCGCCAAACGGCTGTGGCCCGGGCGCGAGGTCGTGGTCTTCGCTGGCGACGGCGACTTCCTCATGCACGGACAGGAGTTCGCGACCGCCGTGCAATACGGTTTGCCGATCATCGTGGTCATCCTCGACAACGCCATGTATGGCACGATCCGCATGCACCAGGAGCGCGAATATCCCGGCCGCGTCAGCGGCACGCAACTCAGGAACCCCGACTTCAGCGCCTACGCCAGGGCGTTTGGCGGACATGGCGAGCGTGTCGAGAAAACGGGGGATTTCGCCGCGGCGCTCCAGCGCGCCCGGGACAGCGGACTGCCCGGCATTCTTCATTGCTTCATCGACCCCGAGGCCATCACGCCCACCGGCACGCTCAGCGCGATCAGGAGCGCAGCCCAGGCCCGCCTGCGCGGTTGAACAAGGGGCGGGCGCGCCGCACGCGCCCGTGCACGGCCGCCAATACCGCCAATACCGGCACAGGCAAGACAACTACCGGCCTGCCGATATACTGCGGGCCCTTCGATGGCCGGATCCATCCTTTCGTCCCGCCCTTTTCTCTTTGCCGTATGCGTTGGAAAGTCAACCTGTTTCGCCCTGCAGCCGCTGCCGCGATGCTTTTTACCCTGGCGGCATGCGGCAGCAATCCGCCCGCAGGGCCATCAACAGCCCCTGCAGTTCCCGCCGACACCGTCAGCACCCTCAACCCGCCCATCAAGATCGGGCTGGCGCTGGGCGGCGGCGCGGCCAAGGGCTTTGCGCACATCGGCGTAATCAAGATGCTGGAGGCCAACGGCTTCACGCCCGCCGTCGTGTCCGGCACCAGCGCGGGCAGCGTGGTGGGCGCCCTGTATGCCAGCGGCATGAATGCGTTCGAGCTGCAGGAGAAGGCGGTTGCGCTGGACGAAACCAGGATCCGCGACCTGCAGCTATCCTCCGGCGGCCTGGTGCAAGGCCGCAAGCTCGAGGACTATGTGAACGAACAGGTGCGCAACAAGCCGCTCGACAAGCTGGGCAAACCGTTCGTGGCGGTCGCAACGCGCCTTGAAGACGGCGAGCGCACGGTCTTCTCCATCGGCAATACCGGCCAGGCCGTGCGCGCATCGAGCAGCGTGCCGGGCGTATTCCAGCCCGTGGCGATCGGCAAGTTCCACTATGTCGATGGCGGCATCACCAGCCCCGTACCGGTGGATGCCGCACGCCAGCTGGGCGCGGACATCGTGATCGCGGTGGACATCTCCAACAAGGCGCGCGGCAAGGCGCCCGAGAACATGCTGGGCGCGCTCGGCCAATCGATCGCCATCATGGGACAGAAGCTCGGACAGGCAGAACTGGCGCGTGCCGACGTGACCATCCGCCCACAGGTTCTCGACATCGGCCCCGCGGATTTCGGCCAGCGCTCCAACGCCATCGTCGAAGGCGAGAAGGCCGCCGTCGCCGCCATGCCGGAAATCCGCAGGCGCGTCGCGGAACTCCAGGCCGAGCGCGTCAAGGCGTCCCGGCTCGCGCAGCAGCAGGTCGATGAAGAGCGCTTCAGGCAATGCATGGAGAACCGCTCAAGTGTGCAAAAGCTCTCGGGCATGGTCGGGCTGGACGCGTCCTGCGGCAAGCGCTGAGAACGTGTTCACGATCTCCTCGCGCCGCGACAGCGGCTTTGCG
>NZ_JBEBOW010000078.1:0-17242 GCF_040396215.1 Diaphorobacter ruginosibacter | reverse complement strand
CCCATCCCGCAAAGCCGCTGTCGCGGCGCGAGGAGATCGTAAACACGTTCTTAGGACGTTTTCAAGGTTTGCGTGCGCAGGCCGGCTTTGAACGGGAGCTGTCTTACTGCGCCGTGATCTTGCGCTCACGCACGATCGCGCCCCACTGGTTGTATTCCTTTTTCATGAAGGCCGCGAACTCGGCGCGCGTGGTGGGGTGCGGATCGAGCCCGTGCTTGCTCAATGCTTCCTTTACGCCGGGGTCGTTGAGCACCTTCACGATTTCCGTATTCCAGCGATCGAGGATGGGCGCGGGCGTCTTCGCGGAGGCCACGAACGCATACCAGTTCAATGCCTCGAATCCTGGATAACCCGATTCGGCCACCGTCGGAATGTTGGGCATGTACGAAGGGCGCTTCAGCCCGGTGGTGGCCAGCGGAATCAGGTTGCCGGACTCGATGTGCGGCAGCGCCGTGGGTGGCGCGGCAAAGTAGCTGGCCACGCGCTCACCCAGCAGGTCCTGCAGTGCCGGGGCGCCGCCCTTGTAGGGGATGTGCACCATGTCGATGCCGGCGCGCTGGTTGAACAGCTCGCCTGCCAGGTGCGATGCGGAGCCCGCGCCGGTTGATGCGAAATCGATGCTGCCGGGCTTGGCCTTCGCCTTGGCGACGAACTCGGCCAGGGTCTTCACGCCCACGCTCTTGTTGACCACCAGCACGTTGGGAAAGTACACGCCGCCCGAAATCGGAGCGAGGTCCTTGAACGGGTCGTAGTTCAGCTTCATGAGGTGCGGCGCGATGGTCAACGGCCCTACTGATCCGAGCAGCAGCACGGAGCCATCGGCCATGCCGGCAGCCACTTGCTGGTGCGCGATGTTGCCGCCGGCGCCGCCGCGGTTGTCCACCACCACGGACTGGCCGATGTTTTCGCCCAGCTTCTTGGCGATCATGCGGGCGGCCGCATCGGCAGCACCGCCCGCGGCAAAGCCCACGACCAGCGTCACGGGCTTGTTGGGTGGAAACACGGGATCCGCGGCGCGGACGCCGGCCGTTCCCAGGCAGAGAAGCGCCGCCGTCGTCGTGGCGCGCAGGAGAAGGGATCGCTTGTTCATGGGTTGGTTCTCGTGGAGTAAAAATAATGAATGGTGGATTGTGCCGCTGGTTGGATGTGGCCTTCTCATCGAACCACGTTCGCCATCGCCTTGCCGCAGGCGAAGCGTTCGAGGTTCTCGAGAAAGATCTGCACCACGCGCGCTGCGTTGCCCGCGGAGAAGCCTGCGCTGTGCGGCGTGGCGATAACGTTGGGCATGTTCCAAAGCGGCGAATTCTTCGCAAGCGGCTCATGTGCGAAGACATCCAGATAAGCTCCCGCCAGCCGTGCGCCTTGCAGCGCTTCGATGAGGGCCGTCTCGTCCACCACGTCGCCGCGCGAGACGTTGATGAGATGCGCGCCGGCGGGCAGCTTGGCGATGGCCTTCGCATCGATGAGCTGGCGGGTTCTGTCGGTCAGCGGGCAGGCGAGGATGAGCCAGTCGGTATGCGCGAGCACGCTGCCGATGTCTTCGAAGGAAAACGATGGAAGCCCGCTTTCGGTGGGCGTGCCGCTGCTGCGCACGACCTGGATCTTCAGCCCGATGGCGCCCAGAATCCGCGCGATGGCCTGTCCGATGCCGCCCCAGCCCACGATGGTCGCGGTCTGGCCGTGGATATCCGCAGGCAATGGCGAGCGCTCGATCAGCGGCGCCCATTCGCCGCGCCGCTGCCTGTCCAGCATTTCGGGAAAGCGCCGGCCCAGCATCAGCAGGCCGGTCACCGCCGTTTGCGCGACCACCTCCGCGTTGCTGCCCGCCGATGATGTGAGCACCACGCCGCGCCTGATCAGCTCGAGGTACACGGGCCGGTCGGCGCCCGCCGAGTGAAAGTGCATCCAGCGCAGGCTTTTGCTGCCCAGCAGCGCGTCATAGAAGTGCTGGGTTTCCGGCAAGGTTTCGTGCTTGGTCGAAAGGCCGGTGACGTCGCGCGAGACGAAGGCCGCGTCAAACCCGGCGCCGCGCTGCTCCACGTCATCCACCGTGAGCAGCGTGGGTGCGGGAGACGCGCAGGCCCGTATCCGCTCGCCATGCCTGGCAAGGACTTGAGGCGATACCAGGATGCGCAGCGGGATGGAGGCAGAAGCGGATGCAGTCATGGTTTCATTCCACCGTGGCGCCGGAGTCTTTCACGATCTTGGCCCACTTCTCATGCTCCTTGCGCGTGAACTGGGCAAACTGTTCGGGCGTGCCGCCCACGGGATCCGCGCCTTCGCGGATCATCTGCTCTTCCAGCAGCGGCAAGGCGTCGTTGACCGCCTTGTTGAGCTTGTCGATGATGGCGCGTGGCGTATTCCTGGGGCCGAAGAAGCCGAACCAGGATCCGGCAGCGAACCCGGGAAAACCTTTTTCTGCCACCGTGGGTATGTCGGGAAGCGAGCGCGACGGCCTGTCGCTGGAGACCGCCAGCGCGCGCAGCTTGCCTGCCTTGATGTGCTGGATGACAGAGGGAATGGTGGCGAACATGAATTGCAGCCGGCCCGCGAGCAGGTCGTTCAGCGCATTGGCGCCCTTGTAGGGAACGTGCAGGGTTTCGCTGCCGATGCGTTGGCTCAGCATGTAGCTGGACAGGTGCGAGGAGGTGCCGACCCCGGTGGAGCCGTAGCTCAGCTTGCCCGGGTCGGCCTTCACGTAGGCGATGAATTCCTCGAAGGTCTTGGCCGGGACCGATGGATGCACCACGAGCACGTTGGGCACGTCGGCAATCTGCACGATGGGCGCCAGGTCGGCCAGGGGGTCGTAGCCCATGTTCTTGTACAGGCTCTGGTTCACCGAGATCGGGCCAACGGAGTTCACGATCAGCGTGTAGCCATCGGCGGGTGCGCGCACCACCGACTCCGTTCCGATGTTTCCGCCGCCGCCCGGCTTGTTGTCGATGACGAAGGACTGGCCCAGGCTTTCGTTGAGCTTCTGCGCGACCGCGCGCGCGAGCAGGTCCGTGGTTCCGCCCGCGGTGAAGGCGACGATCACTTTCACCGGCTTGGACGGCCATGGGTCCTGGGCCCTCACCAGGGTGGAGGCCGGCAGGAGCACGGACGCCATCAATGCGGCATTGAACTGGCGCCGTGAAGGGGGAGCGGTCAGGTTGCGTGGTTTCGTCATGTTGTCTCCGTTCTTTTGGGGTGGATGTGGTGCGGCATGGTTCTGCCGCAGGCGAGAGCGAGATGCCGGGCGCACACTCTCTCGCGGACCCTCCCGTTATGTTTTTTATATCTGCAGCGAAACTCAGGTGCGGTAGCTGGGGTCCAGGCGGTCGAGCTTGCGCAGCAGCGCGGGCCATTCCATCTGTCCGTAGGGGCGGCGCGTCCCCGGCTGGTAGTTGTTCCAGGTTTCCTCGAGCACATCTTGGGAAACCTTGGCGAAAGGCGTGTTGCAGGCCATGGCGGCAAGCTGCGAGCGGCACGCCAGCTCGATGCGGTGCATCCAGTTGAAGGCTTCGCCCACGGTGCGGCCCACGGTCAGCGCGCCATGGTTGCGCAGGATGAGGGCCTCGCCCGTACCCAGGTCTTTGACGAGCGATTCCTGTTCCGCCAGATCGAGCACCACGCCCTGGTAGTCGTGATAACCGATCTTCAGGAAGCGCATGGCGGTCTGCGTGATGGGCAGCAGGCCGCACTCCAGCGCCGACACCGCCATCGATGCCCAGCTGTGCGTGTGGATCACGCAGCCGACTTCGGGACGCGCCTCGTGCACCGCGCTGTGGATCACGTAGCCGGCCTTGTTGATGCCATAGTTCAGCGGGCCGAAGTCGGGCTTGGAGAGGATGGTTCCGTCGTGGCTCACCTTGATGAGGCTGGATGCGGTGATCTCCTCGTACATCATGCCGTAGGCGTTGATGAGAAACGCTCCTTCCTCATCCGGCACGCGCGACGAAATGTGGTTGGCCATCATGTCGGACATGCCATACAGATGCACGAGCCTGTAGCATGCGGCGAGGTCCACGCGCGCCTGCCATTCCGCGGCAGAGCATTTGTCTTTCATCGACGAGATGTTCAGTTCGTCTGGTTGGTTCTCGTTGCTCATTTCTCATGTCTCCTTTCCAAGAAGGTGATTGGCTTTCCCGTGGCGGTCCGTGGATGCGCCTTGCTTCAGTCGGAGCCTACGCCGATCGGGTTGGGCTGGCGCTTTTCCGTCGCATGCCGCAGCAGCGCGGCGGTGCGGAAGACGCCGTGTGCGAACTTGCCGTAAGGCAGCGTCAGGAACAGCGCCATGACCGATCCGAGATGCAGGCACAGCAGCAGGGCCATCGTGGGCGTGCTGCGTCCGATCCACAGCGCAAGTCCGCTGGCGGCCACCACGAACAGCAGCGCGATGAAGCCCAGGTCCATGGGCTTTTGCTTCGGATCGCCATGGTTCGGATCGCGCCTGCGGTTCAGGCGCCACAGGCCCGCCGTGCCGATCATCAGGCTCACGCCGCCGACGGCTCCCAGCAGCTTGGGCAGGCTGGGCAGGTCATACGGCGCGGCGAGGCCGAACGCATAGTGGTAGATCGTTCCGAGCGCCGTCGCCGCGAAGCACAGCATGAATCCGTAGAACGTGAAGTGGTGCATGCGGCGGCGCGCCAGCGTGTACGCGTCATCCTCGTTCGGGCAGCCCTGGCCCGCGCCGCCGTCCAGGTACTTCATGCGGAGCACGTCGTGCGCGGCTTCCGCCGCGGCGGGGCCGTTCACATCGGCGCCGCTGGTGACGGGCTTGATCTGCTTCCAGAAACTCCTTACCGCCATGAACAGCGCGAACACCACGAACAGGAAAACGGGCGCGAACATGCCGACCAGCAGGTTATGCGGGAACAGGTTGTAGAAATTCCCCGCGGTTTCATGGCTCCACAGCGCGCCCATGCCGCCGTGCGCCGCCGCAGCGATGATGAGGAACAGCGCCAGGCCGAACACCAGCGCCATCGACAGCGTGAGGCCGTTGTTCTTGTAGAGCTTTCCAAATGACGGCGGCCATGCGTAGTGCGAATAGGTTTCGCCGCGAACCTCGGCCATGGCCTTGGGAATGTTGATGGCGAATTCGTGCGGCGGAGCATACTGGCAGGCGTGCAGGCAGGCGCCGCAGTTGTGGCACAGGTTGGCCAGGAAATTCACGTCGGCCTTGGGAAATTCCAGGCGCCGGGTCATTGCGGGAAACACCGCGCAGAAACCTTCGCAGTAGCGGCAGGCGTTGCAGATCTGCATGACGCGCGCGACCTCGTCCTCGGCGGCGGTCATCGGCACGATCTGCCCTTGTGCGAGGGCCTTGGCGTCTTCTGTCAGGGCGTGTAGCGTTTGCATCTCTCAGGCAACCTTCTCTTCATCGTTCACAGCGCCTCTGGCTGCGGGCTTGCCTTGCGCGGCAAGCGCTGCGTTGCGGCCGGCAATGCGGCCGAATGCGGTTCCGATCGACATGCCGACGCCCGCGGTGTAGCCCTTGCCGAGCACGTTGCCGGCCATCATCTCGCCCGCCACGAACAGGTTGCGGCTCGGCGCGCCGTTGAAGCGCACGGCCGATGTGTCGTCCACCTTGAGGCCCAGGTAGGTGAAGGTCACGCCGGGGCGCAGCGCATAGCCGTAGAACGGCGCCGTGTCGATCGGGCGCGCCCAGTGCGTCTTCGCGGGCGTGATGCCTTCGGTGTGGCAGTCGTCGAGCGCGGTGTGGTCGAAATGGCCCACATGGCAGTTCTGGTTGTATTCGTTCATTGTCTGCATGAACGTGTCCGGGTCGAGCTCCAGCTTCCGGGCGAGATCTTCGAGCGTGTCGGCCTTCACGCCGGGGAACACGGGCGGCATGAAGCGGCCGATGGCCTTGGAGTCGATGATCGAGTAGCCGATCTGCTGCGGCTGCATCGCCACGAGGCGGCCCCAGATCGCATAGCGCTTGGGCCAGAAATCCTCGCCCTCGTCGTAGAAGCGCCGGGCCTCGCGGTTGACGACCACGCCAAGCGATACGCAGTCGATGCGCGTGCAGATGCCGCCGTCGTAGAGCGGCGCGCGCGCGTCGATCGCCACCATGTGCGCTTGTGTCGGGTCGCCGATGCGGTCGGCCTGGTGGTCTTCGAGCATGTGCCTGAGCAGCACGCCCTTGTTGAACGCCGTGCCGCGGATCAGGAAATTGTCCGAGGGGAATTCGCCGCGTTCGTTCTGGCCCCAGGCCTCGCGCAGCCATTCGCGGTTGGATTCGAAGCCGCCCGCCGCCAGCACGCAGCTCCTGGCCGTGATGCGCTGGCCGTTGCTCCAGGCGGCCTTGAAGACGCCGTTCTCGATCTCGAGCCTGTCCACGGGCGATTCGTAGCGCACCTGGACGCCGAGGTTTTCCGCGCTGCGGTAGTACGCATTCACCAGCGCCTTGCCGCCGCCCATGAAGAACGCGTTGGTGCGCGCCACGTGCAACGCGCCGGAGAGCGGCGGCTGGAAGATCACGCCATGCCTGCGCATCCAGGTGCGGCAGGTGGAGGAGGCGCGGATCACCATGCGCGCGAGGTGTTCGTTGGTGATGCCGCCCGTCACCTTGAGCAGGTCTTGCCAGAACTCCTCTTCGGGATAGGCTTCCACCAGCACGTCCTGCGGGGCGTCGTGCATGCAGCGCAGATTGCGCGTGTGTCCTGAATTGCCGCCGCGCCATTCGCGCGGCGCGGATTCGAGCAGCAGCACCCGCGAGCCGCCTTCACGCGCCATGAGGGCCGCGCACAGCGCTGCGTTGCCGCCCCCGATGACGAGCACGTCGGTGTCAAAGGCTTCGGTGTTCATGATGGCAGTCTCCTCATGCCGCTTTGCATGAGGGACGGCGCTGCGCGATGTGTCGGCACGGCGGGACCTCGTGGGGAGTTCTTTTGTCGATCCCGCAGCGCAACGCCTGTTTCCGGATGGTGGCTGCGGGTAGTTGCCGCGACTGTAGGCTGATGCCAGGTGCCTGCCTATGGCGCATTTCACATGGGCGCATCACGATTCGTGATGCCCCTCTGGTGGATGACGGCTCCCTTCGCTTAAGGCGCGGGCTCAGGAGTCGCCTGTCCAGCGCGCCCCGATCCACTTGCCCGACTGCACCAACTGCTTGGCGCTGTCGGCCAGCACCACGCGTGCCGCCAGCGCCGCCGGCGAGAGCTCATCATCCGACAGGCTGCACAGCATCGCATGCCGGCGCACGCGATCATCGTCGATCTCCGACCACCAGAAGCGCTGCGCCGCGTCCTCATAGGGATGGACGGCCGACCAGGGCTGCACGGTGGCGCCCAGGCCCGCGTCGACGGCCTCCATGAGCATGGTGAGCGAGTCGATCTCCATCGCCATCTGCGGCTGGAAACCCGCCTGGGCGCAGGCGGTGACGACCGAGCTGCGCAGGCCGTGGCTGCCCGAGGGCAGGATGAGCGGCTTGTCGCGCAGCTCGGCGAGCGCCATCCCGTCCTTCATCGGGAAGAGCGGCTTGCGGCGGGACTGGATGAGAAAGAGGCGCTCCTCCAGCAGCGGCATGACGCTCCAGCGCCGTGCGGCATGGGTGTCGAAGAGAATGGCCAGATCGAGCTGGCGCGCGTTCAGCAGGCTCGACAAATGGCCCGAGAGCGCGGCGACCATGTGCAGCCGCACGTCGGGATAGCGCTCGCGCATCGCGCGCATCAGCGGCAGCCCGAGCACGGATGCGATCGTGGGCGACAGGCCGACACTCACCGCGCCCGAGAGCCGCGCCTGCTGCGCCGCGAGAACCGCCTGGTCGGCATGGCGCAGCGTGAGCTGCGCTTCGTGAAAGAACGCCAGCCCCGCCGCCGTCGGCACCGCGCCCTTGCTGGTGCGCTGCAGCAGCCGCGTGGACAGCTCGCTCTCCAGACGGCTGACCTGCTGGCTCAGCGCGGACTGCACCATGCCCAGATCAAGCGCCGCCCGGCCCATGGAGCCGAGCTCGACGATGCGGACGAAGTAGCGAAGCTGGCGCAGTTCCATGGTGGCTGTTGGAGGGGGCGGCCACGGCGCGACATGCGCAGCGGCGAGCAGCGATGATCGCACACACTCGCGCCGCATCGCCGCTTGCGCGGCGACCTTGGACGCTTTCCTAGAACCGGTACTGCATCCCCATCCCCCATCCGGCCGCCCGGCTCCTGTTGCCCGGGCCCTGGTAGCCGTTTTTCCAGCGGGTCAGGTCGAGTTCGGCGTACAGCCGGGTGCGGTGGGAGAGCTTGTATTCATAGAAGGCGACGAACCGGCCGTAGCCGTCGTCGCCATACTGCGTGCGTTCGCGCTGGACCTTGTAGTAGGCGAGTGTCCAGTCGGTCTGTTGCGTGGTGGATAGGGTGGCGCCGAGCGCATATACCCGTTGATCGGTGCGTGCCGCATCACCGGTGTCGGCGCGGCTGCGGGCGGCGGTGGCGGCCAGGCGCAGGCTGCCGGAGGTGTAGGCCATGCCCACGGTCCAGGCGTTGAGCAGGCGACCCTCGGCGTCCTTGAATCTCTGGTAGGCGCCGGAGAGCGCCGCGCCGCTTTCCTCCCAGCCGACGGCGAGGCCGCCGGAGGACAGCGGCTTGCGGTCGCCGGCCTGTTCGCCGAAGCTGTACATGGCGCTGACTTTGTAGGGGCCGGAGCGGCTGGCGAGCTTGACGGAGTCGTTGAGCCAGTAGGCGTTGCCCGCGATGCCGGTGTTCCCGTACTGGCCGGCGAGGCCGTGCTGGCCGAGCGCGCCAAGGGTCATGTTGGGGTTGAAGTCGGGGAAGCGTTTTTGCAGCGGGTCGATCGAGGCCAGCGAGTCGGCCAGCAGGGAGGACTGGCGGCCGATGGTCAGGCGGCTTCCGGAGGTGTCCTGCAGGCCGATCCAGCTGCCGCGGTCGAAGAATGGCGCTCCGTCCGCTGGCGTGCCGGTGTCGGCGTTCAGGCTGGATTCCAGCTCGAAGATCACGCTTTGGCCGCCGCCCAGCGGCGTGAGGCCGCGCACGCCCCATCGGCTGGTGTCGTCGATGCCGCTGCTCACGCTGGTCTGCGAGCCGCCGGCCGGCAGGTGCGAGCCGGTCAGGCCGGACGCATGGCGCAAGCCCAGGTCCATGATCCCGTAGATCGTGAAATCCTTGGGCTGGGCAAGTGCGGGTGAGCCCGCGATGGCGGAGAGCAGCGCCATGAGAGCGCCAGATTCTTTCTTCAGTTTCACGTGCAAGTCCTTGTCGGATCGGGACAAGTTTACTGTGCGCGGCTTGGCCCGGCCACGCGCGGCATCAGCCTTTGGGGCCTGGGGCGCAGGGCGCGGCCATCCGGGAAATGTGCGCCAAAGGGGTTTGCGCGGTGCGATGGGGCAGGGTGGGGAGCAAAAAAATACAATTCACCCAATGAGCGCCTCTTCCAAACATCGCGTTGTCGTCGGCCTGTCGGGCGGCGTGGATTCCGCCGTCACGGCCTATCTGCTGAAAAAGCAGGGCCATGAGGTGGTCGGAATCTTCATGAAGAACTGGGAAGACGACGATGACAGCGAGTTCTGCTCGTCCAACATCGATTTCGTGGACGCCGCGGCCGTGGCGGATGTGATCGGCATCGAGATCGAGCATGTGAATTTCGCTGCGGAATACAAGGACCGCGTGTTCGCCGAGTTCCTGCGGGAATACCAGGCGGGCCGCACGCCCAATCCGGACGTGCTGTGCAACGCCGAGATCAAGTTCAAGGCGTTCCTGGATCATGCCATGCGCCTGGGAGCCGAGAAGATCGCCACGGGGCATTACGCGCGGGTGCGCCAGAACCCGCAGACCCGCCTGTTCGAGCTGCTCAAGGGGCTGGACCCTTCCAAGGACCAGAGTTACTTTCTGCATCGGCTGAACCAGGCGCAACTGTCCAGGTCGATGTTCCCGGTGGGCGAACTGCTCAAGACCGAGGTGCGCCGCATCGCGGAAGACATCGGGCTGCCGAACGCGAAGAAAAAGGATTCGACGGGTATCTGCTTCATTGGCGAGCGCCCGTTCCGTGATTTCCTGAATCGCTACATCAAGCATGAGCCCGGCCCGATCCTGGATGACCGTGGCCGCAGGCTCGGCAGGCATGTGGGGCTGTCGTTCTACACGCTGGGCCAGCGCCAGGGCCTGGGCATCGGCGGCGTGAAGGACAAGGGCGTGCAGCGCGGCGCGGGCGACCATTCGCCCTGGTTCGTGGCGCGCAAGGAGCTGCAGACGAATACGCTGCGCGTCGTGCAGGGCCATGATCACCCCTGGCTGCTGTCGCACGATCTGAAGGCGCAGGATGCGAGCTGGATCGCGGGCCATGCGCCCGCCGTCGGCGCCTGCGCGGCGAAGACCCGCTATCGCCAGCAGGACGCCCATTGCAACGTGGTGAGCGCCAGCGGCCAGGACTTCAGCCTGCATTTCCCCCAGGCGCAATGGGCGGTGACGCCCGGCCAGTCCGCGGTGCTCTATGAGGGCGATGTCTGCCTGGGCGGCGGCATCATCACGGCGGGCGACTGAGCGCCGCGCGGCTCATATTGGTCGATGGCCGCCGCCGTGCGTGCTGGCGATGGTTTCAATCTATCAGGCAAGTGTTTTTCCAATAAACCGCCAGCATGCCGCATGGTGATGTTGAAAAAATCTAAAGTCAATTGAAAAGATTTCGCACGGCGCGCTCCCTTGGGCGGAGCGTTGCTTTCCTGCTTTCTCAGTGTTCCTTCTGATACTGCTTGTCTTGACTCATAAATAGACTCGCGCCCGTTTTGCGATAAGCGGGTTTGCCCGCTCGCGCGCGTCACCGAGTTGCATGAAACTCGTTGGCGCCCGTGCCTCGGGCAGCCGATCCGCACAATTGATTCACAACAGTTGGTTTTTAAAAAAGGGCATATCAGATGATTTGGCAACAGGTCTACGATCCCATCGGGAACATGGTGATCTCCACCGCGCTCGCAGCGATACCCGTGGTGGTCATGCTGGCGGCGCTGGGTTTCTTTCACATCAAGGCGCACATCGCCGCGGGCATGGGCCTGATCGCCGCGTTGATCGTGGCGATCTTCGCTTATGGCATGCCCGCAGACATGGCTGGCCGCGCGGCGCTGTTCGGTGGTTTCACCGGTCTGCTGCCAATTGGCTGGATCGTGCTGAACATCATCTTCCTGCACCAGCTCACCGAGCAGAACGGCAGCTTCAAGGTGCTGCAGGATTCGCTCTCGGGCATCACCGAGGACCGCCGCATCCAGCTGCTGCTGATTGCGTTCTGCTTCGGCGCGTTCTTTGAAGGCGCGGCGGGCTTCGGCACGCCCGTCGCGGTGACGGCGGCCATCCTGATCGGCCTGGGCTTCTCGCCTCTGGCGGCATCGGGCCTGTCGCTGATCGCCAATACCGCTCCGGTGGCCTTCGGCGCGCTGGGCACGCCGGTGATCACGCTGGCCAAGGTGCACGGCTACGACCTGATGGAAGTGACGGCGATGATCGGCCGCCAGTTGCCGTTCTTCTCGGTGCTGGTGCCGTTCTGGCTGATCTGGGCGTTCGCCGGCCGCAAGGGCATGCTGGAAATCTGGCCCGCGATCCTGGTGGCGGGCGTGACCTTCGCCGTGCCGCAATATCTGGTCTCCAACTTCATCGGCCCCGAACTGGTGGACATCATCGCCGCCATCGTGTCGATGATCTGCCTGGTGGGCTTCCTGCGCGTCTGGCAGCCCAAGAAGATCTGGACTTCGGCCTCGCTGCGCGGCAAGGACATCAGCGCATCCGAAGCCAAGCCGCCACAGCCCGTGGTCAAGCACAGCCGCCAGGCGCTGATCGCGGCATGGCTGCCGTGGCTGGTCCTGTCCGTGTGCGTGTTCCTGTGGGGCCTGCCGTCCGTGAAGACCTGGCTCAACGGCATCTTCGCGCCAGCGTTCCCGATGCCCGGCCTGCACAACATGATCGAGAAGGTTCCGCCGGTCGTCACGCAGCCCACCAAGGAAGGCGCGGTCTATGTGCTGAATCTCCTGTCCGCCACCGGCACGGCCATCCTGCTGTCCGCCGTGATCAGCGGCTTCCTCATGAAGTACAACCCGGTAGCGATCGTGCGTACCTTCTTCAAGACGATCTGGCTGGTGCGCTACTCGCTGCTGACCATCGTGCTGATGCTGGCGCTGGGCACGCTCACGCGCTACTCCGGCACCGACACGACGCTGGGCCTGGCCTTCGCCAACACCGGCGTGCTCTATCCGTTCTTCGGCACGCTGATGGGCTGGCTGGGCGTTGCGCTGACCGGCTCCGATACCGCATCGAACGTGCTGTTCGGCGGCATGCAGAAGGTGGCGGCAGACCAGTTGGGTCTCTCGCCCAACCTCATGGGCGCGGCCAACAGCTCGGGCGGCGTGATGGGCAAGATGATCGACGCGCAGTCGATCGTCGTGGCATCCACCGCCACCCGCTGGTTCAACCACGAAGGCGACATCCTGCGCTACGTGTTCTTCCACTCCATCGCGCTGGCCTGCCTGGTGGGCCTGTTCGTGACGATGCAGGCCTACGTCTGGCCGTTCACGCTGATGGTGGTGAGGTGAGCCGGGGCGGCCCTGGTGGCCGCCTTCCATCCGGAGCCAAGACGAAGAGCCCGCGATGCCGAAAGCATCGCGGGCTTTTTTGTCTCAGGTGTTCACCCCGCCCCGCCGGGCGGTTCAGGTCGACGCGGTGGCCGGGTCCATGGTTTTCCGAAGGTCGTCGCGCAGCATCCATTCCGCTTCCTGCGTGCTCGGATGGGCCGGATAGCGCATTTTCATGCGCATGAAGACGCGCACGGCCTGATCGGGTTTGTTCAGGCCCAGCTTGAGTGCGCGGACGATCAGCTCCTGCGCCTCAGGCGTGAGTTCATGCGCCGGGTATTGCTTCTCGAAGCTCTGCAGCAGAGCAAGCACGTGCGCCGGCTGCATGCCCTTCCATGCAAGGCGCGCGAGGGCCAGGGTATTTTCCGCCGACTCCAGCTTGAATTGCGGATCGCGCTTGTAGCAGCTGCTCCACACGTCCAGCGCCTCGCTTTCACGCTGCTGCCCGATGAGCAGCGGGATGAAGCGCTGGGCGTGCTGCGTCAGCGAGTCGGTCTGCCGGGCCAGCTTGAGCACGCGGTGAAAGCGCCGCTGATCGGCCACATTGTCGTATCCGGTACGCTGCCATTCGCGGGCGTTGTCGAGCGCGGACTGCATGTCGCCGTCCTGCACCAGCCTGGCGACCATGGCGTCGCGCTGCCGGGCTTCGGCGGCAGCCGGGTCCTGCGGCTCGGCCATGGCGGCGTCCGGGGCCTTCACGGGCTCGATGTCGAGCGCCGCATGATGCTGGTACATCACATAGCCGATCATGGCCGCCATCACCCAGCTGAAGTAGATGATCACGAACGTGATCAGCGGCGCGAGCACGAACTTGGGCATCAGCGGCAGCAGCAGGCCCAGGGCCAGCGGCGCGCCTTGCATCAGCAGGAACAGGAAGAAGCACAGCAGCAGGTACGATTTGCCGATGCCCGCGATCGTGCCCAGCAGCAGGAAGGGATTGATCGCCGAGCGCAGGCTGCAGGTGTTGATCAGCACCATGAGCGTTGCCGGAATGGCCAGCGACGACAGGATGTTGCCGATGGTGCCCAGGCCCGCGCTTGCGTGGGTCAGCCAGCCGATGATGAAGCCGTGCACCAGCAGCACGCCGAAGAACTTCCAGGGCAGGGCCTTCCAGTCCTCGTCCACCATGTCGTGGCGGTAATCCGCGCTGTCGGTGATGCCGCGCGAGGCCAGCGCGGCGACCTTGAAGCCATAGCGGCTGACCGCGAGCATCAGGCCGATGCCGGCCAGCATGGCGAGGAAGAATCCCGCCAGCAGCAGGTAGCCGCACAGCGACAGGACCGCTGCGTAGATCAGCGGCTCCATCTGCAGCGGAAACAGGAAAAAGCTGTTGAGCTTCTGCCAGAAAGGCGGAATGTCCCACCGTGGCGATCCGTCGCCGTCTTCCGTCTGTTCTCTATGGCGCGAACGCACATCGCTCATGGTCTGCTCCCTGGACTGCGCGACTCGCTGCGGTCGCTGGCTCGCCGATGTTACGGCATCCGTGCAGCGACCCGGCCCGCCGGGCGGCTACTGGCCGGCGAGCCAGCGCGTGACGGCCTCCTGCGGCGCATCGCGTTGCAGCGCGGGCAGCCAGGCGCGGGCCTCGTCGAGCCTGCCGGATTTCACCAGTCCGGTGGCCAGAAGCGTCAGCGTGCCGTTCCAGTGCGGCTGCCCGGGCTCGGTTTTCTCGAGCATGCGGCAAAGCGTCTGCGCGTCGGTGAATTCGCCCTGCTTCACGAAATTGCGCGCCAGCGCGTGCAGGACGTCCCCGCGAAGGCGCGGCACCGGCTGCGCGCACTCCCAGTAGATGCGCCAGCAGCGATGCTGCAGCGCGCGCTCGTCTTCGGTGCGGCCCGGCAACTGGAAGATGCGGCGCGCGGCGGCATGAAAGTCATCACCAGCGGGCGCATGGCGCGCGCTGTCGAACCAGGCGCGCAGAATCCGGTGCTCGGAGGGCGCGAGCTTCGCCGCCTGGCGCCATGCCCGGGCGGCGTGGCCGAAGTCCAGCGCATCGGTGTGCCGCTGCGCGCGCCGCACCGCCTCGCCCACCTGCTCCCGATGCGCCTGCTCGGCCTGCCGGGCCAGGCCCGCGGTGTCGGCTGGCGCCTGCACTTTCCGCCATCGCATGTAGGCCCACATGATGATGGCGCCGGTCAACAGTCCGCCGAAATGCGCCATGTAGGCCACCTGCGCGCCGCCGATGAAGTGCTGGGCCAGCTCGAACCCCATCCACACAGGCAGCATGACGAGCGCGGGCCATCGCGCATAGTTGAAGTAGAAGGCCAGCATGTAGAAGAACCGGATGCGCCGCATGCGGTACATCACCGCATACATGGACATCAGCCCCGCGATGGCGCCGGACGCGCCCAGCCCCATCCCTCCCATGCCGTCATAGAACAGGCTGGCGAACAGCGAGGCGCTCCATCCGCACAGCAGGTAGAACGCCAGATAGACGAATGCGCCCAGAGCCATCTCCAGCGTGAAGCCGAAGAGAAACAGGAACACCATGTTGCCCAGCAGGTGTCCCGGGCTGCCGTGCAGGAAGGTGGATGTGAGCGCCTGCACCGGTTGCAGGCCGGCGCCGGGTTCGTAGCTCATCGCCCAGCGCCCGGTGAACGCCCGGGGCTCCAGCGCAGCGAACTGCGCCCTGGCGGTGCTCCATTCGTCATATCGGTCATCTGCGGGATCCAGAACCTGGCCGTTCAGCAGGCGCTGCCTGAACGATCTTTCCTGCCACATCAATTCATAAAGCTGCGCGTATTGCCTGCTCTTCCAAAGGTCCCTGGCCATATGGGCCAGCGGCGCGGCAATGCGGCCGCCCTTGCGCTCGCGCGCGCTTTCGCGCAAAAGGTGTTCGACGAAGAGCGGCAGCTCGATCTCCGGCAGTACGGTCCGGGCATATGACTGCGCCGCGCGCGCCACGGATTTCTCCTCGGATTCCTGCCAGCCGAAATAGATGGCGCAGTTGATGAGGATGAGCAGCACCGTCATCCATGGAGGCGATTTCCAGGACGGCTTGTTTTCCAGGGGAATGGCGACGAACATCCGCCCATTGTGCGGCCGTGGCGCGGATTGCGGCGGCGCGCGTGCATGGGACGCCGTGCAAAGCAAAAAGTCCCGCGCTTCTTCACGAAGCGCGGGACCGTCGGGCGGGCCTTTGGGCGCAATTGCCCTGCGTCAGAACGGAATATCGTCGTCCATGTCGTCAAACCCCGAATTGGCGCGCGGGGCCTGCTGGACGGGCGCCGGTGCGGGCGCGGGGCGCTGCTGCTGGGCGGGAGCTGCTGGCCGGGCCATGGGGGCGGGCGCGGCGCGGCGCTGGGGGGCTGCGTCGTAGCCGCCGTCATTGCCGCCGTAGCCGCCGTCGTCGTAACCGCCGTTGTTGCCGCCACCGCCGCCCATGCCCTGGCGGCTGCCGAGCATCTGCATCTGGTCGGCGCGGATTTCCGTGGCGTAGCGCTCCTGGCCCTGCGGGTCGGTCCACTTGCGGGTGCGCAGGCTGCCTTCCACGTACACCTGCGAGCCCTTGCGCAGGTACTGGCCGGCGATTTCGGCGAGGCGGCCGTTGAAGACGACACGGTGCCATTCGGTGGCTTCGCGGTTCTCGCCCGTGTTCTTGTCGCGCCAGCGGTCCGTCGTGGCGACGGTCACGTTGGCGACCTGGTCGCCGCTGGGGAAGGTGCGCATTTCGGGATCACGTCCCAGATTGCCGACGATGATGACTTTGTTGACGGATGCCATGCTGCAGATACCTTCGTAAATGTTGGGTTTGCGCGCCAAATGGGGTTTGCGTAGCGCGCCTGAACGGGGGATTGTGCACCAACCGGGCGGTCGTCGGGGAAGGTGTTTTTGGCTGCCCTCAACGAGCCGCCGGATTTTCGAGGGGCCCCGCGCGCGCGGCCTCGGCGCGGCCGATGGGGCGCAGCGGCCAGGTCACGAGCAGCCACAGGGCGCACAGCGCCGCGGTCACGGTGAAGAGCCCGGGCGCGCCCAGCCATTTGATGAGCGCGCCGCCGAGCGCGCCGCCCGCGAACAGGCCCAGGGATTGCAGCGTGTTGTAGCTGCCCAGCGCCGCGCCGCGCAGGTTGGCGGGCGCCATGCGCGAGACCAGGCTGGGCTGGGTGGCCTCAAGCGCGTTGAAGCCGCAGAAGAACGCAAACAGCACGACGCCCATCGTCATCAGCGACGGCGTGCCGCCACTCGCGAACAGCAGCCCGAGCGCGACCTGAACGGCCAGCACCAGGGAGATGGCGGCCAGCAGCGCCGCGCGCAGGCGGCCGTGGCGCTCCATGGAGAACAATCCGCCCATGGCGGCGAAGGACAGCACCACGGCGGGCAGATAGATGTGCCAGTGCTCGCTCTTGGGCAGGCCCGCCTGCACCAGCATCGCGGGCACGGCGACCCACATCGACATCTGCACCGTATGCAGCACGAACACGCCCAGGTTCAGGCGCAGCAGATCAGGGTGCTTCCAGGCATCCGCGGCGCGCCCGCGCGGGGTGTCGGCGTGCTGCAGGGGCTCGGGCGGCACCACCCAGATCACGACGGCGATACCCGCCAGGGCCAGCGCGCAGGTCAGGCCGAACAGACCCGCGAGACCCATGAGCGAGGTGAGCGCGGGAGCCGCCACCAGCGCGATGGCGAACATCAGTCCGATGCTGCCGCCCACGAGCGCCATGGCCTTGGTGCGCACGCCGTCGCGCGTCTGGTCGGCCAGCAGCGCGG
>NZ_JBEBOW010000077.1:0-17309 GCF_040396215.1 Diaphorobacter ruginosibacter | reverse complement strand
TCCGAGGCCAGCGCGGAGACGAACTGCTCCGACGTTCCGCCAAGCGGCTCGAAGCCCAGGGTGACGATGCGCTCGCGTATCTGCGCGGTGTTGAGCGCCGCGTTGACGGCCTCGTTGATCCTGGCGCGGATATCCTCCGGCGTGTTCTTGGGGGCGAGCAGGCCGAACCACGTATCGAACACCAGGTCCGGGTGGCCCAGCTCCACGGTGGTGGGAGTATCGGGCAGCATGGGCGAGCGCTGCTTCGCCATGACGGCCAACGCGCGCAGGCGCCCGTCCTTGGCATAGGGCGCGGCGGCGGCGATGCCGGAGAACACCACCTGGGTGCGGCCGCCCAGCATGTCCGTGAAGATGGCGCCCGGCGATGCGTAAGGCACATGGGTCATCGATATGCCCGCCGATTTCTTGAGCAGCTCTCCGGCCAGGTGATAGGAGCTGCCGGATCCCGTCGAGCCGAAATTGAGCTGCCCGGGATGGCTCTTCGCATATGCCGTGAGTTCATCGACCGACTTCACGCCCAGCGATGGCAACACGGATATGAGATTGGGCGTGGAGGCGATCAGCACGATGGGATCGAGATCCTTCTGCGGGTGATAGGCCTTGGCGCCATACAGCGTGAGCGCAGGCACCAACGTGCCCGTCCATCCGTACAGCAAGGTGTAGCCGTCGGCGGGCGCCTTGGCGACCGAGGCCGAACCGATGTTGCCGTTCGCGCCCGGGCGGTTTTCCACCACGAAGGACTGGTGCAGGGATTTGCCCAGTTCCTCCGCGATCAGCCGCGCCAGCGGATCGGCGCTGCCGCCGGGCGCGGCGGGAACAATGATGCGCACGGGCTTGCTCGGCCAGGTGTCCGCATGCGCGGCTCCTGCAAGCAATGCGGCGCTGCCGATCGCCAGGCCCGCGAGCGTCCGGCGTGTCATGCGAGATGGAATGGCCATGTTTGTCTCCTTGGTTTGAAGTATTTGCGGGAATATGCTTCCCGCCCTGCCTTGCTCGATAGGATCAATAGGACTTGGGCATGCCCAGCACGCGCTCCGCGATGAAGCTGAGGATGAGTTCGCGGCTGACGGGGGCGATGCGGGGGATCATGATTTCACGCATGTAGCGCTCGACATGGAATTCCTTGGAGTAGCCCATGCCGCCGTGCGTGAGCACGGCCTGCTCGCAGGCGCGAAAGCCGGCTTCCGCCGCGAAGTACTTGGCCGCGTTGGCGTTGGCGCCGCACTCCTGGCGGTTGTCGTACAGCCATGCCGCCTTCATCGTCAGCAGTTGCGCCGCCTCCAGGTCGATCCAGTTTTTTGCCAGCGGATGCTGGATCGCCTGGTTCTGGCCGATCGGGCGATCAAAGACGACGCGCTCGCGCGCATACTGGCTGGCCTTGTTCAGCGCCGCGCGGCCCACGCCGATCGCCTCGGCCGCCAGGAGCACGCGCTCCGGGTTCATGCCGTGCAGGATGTACTTGAACCCCTGGCCCTCCTCACCGATGCGGTCCTCCACCGGGATTTCCAGTCCGTCGATGAACAGTTCGTTGGAATCGACGCACTTGCGCCCCATCTTCTCGATCAGGCGTACGTCGATTCTGGAACGGTCGAGATCGGTGTAGAACAGCGTGAGTCCCGACGAATGCTGCCCGGGCGAGAGCTCCTCCAGGGGCGTGGTGCGCGCCAGCAGCAGGATCTTGTCGGCCACCTGCGCCGTGGAAATCCACACCTTCTGGCCATGCACCACGTACTTGTCGCCCTTGCGCACGGCGCGTGTCTTGAGCCGGGTGGTGTTCAAACCCGCGTCAGGCTCGGTGACGCCGAAGCAGGCCTTGACTTCGCCCCTGGCGATCGGCGGCAGCATGCGCCGCTTCTGCTCCACGGTGCCGAACACGGCGACCGGCATCAGCCCGAACACATTGATGTGGACGCTGGAGCAGCCGCTCAGGCAGGCGCCGCTTTCGGCGATGGTCTGCATCATGATCGCGGCCTCCTGCACGCCCAGGCCGGAGCCGCCGTATTCCTCCGGGATCGCCGCCCCCAGCCAGCCGGCATCGCCCATGGCGCGGTAGAAATCATGCGGGAAGACGCCATCCGCATCGCGTTCCAGCCAGTAGCTTTCCGGGAAACGCTCGCACAGGCTCTTGACGCCTTCGTGGATGGCCTGGTGTTCTTCGCTCAGTTGAAAATTCATGTCGTTCCCTTGCTGCTTGCCGATAAGGAAGGAAGATGGATGGGAGGAAGGGCTCACCTGCCCTGCCAGCGCGGCGGGCGCTTTTCGGCAAACGAGCGCGGGCCTTCCTGCGCGTCCTCGCTGAGATAGACGCTCTCGAACAGGTGCTGCGCCGCGCGCAGTCCGGCGGAGCGCCCCATCTCGGTGGACAGGTAGACCAGCTCGCGCGCGGCCTTGACGGTCAAGGGCGCGTTGGCCGCGATCACGCGCGCCATCTCCAGCGCGCGAGCGCGCAGTTGCGCCAGCGGCACCACGTCGTTGACGTAGCCCAGCGCCAGCGCGCGCCGCGCGGTGATGGGCTGGCCGGTCAGAAGAATCTCCATCATGATGCGCTGCGGCAGCATGTGTATCAGCGGCGCCGCCCAGGGCATGCCGCGCCCCAACCTGGCCTCGGTGATGCCGAAGGCGGCATGGTCGGCGGCGATGCACAGGTCGCACATCTGCGCGAACAGCCAGCCGCCCGCGAGCGCCACGCCGTTGACCGCGGCGATCGTCGGCTTGGAGATGTGCACCACGTCGCCCAGCACGGGAAACATGTCGCGCGGCGGCACCTTCAGTTGCATGGCGGCGGCGGCCTTCAGATCCATGCCCGCGCAGAACGCCTTGTCTCCGCTGGCGGTGAGGATCCCCACGCGCAGCGCGCCGTCGGCCTCCAGCCGCTGCCATGCCTGGCGCAGCCCGTCGATCACGCCCGCGTTGATGGCATTGCGCTGCGCGGGCCGGTCGATGGTGATGACGGCGATCGCGCCGTCCACCACCTCGAAATCCACTTCTTCCGTCAGTTTCACAGTTCACTCCAGGTCATGCGGGCCTGCCGCATCAGTTCTTCACGGTGTTCGGGCGCGGCGATCGCCGCCATGGCCCTCACCCGCTCGCGCAAGGTGCGGCCACGCATCCGGGCCACGCCGAATTCGGTCACGATCAGGTCCACGTCGCTGCGGGCCGTGGTGACCGGCCCCGAGAGCCTGGCCACCACCTTGCTGTCACCGTGCCTGCCCGTCGATGCGAAGGCGATGACCGACCTGCCGCCGGTCAGCGCCGAGGCGCGAACGAAATCGACCTGCCCTCCCACCGCGCCGATGTGCTCGCTGCCGATGGCCTCGGCATTCACCTGCCCGGTGAGATCGACTTCGAGAGCCGAATTGATGGACACCAGCCGCTTGAGCCTGGACATGGTCGAGCTGTGGTGGGTGTAGCTGGTGGGACAGAGCTTGACGAGCGGATTGCGATGGGCGAAGCGGTACAGGCGCTGCGTGCCGAACAGCACGCCGGTGATCGACACGCCTTCGTCGATTCCCTTGTGCGCATTCGTGACGACGCCCTTCTCGATCAGGTCGATCACCGAGTCGCCGATCATTCCCGAGTGGATCCCCAGGTCGCGCCGGTTGCCGAGCATGGCGAGAATCGCCTCCGGCACCGAGCCGATCCCCACCTGGAGCGTGGCCCGGTCGGTGATGTATGGCTCCAGGTGCGAGGCGATCCTTTTCTCCAGCTCCCCGAACGAGGCCGTCGGCAACTCGAGCGGCCGCGTATCGCTTTTCACCGCCACCGTGATCTCGCTGGCAAGCAGCGGCTGGTCGCACGGCGTCCACGGCACGTGCGGGCTGACCTCCGCGATGACGACGCGTGCGCGGCTCACCGCCGCGCGCACGAAATCGTTGACCAGCCCGAAGCTGTATTCGCCCCGCTCGTTGGGCGGGCTGACCAGCAGCAGCACCACGTCGCTGCGCAATATCCCGTCCCGCAGCAGCCCCTCCACGGCGGAGATGTGGCAGGGAATGGGATCGAGCACGCCGGCGGACGCCAGCTTGCGCAGGCTGCCGATGCCGCCCGTTCCCTTGAAGCGCAGGTGATCCGCATGCCCGGGCGCGAACGTCCGGGAAAACGCCGTGCCGAAAAACACGCCCGCGCCGGAATAGCTCGCCCGCTGCTCGACGAATTTTTGCGTCAGCCCGAGCTGCTCGCCCGTGCCCTGTCCAAAAATGATGCTGTCGCCGGGCCGTATGTAGGCCGACAGATCCAGCTGGTCGATGCCATCGAGCTCGATCATGGCCGGGCCCGCTCGGCTGCTTTCAGGATGGCCTGCGAGCGCTTGAGCAGCGGGCCGTCGACCATCTTTCCCTCGAAGTCGATGGTGCCGATTCCACGCGCCGTGGCCGCTTCGTATGCTGCGACCAGCCGCCCCGCATAGGCCACCTCCGCCTCGGTGGGAGAGAACGCCGCATGGGCCAGCGCCACCTGCGCCGGCGCCACGCAGATCTTGCCCTCGTACCCGAGATCCCGCCCCAGGGATGCATCGCGGGTGAACAGCGCATCATTGCGGATGTCGAGCACCGCCTGGTCGATGGCCGCCACCTGCGCGGCCTTGGCGGCCATCACCACCCACGAGCGCGCGGTGGCGACTTCTTCCCCCGACGGCGTGCGCCGCCCGCCGATGTCGGCGGCGAAATCCTCCGCGCCGAAATACACGGCCAGCAGCTCGGGCGTCTGCTCGCAGACCGGCACCGCGTTCAGCACTCCGCGCACGGACTCGATGCCGCCGATCAGCTTGAGCGGGCGCTCGCGCGCCGCCGCCGTGTGCTCGATCCAGTGCGCCGCGGCAAACGCCTGGCGCGCGTCCTCCAGCTTGGGGATGACGATGGCGTCGATGTCGCAGGCGGCCGCTGCCTCGAGGTCCGCCAGGAAGTGCGGCGAGTGCGGCACGTTCACGCGCACGGCGAGCAGGGACCGCAGGCCCGCATCACGCGCGCCCTGCACGGTCTGCCGCAGCATCTCGCGGGCGCTGGCCTTCTGCGCATCGGGCGTGCCGTCCTCCAGATCGATCACGCAGCAGTCCGCGCCAAAGCGCGGGAACTTGGCGACCAGTTCCGGCCGGTTGGCGGGCGCGAAAAAGAGGGAACGGATCATGTATTGGCCTTTGGAATGGACGAGTTGACAGAGCCCGCCGACGCCGCCTCCGCGGCCAGCATGGCCTCGATCTGCGCCTCGCCGTAGCCCAGTTGGCCCAGCACCTCGCGCGTATGCTCTCCCAGCGACGGGGCGAGCCTGCGGATGCCGGGGTTGTTGCGCTGCCAGGTCATCGGCAGGCGCATGGACCTGATCGGACCTTCCGTGGGGTGCTCCACCGTGGCGAAGAACCCCGTGGCAACCAGATGCGGATCCTGCAGCACGGTCTGCAGCGTATGCATGGGCAGCGAAGGCACGTCGGCGCGCTCGAGCAGCGCGAGCCACTGCTCCGTCGTTTTTTCAAGAAACAGCGATGCCAGGAATCCATAGACATGGTCCACATGCCGGGTGCGCTCGACGTATGTGGAAAACCGCGGGTCGTCCTGCATCAGCGACTCGCGCCCGATCTCCCGCAGGAAGCCCCGCCACTGCTTGTCCGTATAGACCATCGCGCAGACATGGCCGTCCAGGGTGCGGTACGGGCGGCGCTCCGGGGAAAGCTGGCGCGCATAGCCTCCCGCATCCAGCGGCGGGGCATAGGTCATGCCGCCAAAGTGGTCGCCCAGCACGAACGCCACCATGGTCTCGAACATGGGAATGTCCACCTTGTCGCCCCGCCCGGTGCGCTCGCGCGCATACAGCGTCGCCAGGATCGCGCCCACGCCCGTCAGGCCCACCGTGCGATCCGCCATGGCTGTGGGCACATAGCGGGGAATGCCGCCCGAGGACTGCGCGATCCAGTGCGACAGGGTGGCCCCTCCCTGGATGAGGTCGTCGTATGCGGGGCGCGCCGCATAAGGCCCGTCCTGCCCGAAGCCGAACAGCCCCGCATACACGATCCGGGGATTGATGGCGGCGACTTCTTCGTAGCCGAGCCCCAGCCGGGCCATCGCCTGCGGGCGCACGTTGTACATGAGCACATCGGCGTCCTCCAGCAGCCGCTTGAGCGCCGCGATGCCGTCCGGATGCTTGAGGTCCAGCACCACGCTGCGCTTGTTGCGGTTGGCATTGAGAAATACCGGCCCCATGCCATCGCGACGCGACGGCCCGATCTGGCGGACCAGGTCGCCCTGCGGGGCCTCGATCTTGATGACGTCCGCCCCCATGTCGGCCAGCATCTGCGAGGCAAACGGCCCCATCAGCACGGACGTCATGTCAACCACCTTGAGCCCCTCCAGAGGCCCGGCGGGACTGTCCTGGCTGACGGTCGCCATGCTTTGATTGGCGCATTCATTCTTGTGCATGAATGAATCATACATACGTATGAATGAATTGCGTGAACATCCCCATCCGCACAAACCCGAAGCAGGCGGCCAGGGACTGGAAAATGTTCTAATTTCGGGCACACCGGAGGCCGTACCGGCATGGCCCGGGAACGGCGCGTGATGGCTCGCCCGCCGTGAGCGCCGATGCGCCGCAAAGGAAGAGTGACTGCAGAGGCGGGCCGCGCGCCCGGGCCTCGCAGCCTTCGTTGTTTTTGAAAGACTTTTCGTCGTGAACGTCAAACAAGCTGCTTACGTACTGGACCTCCTCGAATTCTTCGCTGCCCACCAGCGGCCGGCCACCCTTGCCGACATCTCCAAGCATTTCGGATGGCCTCGCTCGAGCACTTTCAACCTGCTGGGCACGCTCACGAACAGAGGATTTCTCTACGAGCCCAAGGCCAGGGCCGGCTACTATCCCGCCCCCATCTGGGCCGCCCTGATCAACAAGATCGAGGATGCGCAGCCCATTCCCCGCGACATACACGGCCTGCTGCAGACGCTTGTCCGCGAAACCGGAGAGACCGCCGTGCTGGCGGTGGCCAGCGGCGCCCATGCACTGTTCGTGGAGACGGTGGAATCCCCCAGCTCCGTGCGCTATGCCGCGCAGCCGGGCAAGCGCGTGCCGCTGCATCTCACGGCCACGGGGCGGGCGCTGCTGTCGCAGATGGGCGCGGACGAACGCGCCTTCATCCTCAAGAAGGCGGTCTTTGATCGCTTCACGCCCACGACACTGATGAGCGCGCAGGAGGTCCAGGCGGAGATCGAGTCCTCCCGCCAACGCGGATGGTTCCCGGGCAACGCGGAATTCACCCAGGATCTCGGCGGCGTCGCCCTGCCCTTCACCATCGCCGAGCGCAACTTCGCGCTGCTGGTCGCCGGGCCGTCGTTTCGCATCGGCTCGCGCCTGGAGCAGATCGCCGACGCCATGCGCCAGCATCTGGACCGCTATCTCGGGCAAAGAGAATAGGAAGCCGAGCGGGCCCCGACGCATCGGGCGCCGGCTTTTCAGATACGCCAGCACGCTTTCCTGACAGCTTTGTCATTTTCTCGTCAGCGTTTTGTCCCTGTGGGATTCCTACAGTGCATTGACGATGAGAAACCCAAAGTTCACTCCAGGCACAGGTTCGGGCAAGCAGGCGGTGTCGCTACGCGCCGCGCTATGGCCCTGCGTGGCGCTGGCCGGTTGCCTGGCTGGCTGCGCGGCGGGGCCGGATTATGTGCGCCCGCCGGCGCCTGACCAGGCCGACTCGCAGACCGCATTCAAGGAAGACGGCCCGTGGCGGCAAGCCATGCCGGCGGCGCCGGACGATGCTCAGCCCTGGTGGCATGCCTATGGCGATGAGCAGTTGGACGCCCTGGTCGGCCAGGCCATGGCCGCCAACCAGACACTGGCGCAGGCGCAGGCGCAATACCGGGCGGCCCAGGCGCTGGTCAGGGGCGCGCAGGCTGCGTATTCGCCGGTCGTGCAAGCAGGCGCGTCGGCACAGCGCGCGCGAGCCTACAGCAGCGGGAAAAGCTCTTTGGGCGACGCCCATGCATGGTCGCTCAGTGCGTCATGGGAGCCCGATTTCTGGGGCAGCGTGAGCCGCAGCGTCGAGGCGGCGGGTGATACCGCGCAGGCCACGGCGGCCGATCTGGCCGCCGCGCGGCTGGCCGTGCAGGCCAGCGTGGTCAACGATTACCTGCAACTGCGCATCACGGACCGCCAGAAGGCGCTCTACGCACGCACCATCGAGGCTTACCGGAAATCGCTGGATCTCACTCAGGCGCAGTTCCGCGCGGGCGTGGCCACGCATGCGGATGTGTCCCTGGCCGAATCGACACTGGCGGCCACCCAGGCCCAGGCCATTGACGTCAACCTCACGCGGCGCCAGACCGAGCATGCGCTCGCGATCCTGCTGGGCCGCACGCCGGCCGGTTTCTCGCTCGCGCCCGACGACGCATCCGCGCTTCCCGCATTGCCCGGCGCACCGATCGGACTGCCGTCGCAACTGCTCGAGCGCAGACCCGACATCGCGGGCGCGGAGCGCCGCGTCGCGGCTGCCAACGCGCAGATCGGCGTGGCCCAGGCCGCGTTCTACCCTCATTTCACTTTGAGCGCCTCGGGCGGCAACGGCGGGCCGGGCCTCGCGCTGGCAAGCTGGGCCGCCGCGCCAACCAAGGCCTGGGCGCTGGGCCTGGCATTGGCCGGAACGATTTTCGACGGTGGCGCGCGCGACGCCGATCTGGAACATGCGCGGGCGGATTTCGACGCAGCGGCGGCAACTTATCGCCAGACAGTGCTCGATGGTTTTCAGGAAGTGGAGGACAACCTGGCCGCCGTGCGCGAGCTGCGCCAGGAGTTCGACGCCAACCTGCGCGCCACGCAGTCGGCGCGCGCTGCCGAGCGCATCACGCTGAGCCAGTACCGCGCCGGCACCGTGACCTATATGAACGTGATCACCGCACAGGCGCTCGCACTGACCAATGAACGCAGCGCCCTGCAGGCGCAAGGCCGCGCCTATGCCGCAAGCGTTGCGTTGATCAAGGCCGTGGGCGGCGGCTGGAGCGCGGCACAGTTGCCGCAAGGCGCGCAGGCGGACAGGAGCGCCGGCGAAGTCGCAGTTTCGGACTCCAAGGATGAACACCATGAACAGCAATAACGCCCCGCAGCCCGGGCGGGTGCAGCCGCAAGCGGCCCCGTCGCGCGGCCGCATCAAGGCCTGGGGACTGACAGCGGTCGCGGCAGCGTTGGCACTGGCGGTGCTCGCGCCGCAATGGCAGGCGCATTCGTCGGAAAACGCACCCGCCAAAAAAGGGACAGAAACGGCGGCCAAGGTGCCCGTACACACAACGACAGTGCAGGAAAGGGATATGCCCATCGCCGTGACCGGCATGGGCACGGTGGTTCCGATTGCATCGGTGACGATCCGCACACGCGTGGACGGGCAGCTCGACAAGGTGGAGTTCAGGGAAGGCCAGGACGTGAAGGCCGGCCAGGTGCTTGCGCGCCTGGATGCACGCACCTACGAGGCGCAATTGCAGCAGGTGCTGGCCCAGAAGGCCAAGGACGAAGCATCGCTGGCCAACGCCAGGGTGGACTTGCAGCGCTACACCGATCTGATCCGCGACGAAGCCACCACCCGGCAGACACTGGAGACACAGAAATCCCTGGTGCGCCAGCTCGAAGCCTCGGTGCAGAACGACGCCGCGCAGGTGAGTCTGGCGCGGGTGAATCTGAGCTTCACCACGATTGCCTCGCCCATCTCGGGGCGCGTGGGCGCACGGCTGGTCGATCCCGGAAACATCGTTCACGCGGCGGACTCCAATGGCCTCCTGGTCGTGAACCAGATCGACCCGATCGCGCTGCAATTCACGCTGCCTCAAGAAAAGTTTCAGGCGGTCAATCGCGCGATCAAGTCGGGGCAGACGCTCAGCGTCCAGGCGCTCGACCAAGGCTCGCGCGAGCCGCTGGGCTCGGGCGAGCTCACCTTGCTCAACAACCAGATCGATACGTCCACGGGAACGATCACGCTCAAGGCGCGCCTGCGCAATCCGGATCACGCGCTCTGGCCCGGCCAGGCAGTGAACGCGCGCCTGGTGCTGGGTACCCGGGCGCACGCGCTGGTGGTGCCCAATTCCGTGGTGCAGCGCGGGCAGGACGGTTTGTTTGCCTATGTGGTGGATGCCCAGGGCAAGGCGCAGATGCAGTCCATCGAGGTGAGCAGCACCGAAGGCGGCTACAGCGTGATCGGCAAAGGCTTGCAGGCGGGCCAGCGCGTGGTGTCCGACGGGCAATACCGCCTCACCCCCGGGGCGCAAGTGGTCGAGACCGGTGCCGCGGCCAACCAGGGCAAGCCCGGCGCCGCCGCTGATTCCAGGGCCGGAGCATCGGCTCAGGATGCCGGCAGCCGGAGCGCAGCATGAACGTCAGCGAAGGTTTCATCAAGCGCCCCATCGGCACGATGCTGCTGGCGATTGCGTTGCTGCTGATTGGCGTGGTGGCCTGGCCGCTGCTGCCGGTTGCGCCGCTGCCGCAGGTGGATTTTCCGACGATCCAGGTCTCCGGCAAGCTCCCCGGCGCCAGTCCGGAGACCATGGCTTCCAATGTCGCGCAGCCGCTCGAGCGCCAGTTCTCGCTGATTCCGGGACTCACGCAGATGACATCGACCAGCGCATTGGGTCTGTCGCAGATCACGCTGCAGTTCGACCTGAACCGCAGCATCGACGGTGCGGCGCTCGACGTGCAGTCAGCCATCAACTCCGCCACCGGCCAGTTGCCCAAGACGCTGCCCAGCCCGCCATCGTTTCGCAAGATCAACCCCGCCGATGCGCCGGTGCTGATCCTCAGCGTGCAATCCAAGGTGCTGCCGCTCACCGAAGTGGATGACAGCGCCGAGAATATTCTCGCGCAGCAAATCTCGCGCATTGCAGGCGTGGGCCTGGTCAACGTGTTCGGGCAACAGAAGCCGGCCGTGCGCATTCAGGCCGACCCCGCCAGGCTCAAGGCCATGGGGCTGAGCCTGGAGGACATTCGCGGCGTGATCGCCAACACCACGGTAAGCGCGGCGACCGGCACGATCGACGGCAAGTCGCAGGCCTTCAACGTCTATACCAACGACCAGATCCTGAGGGCCGCTCCCTGGAACGAGATGGTGCTTGCGTGGCGCAACGGAGCGCCGATCCGCGTGCGCGACATCGGCGTGGCCGTCGATGGGCCCGAGAACCAGAAAATCTCGGCTTGGGCCTATGGCGGCCCTGCCGCGGGCAAGGATGCCGACATCGCCGATGGCCGCACGATCCTGCTGGCGATCACCAAGATGCCGGGAGCCAACGTGATCGACACCGTGGACCGCATCCAGGCGGCCCTGCCCAGGCTGAAGACGGGCATTCCGCCCAGCATCTCGGTCAATATGCTGGTGGATCGCACACAGACCATCCGCGCGTCGGTCAAGGACGTGGAGTTCACGCTGCTGCTGTCGATCGCGCTCGTGGTGGTCGTGATCTTCGTGTTCCTGCGCAACGTGGTGATCACCATCATCCCGAGCATCACCGTGCCTTTGGCGATCCTGGGCACCGCCGCCGTGATGTATCTGCTGGGATACAGCCTGGACAACCTCTCGCTCATGGCGCTCACGATCGCGGTGGGCTTCGTGGTGGACGATGCCATCGTGATGCTGGAGAACATCTACCGGCACATCGAGGACGGCATGCCGCCGCTACAGGCGGCGCTGCGAGGATCGAAGGAAATCGGCTTCACGATCGTGTCGATCTCGGTGTCGCTCGTGGCCGTATTCATTCCGCTGCTGCTCATGGGCGGGATCGTGGGACGCCTGTTCCGCGAGTTCGCGGTGACGGTGACCATCACGATCCTGGTGTCGGTCGTGGTGTCCCTGACGGTCACGCCCATGCTGTGCGCCAAGTTTTTGCGCAACGAGGAAAAGGACGGCGGCCATGGGTCGGCAAAGCCGCATCACGGCAGGCTCTACATGCTGTTCGAACGCGGCTTCGACGCCATGCTCAACGGCTACCGCCGGGGGCTGGACGTGGTACTGCGCCACCAGTTCGTCACGCTGCTGAGCTTCATTGCCACCGTGGCCGCCACCGTGCTGCTCTACATGGCGATCCCCAAGGGATTCTTTCCGCAGCAGGACACGGGATTCATCTTCGGCACGGCGGTGGCCGGGCAGGACAGCTCCTCGCGGGCCATGCACGAGCGCATGATGGCGCTGGCCGACATCGTGCGCCAGGACCCCGACGTCACCTCGTTCGGCATGCAGGCGGGAGCGAGCGCCTTCAATTCGGGCAACATGTTCATCGGCCTGCGTCCGCTGGAGGATGGCCGCACGGACACGGCCGACCAGATCATCGCGCGCCTGCGCCCCCGGCTTGCCGAGGTGCCGGGCATCACGCTGTACATGCAGGCCGGACAGGACATCAGCCTGGGCGGCCGCCCGGCGCGAACGCAGTATCAGTACACGCTCACCGACACCAATCTGGGCGAGCTCAACGATTGGACGCCCAGGCTGGTCGAGAAGCTGCGCACCCTGCCTGGCCTGACCGACGTGACGTCCGACCAGCAGAACGCGGCGCCGACGGCCATGCTCACCATCGACCGGGAACTGGCATCGAGCTACGGCATCACGCCCGCCCTGGTGGACGCGACGATCAACGACGCCGTGGGCCAGCGCCAGGTCGCCCAGTACTTCACGCAGCTCAACAGCTACAACGTGGTGCTCGAGGTCACGCCGCAGCTGCAGCAGGACCCCGATCTGTTCGACAAGCTCTATCTCACGTCGCCGATCACGGGCCAGCAGGTGCCGCTTTCCACCTTCGTGAAATACGACACCGGGCACACGGGCTATCTCGCGGTGAACCACCAGGGCCAGTTCCCGGCGGCGACGATTTCATTCAACCTGCAGCCCGGCTTTGCGCTGGGGCAGGCCGTGGATGCGATCAACAAGGCGCAGGCCGAAATGAACGCGCCGCCGACGTTGAACGGCACGTTCCAGGGCACGGCGCAGGCCTTCGGCGACTCGCTGCGCACACAGCCCTACCTGATCGCGGCCGCGCTGGTGGCGGTGTACATCGTGCTGGGCCTGCTGTATGAAAGCTATATCCATCCGCTCACGATTCTCTCGACGCTTCCTTCCGCGGGCGTGGGCGCGTTGCTGATCCTGATGGCGGGCGGCTACGACCTCAGTGTGATTGCGCTCATCGGCATCATCTTGCTGATCGGCATCGTCAAGAAGAACGGCATC
The DNA here is from genome assembly GCF_040396215.1 of Diaphorobacter ruginosibacter. GTDB lineage: Bacteria > Pseudomonadota > Gammaproteobacteria > Burkholderiales > Burkholderiaceae_C > Diaphorobacter_A > Diaphorobacter_A ruginosibacter_A. Next base: position 4,144 of record NZ_JBEBOW010000077.1, on the reverse strand, counting down.
ATGATGGTGGACTTCGCGCTGCATGCCGAGCGCGACAAGGGCATGTCGCCGCGCGATGCCATCCATGAAGCCTGCATCCTGCGCTTTCGCCCCATCATGATGACCACCATGTGCGCCCTGCTCAGCGGCCTGCCGCTGATGCTGGGTCATGGCGCGGGCTCCGAACTGCGCAGGCCGCTTGGCTACGCCATGGTGGGCGGGCTGCTGCTGTCGCAGGTGCTCACGTTGTTCACCACGCCGGTGATCTATCTGTACCTCGACCGCGCACATTACTGGTTCGAGCGCAGGAAGGCCGCCTGGAAGGCCCGCCACGCGGCGCCCGTGACACAGTCCGGCGCAGATACTACGATGGCGCAATCATGAAAGTACTGATCGTCGAGGACGAGCGCAAGACCGCCGACTACCTGGCCCAGGGCCTGGCCGAGCAGGGCTGGACCGTGGACGTCGCACATGACGGCATCGACGGCCAGCATCTGGCGGTGCATTACGACTTCGACGTGATCGTGCTCGACGTCATGCTGCCGGGCCTGGACGGCTTTGGCATCCTGCGCTCGCTGCGCGCCGTCAAGGGAACTCCGGTGATCATGCTCACTGCGCGCGATGGCGTCGATGACCGCGTGCGCGGACTGCGCGAAGGCGCTGACGATTATCTGGTCAAGCCGTTCTCGTTCATGGAGCTTCAGGCCCGGCTTCAGGCGCTCACGCGGCGCGGCAGGACGCAGGAGCAGACCTTGCTGCGCGTGGGCGATCTGTCCATCGACCTGATCCGCAGAAAGGTCGTGCGCGGCAGCCAGCGCATCGACCTCACCGCCAAGGAGTTCGCCCTGCTCGAATTGCTGGCGCGCAGGCAGGGCGAGATACTCTCGAAGACAGCGATCGCCGAACTGGTCTGGGACATGAACTTCGACAGCAACACCAACGTGGTGGAAGTGGCGGTGAAACGGCTGCGATCGAAGGTGGATCTTCCTTTTCCAGTACCGCTCCTGCACACCATCCGCGGCATGGGCTATGTGATGGAGGAGCGCGATGTCGCCCCAGGCCAATGAGGCCGCCGGCGACACGCGCGCGCGGCATCGATCCTGGTCGATCTCGGCCCGCCTGGCGGCGATGTTCGCGGTGACCGCGGCGCTTATCTTCGCCTTCATGGCGGCGGCACTCTACCGCGTTCTGGACAAGGAGCTGGATCACTATCTGCACGAGCAGATGCAAGGGCGGCTGGGCGACGTACGCTACATGCTCGAACACGGGCGGTCACCGCAATTGGCCGAACATGCCAAGGGAAAAATGGCGGAGATGGAGCGAAGCGACCCGCGAACCCACTTCTGGCTCTGGAGCACCGACCCACGATACCGCTATGGCGAAGATGCCCAGGAGATTGCGCAACTGGCGCGCCGCACATCGGAGATACGCACGCCGAAGGGAGCGCTCACACTGCTATCCACGGACATCGCCGCCAACGACATCCGGCCCGCCATGCAACTGGTGATCGGCTCGCATGCGGGAGCCATCCTCGAGAACACGCTTCACAACTTCAGGAACGCCTTGGTGGCGCTCACGGCCATGGCGGTATTGCTGGTGGCCGCGCTGGGCTACTGGATCGCGGTGGTGGGGCTCAAGCCCGTCAAACAGTTATCCAGCGAGGCCGAACGCATTGGCCGCAATCGTGACAGCGAGCGCCTGCGCCTGCCCGTTCTGCCGCCCGAGCTGATGAATCTGGCGGGCTCGTTCAATGCCGCGCTCGATCGCCTGAACGCCGCATACCAGCAATTGGAGACATTCAATGCCGACGTCGCGCATGAATTGAGAACGCCGGTCGCCAACATGATCGGGCAGACGCAGGTGGTGCTCTCGCGCGAGCGCTCCGCCCCGCAACTGCGGGAGGTCCTCCAATCGAATCTGGAGGAACTCGAGCGCCTGCGCGGCCTGGTGGCGGCCATGCTGTTCCTGGCGCGCGCAGAGCAAGGCGAGCGCGCGCACGATCTGGTGGCGGCATCGCTCGCCGCCGAGATGAGCAAGATCGTCGATTTCTTCGAGATGGTGCTCGACGATGCGGGCATGCGGGTCGAGATCAGCGGCGATGCGCAAGTCAGCGTACAGACGTCCTTGCTGCGCCGTGCATTGAGCAATCTCCTGCAGAACGCGATCCAGCATGCAAGCGATGGCGGCAAAGCCATTACCGTGCGGGTTTCGACGTTGGACTCCACCACCGCCGAGCTGACGATTTCCAACACCAGCGAGCCGCTTGCCGAAGACCAGCTCAGGCATCTGTTCGACCGTTTCTACCGCGTCGACGTCTCACGCCGCAACAGCGTGGAAAGCCATGGCCTGGGGCTCGCCATCGTCAAGGCCGTGGCGCTGATGCATTCAGGCGAAGTGCTGGCGCGCCAGAGCGGCGGACAGTTGAGCATCGTGCTGCGTCTGCCGCGGGCCGATGGATAGATAGCGGCCACAGCGCCGCATCCGATTCTCGGCTTGTCTATCAGCGCTCCCGCACACAATGCGGAATATCAAGAAACGATGCGAAAGCACCTTCGATCTGGTATCCTGGGCCGCAGCTGACTGCGCTCGCACAACGAAACAGTTCTGACAAAGGGAATTTATCGTGATGAAACCCTTGGCCCTGATCGGTTTTCTGATGGCGGCACTGAGCATGACCGCCGGTGCACAGCCTTCCGTGGCGCCTGCCGGGCAGGCCACCCTCTTTCGCGACGTGCGGGTGTTCGACGGCAAGTCGGATCGCCTCTCGCCTCCGACTTCCGTTCTGGTGCAGGGCAATCGCATCATGCGCATCGGGGCGGACGCCGCGGCTGCGGGCGCACAGGTCATCGAAGGCGGCGGACGCACGCTGATGCCCGGCCTGATCGATGCACACTGGCATACGATGCTGATCCGCCTGACGCCGGAACAGGCCATCTTCGGCGACGTCGGCTACCTGAACATCGCAGCGGCCGCCGAGGCGCGCGCCACGCTGATGCGCGGCTTCACATCCGTTCGAGACATGGGCGGCCCCTCATTCGGGCTCAAGCAGGCGATCGACAGGGGCGTTGCCGAAGGCCCGCGCATCTTTCCCTCCGGAGCCATGATCACGGTGACGAGCGGGCATGGCGATTTCCGCCAACTGTCCGATCTGCCGCGCAGCCATGGCGAGCTCTCGCGCATGGAAACGATAGGCGGCAGCGCCGTCGCCGACAGCCCAGACGAAGTACGCCTGCGCACACGCGAACAGTTGATGCAGGGCGCCAGCCAGATCAAGCTGACCGCCGGCGGCGGCGTCTCCTCGCCCTTCAGCCCGATCGATGTGGTGACATTCACCGAGCCGGAAATCCATGCCGCGGTCGTGGCGGCCGAGAACTGGGGAACCTACGTCACCGTCCACGCCTTCACCGCGGCAGCCATACAGCAGGCGATCGCTGCCGGTGTCAAGTGCGTCGAACACGGCTTCCTCATGGATGAGGCAACCGCGAAGATGATGGCCGAGAAAGGCGTCTGGCTCAGCATCCAACCGCTTCCCGACGAAATGCAGACGGGCTTCCCCGAAGGCTCGGTGCAGCGCGAGAAGGCAGACCAGATCTTCCCGGCAATCGGTCAGGCCTACCAGCTCGCCAAAAAATATCGCCTGAAAACGGCATGGGGAACGGACGTCCTGTTCTCCGAAGCGCTGGCGCGCCGCCAGGGTGCGATCCTCGCGTCGCTCACGCAGTGGTATACGTCCGCTGAAACACTGGCCATGGCGACAGGCACCAACGCCGAGCTGCTGGAGATGTCCGGCAAGCGCGACCCCTACTACCCCGGCAAGATCGGCGTGGTCCAGGAAGGAGCTCTGGCCGACCTGCTGCTGGTGGACGGCGATCCGCTTCAGAACATCAATCTGGTCGCCAATCCCGACCGTTCGTTCATGATCATCATGAAGGATGGAAAGATATACAAGAACACGCTGCCGAAGTAGCAGGAGGCAAGCGCAGGCAGGCCTGCTTCCAAGCGTGGCACAGATGACAGCCAGCACGCAATCCAGGCAACGCGCCGTGACTTGCCCACGCAATGCCGTGGCGCAACCCCGAATTCCGATAGCGAACGTTTTTTTCCAGGATAGGGTCGGCGACCAGTCGCTGCTTCTGTTCGGCGACAAGCTAGTGCCTGCGGGCGC
>NZ_JBEBOW010000076.1:0-17524 GCF_040396215.1 Diaphorobacter ruginosibacter | reverse complement strand
GAGATCGTGAACACGTTCTCAGGCGCCGGTTTCCGGCATTTTGCGCACTTCGATCTCCAGGCCCGTCGCCGCATCGATCTTCAGCCCCTTGGGCAGCGGAAACTTCACCGTCTCCTCGATGCCGTTCATCTTGCGCACGGACGTCGCACCCAGCTCCTTGATGCGGGCCACCACATCCTTGACCAACACTTCGGGCGCGGAGGCGCCAGCCGTCAGGCCCACGCGCGCCACGCCGTCGAACCACTCATGGCGCAGCTCGTCCACGCCATCGACCATGTAGGCGGGGGTTCCCAGCCGCACGGACAGCTCACGCAGGCGGTTGCTGTTGGAGCTGGTAGGGCTGCCCACGACGATCACCAGATCGACCTGGCCGCTGAGCACCTTCACCGCGTCCTGGCGGTTCTGCGTGGCGTAGCAGATGTCCTGCTGCTTGGGCTCGCGCACATTCGGAAAGCGCCGGCGCACGGCGCTCGTGATCTCGGCGGCGTCATCCACCGACAGCGTGGTCTGCGTGACGACGGCCAGAAGCTCGGTCTGCGACGGCTGCACCGCTGCCACGTCGGCAACATCTTCCACCAGATGGATGCCTTCGGAGAGCTGGCCCATCGTGCCTTCCACCTCGGGATGCCCCTTGTGGCCGATCATGATGAATTCGTAGCCTTCCCGGGCGAGCTTGGCGACCTCCACGTGCACCTTGGTCACCAGCGGGCAGGTCGCATCGAAGATCCGGAAGCCGCGCGCCTGGGCCTCGCGCTGCACCGCCTTGCTCACGCCGTGGGCGCTGAACACCAGCGTCGCGCCCGGCGGCACTTCGTCCAGGTCCTCGATGAAGATCGCGCCCTTGCTCTTGAGGTCGTTGACCACATAGGTGTTGTGCACGATTTCGTGGCGCACGTAGATCGGGCGGCCGAACTTCTGCAGCGCGCGCTCGACGATCTCGATCGCGCGGTCCACGCCGGCGCAGAAGCCGCGCGGCTCGGCCAGAACGATTTCCTGGGGTTTTTGCATGGGGCTGACGTGATCTCTGTTGTTGCTTGTCTTTTCGCTCGCGGACGCTCAGAGCACGCCGATCAGTTGCACCTCGAACGTCACCGGCAGGCCGGCGAGCGGATGGCTGAAGTCGAACAGCACGGCGCCATCGCTCTCGCGCACGTCCAGCACGGTACCCGCGAAAGTGCCCGAGTTGTCGGGAGTGGGGAACTGCACCACGTCGCCAAGGGTGTATTGCTCCATGGGATCGCCCATTTCATCCAGCACCTTGCGGGCCAGCCACTGCTGCATGTCCGGATTGCGCTCGCCGAAGGCGACGCCCGCGGGCAGCTCGAACGTGGCGCGCGTGCCTTCGGCCATGCCGATGAGGCGCTCCTCGACCGCCGGGGCCAGCTCGCCCGAACCCAGTGACAAGGTGGCGGGCGGGCCGTCGAACGTATTGATCACGTCGCCCGCCGGGCCGGCCAGGCGGTAGTGCAGGGTCAGGAAGGAGCCGGGTTGCACCGTTGGTACGGTGGAGTCGGTAACGGAAGTGGAACTTGACATGAATGGCCTCGCTATGAGCCCCCATTGTAAAAAATCAGGGATTCCCCCATGAGCACACATGCCCCGAGGCCTATCCGACATGCCCATCAAAGACCTGCCCACCGATGCGCGCCCCCGCGAAAAACTGCTGTCACGCGGCCCGCAAGCCCTGTCGGACGCCGAGTTGCTGGCCATCGTGCTGCGCACGGGGATCAAGGGCAAGGGCGTGCTGCAATTGGCCCAGGAGCTGATTTCCCCCCTTCCTGCCGAGCCGCCCGCCGCCTCCGCCTGCCTCGTGCAAGAGCCCTGCGCCGCCAGCCGCGCGGGCTTTGGCGGCATCTCCGGCCTGCTGCGCGCAAGCAGCGGCGACCTCAGGCGCGTCAAGGGCCTCGGCCCCGCCAAGCGCGCCGAACTGATGGCCGTGCTGGAGCTCTCGCGCCGCGCCATGGCCGAGCAGTTGGGCGAGCGCGCGGTGTTCGACTCGCCGCAGACCGTCAAGCAATACCTGATGCTGAATCTCTCCGGCAAGACCCATGAAGTGTTCGCGGTGCTGTTCCTGGACAGCCAGCACCGGCTGATCGCGATGGAGGAAATGTTCCAGGGCACGCTCACCCAGACCAGCGTCTATCCGCGCGAAGTGGTCAAGCGCGCCCTGCACCACCACGCCGCCGCCCTGGTGCTGGCGCACAACCACCCCAGCGGGAACACCCAGCCCAGCCAGGCGGACGTGCAGCTCACCCGGACGCTGGCGAGCGCCGTGGCGCTGGTGGACGTGCGCGTGCTCGACCACCTGGTGATCGCGCCGGGACAGGCCTTGTCGATGGCCGAGGAAGGGTTGATGTAGGCCGCCGCGACGGCTCGCATCCAAAGCGGGGCGCCCGGCCGGCGGCCCGGCTTTGGCCCTCTTCGCCAAAAGACACTGCGCATGAGGTACAAACACCGATGTTGTCCGTCGTGCCATGCCAGAAATCAAAGTCCGTTCGCTCTCTGATCTGAAAACCTTGCGCAAAGCCATCGCAGAGGCTGCACAGCGCGAGGCCGAGAGGCGGCGCGCCCTGGAACAAGCCCAGCGCAAGGCCCGCCTGCAGCACGATCTGTTCCGGGAATCCATTGGATCGATCCAGCCGCTGAAAGGCCAGCACAACCGCCTCTGGTACAGCCCCGAGCCCCCGCAGCCCGTTCCCGCGCAGCGCGAACGCGACGAAGAGCGCGTGCTGCTCGAATCGCTGAGCGACGCGTTCGACGTCGGCACCCTGCTGGACACCGACGACCAGCTCAGCTTCCGCCGCCCCGGCGTGGGCACCGACGTCACGCGCAAGCTGCGCGCGGGGCACTGGAGCATCCAGCGCCAGCTCGACCTGCACGGGCTGCGCACCGACGAGGCGCGCGAAGCGCTGGGCGAATTCATCCGCCTGTCGTTTCGCACCGGCGTGCGCTGCGTTCGCGTCGTCCACGGCAAGGGGCTGGGCTCGCCCGGCAAGACGCCGGTGCTCAAGGGCCGCGTGCAAAGCTGGCTCGTGCAGAAAAAGGAAGTGCTGGCATTCGTGCAGGCACGGCCCGCCGAAGGCGGCGCGGGCGCGCTGGTGGTGCTGCTGCAACCGTCCCAGCGCAGGCATGCGGGATGAATGCCGCCGGCGGAACCGACCACGCGGTATCGCGCGGTATCGGTTACGCGATATCGGTCACCTGTTCCGCATCCAGTCCGCCGTTCCCATGAAACTCTGGTTCAGCCGGTCGCGCAAATCCCGCGGCACACCCGTCTCGCCCATGGCCTGGTCCATGCACGCCACCCATTGGTCGCGCTCCTGGATGCCGATGGAGAACGGGAGATGCCGCATCCGCAAGCGCGGATGGCCGAAGCGCTCCTGGTAGTGATCCGGGCCGCCCAGCCAGCCGCACAGGAACCAGAACAGCTTCTGGCGCGCATCCGCAAGCGACGGGCCGTGCGCGGCGCGCAACTCCCTGTAGGCCGGCTCCAGATCCATGAGGTCATAGAAATGCGTGACCAGTTCATGCACCTTGTCCTCGCCCCCGATCCATTCGAATGGCGTAGCGGGCGAGTTCGGCTGGGTGGATTCTTCAGACATGGCAAGGCGAGAAATCAATCAACGATTCAAGTCAACAAATCGTCATTGTCCCGCACATAGGCATTGCCACAACACAAAAAGCAATACAGCAACCGCCCGGCTCAGACCCACTGTCGCGCGGAATGCTGAACAGGCATGGGATGCAGGGCTTCCAGCAGCTCGGGGGGCTCCAACGTGTCCCCGTCCTCGCCTTCATCGCCGTCATCCGACTCTTCATCGCCGGGCACGACTTCCACTTGCGCCGCGTCTTCCTCGCTGGAGATCCAGAAGGCGGTTTCCACGTTCCAGAACATCAGGACGCCGCTCAGGCCCAGCATCAGCATCAGCCAGAAAGTGCGCCACCAGCCCCCGAAGAAGGGCCGTGAGAGCCTGAACGCCGCCGCAATCACCCACGCCGTCGCTGCGGCGCCCAGCGCGATGTATTGCAGCAAGGGGCTTGGCCCCTCGTCGCCAGCGGACTTGCGCCAGGCGATGAGGTACAGGCCAAGTAGAAACGGCGGCATCAGCGCCCAGGATTGCAAGGCAAACCAGGCCAGGACCCGCGCGGGTGACGGTGCGGATTGCGGATTGCCCCGGGGCATGAAGCACCAGGCCATCCAGAGCACGAACAGGCAGAAGCTCCATTGCAGCAGCCAGCCCTCGTAATAGAACAGCACGTCGCCAGCGCTCAGGGCGCGCTCGGCCATCACCGCCACCCCATTGGCCGACAGCACGAGGAGCGCGAGTTTCCATGGGCCGATGGAGGCGTTCTGGCCGATGCGCGGGCGCAACAGAATGGACGCGCGCAAGCCCTCCCAAAGCCAGCGGAAAAAGGAGGGTGAATACGGATTCGCGGCAGCGGCAGCGACAGCCCCGGCGTCACGCGCCCCCCGCACCGCGGCGCACGCCTGGTGCGTAGAGTTCTCTGTCAATTTTTCAGTCATGTGGAATGTCACTGCCCGCGAGCATACAGGGGCAGCGCCATTCCAGTGGTTTCATTGTGCAGCGCGCCTGAGCGTATCCACGACAGGCCGCCGCAGCACCTCGCGCAGCCCCCACCAGCCGGCGGCCAGCGCCAGCACGGCACCGCAGGCGGCGCCGGCCAGCGGAACCCACAACGGCGCATTCCAGCTGAAATCGAACACGTAGCGCGCAAGCGCCCAGCCCACGGCGAGCGCCACCACGCTGGCAAGAAAGCCGGCCAGCAGTCCCACGCCCGCCAGTTCGGCGCTCTGCACCTGCCGCAGCGTCCGCGCGCGCGCGCCGACCGCGCGCATGATGGCGAACTCGCGCGCACGTTCCTCGCGCGTCGCGGTCACCGCCGCGAACAGCACGACCAGACCGGCGGCCAGGGTGAAGCCGAACAGGAACTCCACCGCGCGGATCACCTGCCCCAGAACCGACTGGACCTGCTGCAAGGTAGCGCTCAGATCGACGTTGGTGATGTTGGGAAACTCGCGCACGAGCGCGTTGTCGAACCCCTGCATATCGGGTGCCCGGTAAGCCGCAAGATAGGTCAGCGGCACGTCGGGCATGTGCGCGACGGGATACATCACGAAGAAATTCGCACGCATCGAAGCCCAGTCCACCTTGCGCAGGCTGGTGATCCTGGCCTCGCTCAGGACGCCGCCGATGTCAAAGCGCAGCGTGTCGCCCAGCTTCAGCCCCAGCGTTCCTGCGATGCCTTCCTCGACGCTCAGGGCGCCGCGTTCTTCCTCCGTCCACTTGCCGCCAACGATCAGGTTGTGCTCGGGCGGCCGGGCGGCGTTCGACAGGTTGAACTCCCGGTCCACCAGGCGCCTGGCCCGCTCGTCGGCGAAATCTTCGGGGCCGACGTCCTTGCCGTTGATGGCGACGAGGCGGCCGCGAATCATCGGATACCAGTCGAACCTTTCCACATGCGCCTGCTTCAGGGCGGCCTGAAAGGCCTGCGCCTGCTCCGGCAGCACGTTGATCACGAAGCGGTTGGGCGCATCGGGCGGCGTCGCCCGCTGCCAGCTGCCGATGAGATCGGTGCGCAGCAGCACCAGCAGCACCAGCGCGAGCAAGCCCACCGACAGGCTGCTGACCTGCATCACGGCATAGGCCGGGCGCGCTGAAATCTGCCGCGTTGCAAGCACCAGCCAGCGCGGCGCGGTGCTCTCGTTCACCAGGCGGCGCAGCAGCTTCACGGCAAGCCACGCCAGCACCGCGAAGCACACGGCCGCCGCGGCAAACCCGCCCACCGCGATGCCGCCCAGCGTCAGATCGCGGCTCACCACCATCAGCAGCACGCCAAAACCGGCCATGCCGATGGCCAGCACCAGGATCGACACCGGCTTGAATCCTCCAAGATCACGCCGGATCACCCGCAGCGGCGGAACCTGCGCGAGCTGCAGCACCGGCGGAAGCCCGAACGCTGCCATCAGCGTGAGGCCAACGCCAAGCCCGAACAGGACCGGCCAGCCACCCGCCGCCGGCAGCGCCGCGCTCACCAGCCCGCTGAATATCCAGACGAAAGCGTAGTGCACAGCAAAGCCAAGCGCCACGCCCAGCAGGCTGGCGAACAGGCCGATCAGGGTGAACTCGATGGCGTAGGCCCACACGATGGTGCGCTGGCTTTGCCCGAGCACCCGCAGCATGGCCGCCGCGTCGAGGTGCTCGTTGGCGAATCCGCGCGCGGCCAGGGCCACGGCAACGGCGCAAAGCAAGGCGCACAGAAGCGCCACCAGATTCAGGAAATTCTGGGCGCGCACCAGCGTCTGGTGCATTTCCGGGCGGCCGCTGTCGATCGACTCGACGCGGACCCCGCGCACGTCGTGCGCCTCGGCCTGCCGCACGGCAAAGGCCTTGAACCGTGCGAGCGCGCGCGGATCCTCGCCAGCCACCGCCAGGCGGTAGGAGATGCGGCTTGCCGGCTGCACCAGTCCCGTCGCCTTCAGATCGCCCGCCGCGATCATCACGCGCGGCGCGAAACTCATGAAATTCGTGCCGCGGTCGGGCTCGAAGGCGATGATGCGGCCGACCCTGAGCGTGGCATCGCCCAGCAACAGCTCGTCGCCCAGCCCGATGCCGAGCGCTTCGAGCAGCGGCGCGTCCACCCAGGCCTCGCCTGCCGCTGGAATGCCGCGCGCCGGCTCCGCGGGGGCCGAGGCCCGCGCGCTCACCTGCACCTGCCCGCGCAATGGATAGCCGTCCTCCACGCTCTTGAGCGCTACCAGCTTGCTCGCTGCGCCCTGCGCATCGCTGGCACGCGCCATGGTCGGAAAGTTCAGGGTGTTCGCGCTGCGCAGGCCCAGTCTTCTGGCTTCGTCGGCGAACAGCGCGGGCGGCGGGTTGTCGCTCACGATGACGACGTCGCCGCCCAGAAGCTGAAGCGCGTCGCGCTGCAGGCCGCCTTGCAGACGGTCGGAGAAAAAACCCACCGATGCGAGCGCTGCCACCGCCAGCGTCACAGCGACGATCAGCAGCCGCAATTCGCCGGCGCGCATGTCGCGCCACAGCGTGCGCCAACCCAGCGCCCAGGCGGAAGCGTTCATCACGGCAAGTCCCTTGGATCAGACATAGCGCACGGCCACGGGCGGGCGGCAGAAGCCCCAAAGCTGCATGCCCGCCTCATGGGCCAATTGCAGCGCAAGCGACGTGGGCGCGGAAATCGTCGCCAGCGCCGGGACTCCGATGCGCGCGCACTTGCGCACCAGCTCATAGCTGGTGCGGCTGGTCATCACCACGAAGCCCGGCTCGCCCAACTCCCCCGAAAGCGCCCGCGTTCCTATCAGCTTGTCGAGCGCATTATGGCGGCCCACGTCTTCGAGCACCTGCGCCAGCGAACCGTCGGGCCGCGCCCATCCGGCCGCGTGCAGGGAGCCGGAACGCGCGTTCAGCTCCTGGCGCACGGCAAGCTCGGAGAACGCACGGCTGATTTCGTTCACACCCCATTGCCTGGTCCATTCCGACACCGTGACCGGCTCCGGGTGCAGGTCGAGCGCCTGAATGCTGTCGATGCCGCAAACGCCGCAGCCCGTGCGCCCGGCAAGCGTTCGGCGCTGCTCCTTCAGGCGCGCGAAATGGCGCGATGGAATCTCCACGTGTACCGCGCAGCTGGCATCGGGAGTCCCCGCCGCGTGGACCCGCACCTCGATGTCCCGGCAATCCGCGCGGCTGTCCACGATGCCCTCGCTGATCGAGAAACCGATGCCAAACTCCACCAGATCGTGCGGGCTTGCCATCATCACGGCGTGCGAAATGCCATTGAAAACAACGGCGACCGGCACCTCGGCCGAGACCTCGCGCTCCACCGGCAGCGCCTTCCCGTCCTCGCAGGACCATTGCAGCGCCCGCACGCTCACCAGCGGCGGCAGGCACGCGCCGGGCGCATCGGCCAGACAGGCTTGCCGCCCGCCATCAGGAAAATTCTCAAAATCTTGCATACCACAACGATACCAGCCAGCAAATAGCTACTTTGTCCCACAAATCCGACCGCCCTGGATTTTCGGCAAAGCGTTAAGATGATTGCCAGTCATCAAAGCCACGATGCCCGGCGCATCCAGCCAGTCTCAGCTCTCGCGTCCACTGGCGTAAACCCCGGCGCCTGCTACGTGTATTTGACCTAAAGTTTGGCAGCCTGGGGGCGGATCGCCCCAGGCGCTCCGGTGCGCGCCCATCGAAACGCGCCGGATATGCCGGTTTCTCGAATTACCCACGATGAGTTTCCAATCACTATTATTCAAGGAGGATCTGTCATGGACATGAACAGAAGACATTTCTTCCGCATGAGCGGGGCGGGCCTCGTCGGCTCCAGCCTCGTCGCCATGGGCTTCTCGCCCACGGCGGCTCTTGCGGAAGTGCGTCAGTTCAAGCTCGCGTCGACCACGGTCACGCGCCAGACCTGCACATATTGCTCGGTCGGCTGCGGCATCCTCATGTATGCGCTGGGCACCGGCAACCTGAACGCCAAGCGCTCCGTGATCCACGTCGAAGGCGACCCGGACCACCCCGTCAACCGCGGAACGCTGTGTCCCAAGGGCGCGGGCCTGCTCGATTTCATCAACAGCCCCAACCGCCTGCTCCACCCCGAGTACCGCGCGCCGGGCTCCAACCAGTGGCAGCGCATCTCCTGGGATGACGCGCTCACCCGCATCGCCAAGCTCCTGAAGGACGACCGCGACGCGAACTTCCAGGCCAGGACCGATGACGGCCTGACGGTGAACCGCTGGCTGACCACCGGCATGCTGGCGGCATCGGCCGCAAGCAACGAAGCCGGATACATCACACACAAGGTGGCCCGTTCCTGGGGCCTGCTGGCATTCGACAACCAAGCCCGTGTTTGACACGGCCCGACGGTGGCAGGTCTTGCCCCGACGTTTGGCCGTGGAGCGATGACGAACCATTGGGTCGACATCAAAAATGCGGACGTCATTCTGATCATGGGCGGCAATGCCGCCGAAGCGCACCCTTGCGGCTTCAAATGGGTGACCGAAGCGAAGGCGCACAACAAGGCGCACTTCATGGTGGTGGACCCGCGTTTCAACCGTTCAGCCTCGGTGGCGGATTTCTACGCGCCGATCCGTTCGGGCAGCGACATCGTCTTCCTTGGCGGGATCATCAATTACCTGCTCACGAACGACAGGATCCACCACGAGTACGTGAAGAACTACACGGACTTCACCTTCATCGTGCGCGACGACTTCGAGTTCGTGGACGGCATCTTCTCGGGCTACAACGAGGAGAAGCGCACCTACGACAAGAAGAGCTGGGACTATGAGCTCGGCGAAGACGGCTTCGTCAAGACCGACCCGACGCTGCAGCACCCGCGCTGCGTCTACCAGCTCATGAAGAAGCACTACGAGAGCTACACCCCTGAAAAGGTGGAAACCATCTGCGGCACGCCCAAGGAGAAATTCCTGCACGTCGCCGAGAAGTTCGCCTCGACCGCGGTGCCTGGCCGCGCGGCCACCATCATGTACGCGCTTGGATGGACGCAGCACTCCATCGGCTCGCAGATTCTGCGCTGCGGCGCCATGGTGCAGCTGCTGTGCGGCAACATCGGCGTCGCCGGCGGCGGCATGAACGCGCTGCGCGGCCACTCCAACATCCAGGGCCTGACCGACCTGGGCCTGCTGTCCAACGCACTGCCCGGCTACCTGACCCTGGCGAACCAGGGCGAGCAGGACTACCAGAAGTACATCGAGGCACGCACGCAAAAGCCTTTGCGCGCCAACCAGATGAGCTACTGGCAGAACTACCCCAAGTTCCACGTCAGCCTGATGAAGTCGTTCTTCGGCGCCGCCGCCACGGCGGAAAACGACTGGGCATACGACTATCTGCCCAAGCTGGACAAGCAGTACGACATGCTGCAGTACTTCCAGCTCATGAACGAAGGAAAGGTCAATGGCTACATCGCGCAGGGCTTCAACCCAATCGCGGCGCTGTCCAACAGCACCCGCGTGCGCGACGGACTGTCCAAGCTGAAGTTCCTGGTCATCATGGACCCGCTGGCCACCGAAACGTCGGAGTTCTGGCGCAATTTCGGCGAGTTCAATGACGTGGACACCCAATCGATCCAGACCGAAGTGTTCCGCCTGCCGACCACCTGCTTCGCAGAGGAAGACGGCGCCGTGGTGAGTTCGTCGCGCGTGCTGCAGTGGCACTGGAAGGCCGCGGAGCCGCCCGGAGAGGCCAAGACCGACGTGGCGATCATGTCCGCGCTGCACATGCGCCTGAAGGCTCTGTACGGCAAGGACGGCGGCGCGTTCCCCGACCCGATCATGAACCTCGACTGGAAGTACGCCCAGCCGGCTCACCCTTCCTCGGAGGAAATCGCCAAGGAGTACAACGGCAAGGCGCTCGTCGACCTGACCGACCCCAAGGATCCAACCAAGGTGCTGCGCCCCGCGGGCCAGCAGATCGCCGGTTTCGGCGAACTGCGCGACGATGGGACCACGGCCTCGGGCTGCTGGATCTATGCGGGCGCCTGGACGGCCGCGGGCAACCAGATGGGCCGCCGCGACAATTCCGACCCGACCGGCATCGGCAACACGCTGAACTGGGCCTGGGCATGGCCGGCGAACCGCCGCGTGCTCTACAACCGCGCTTCCGCCGACGTGGCGGGCAAGCCGTTCAATCCGAACCGCGAGCTCATCAAGTGGAACGGCAAGGCATGGGTGGGAGCCGACGTTCCCGACACCGGCGTGGGCATCGCGCCCGAAACCGGCAATGGCCCCTTCATCATGAACCCGGAAGGCGTTGCGCGCTTCTTCGCGCGCAAGAGCATGGCCGAAGGACCGTTCCCGACGCACTACGAGCCGTTCGACACGCCGGTCGGCAAGAACCCGATGTACCCGGACAACCCCAAGGCCACCAGCTCGCCAGCGGCGCGGGTGTTCCCGCACATCTGGGAGACGTTCGGCAAGGCGGACGAGTTCCCGCACGTGGGCACGACCTACCGCCTGACGGAGCACTTCCACTATTGGACCAAGCACTCGCTGGTCAATGCCATCACGCAGCCGGAGCAGTTCGTCGAGATCGGCGAGGCGCTGGCCAAGGAGATCGGCATCGCCGCCGGCGACCGCGTGAAGGTGTCCTCCAAGCGCGGCACGATCAAGGCCGTGGCCGTGGTCACCAAGCGCATCAAGCCGATGAAGATCGAGGGCAGGATGGTGCACCACGTGGGCATTCCGATCCACTGGGGCTTCAAGGGAGTGACCAAGCCGGGCTATCTGGCCAACACGCTCACGCCGTTCGTCGGCGACGGCAACAGCAACACGCCGGAATTCAAGACGTTCCTCGTGAAGGTCGAGAAGATCTAGGAGGAGCCACTGATGTCAATGCAATCTCTCGATATCATGCGCCTCTCGGCCACGACGACCACGCCGCCGCAGGCACGGTCGCCGCAGTCCGGCGATGTCGCCAAGCTCATCGACGTCACCAAGTGCATCGGCTGCAAGGCCTGCCAGGTGGCGTGCATGGAGTGGAACGACCTGCGCCAGGAGCCCGGCCAGAACCACGGCACCTACGACAACCCGACCGACCTGACCGAGAACGCGTGGACGGTGATGAGATTCACCGAATACGACAACGAGGCCACGGGCAATCTGGAGTGGCTCATCCGCAAGGATGGCTGCATGCACTGCGCCGAGCCTGGCTGCCTCAAGGCCTGCCCGTCGCCCGGAGCGATCGTGCAGTACACCAACGGCATCGTGGATTTCCATGAAGAGAACTGCGTCGGCTGCGGCTACTGCATCACGGGCTGCCCGTTCAACGTGCCGCGCATCTCCAAGAAGGACCACAAGGCCTACAAGTGCACGCTGTGCTCCGACCGCGTCGCCGTGGGCCGCGAGCCCGCCTGCGTCACCACCTGCCCGACCGGCGCCATCGTGTTCGGCACCAAGAAGGCGATGAAGGACCATGCGGCCGAACGCGTTCAGGATCTCAACGAGCGCGGCTTCAAGGAAGCCGGGCTCTACGATCCGCAAGGCGTGGGCGGCACGCACGTGATGTACGTCCTGCACCATGCGGACAGGCCATCGCTGTATGCCAATCTGCCCGACGCTCCCACCATCAGCCCCATGGTGAGCCTGTGGAAGGGTCTTGCCAAGCCGGTGTCCGCGGCGCTGCTGGGCGCGGCCGCCCTGGGCAGCCTGTTCCACTACATCACCAAGGGTCCGAACGACGTCTCCAAGGAACTGGAAGACGAGATGGACGCCAAGGGCGTGGGTTCTTCCGACAATGCAAAGAATGAGGAGATGGCGCCATGAGACGTAATCCCAATGACTTGCAGCGCTACACAGCCTCGGAGCGCCTGAACCACTGGATCGTGGGCATCTGCTTCATCCTGCTGGCGCTCTCCGGCCTGGCGTTCTTTCACCCGGCGTTCTTCCCGCTGACCATGCTGTTCGGCGGCGGCCCGTGGGCGCGCATCCTGCACCCCTACATCGGGGTGGTGATGTTCGTGTTCTTCCTTGTGATGTTCCTGCGGTTCGCCAGCCTGAACCTCATCGAGAAGCGCGACATCGAATGGCTCAGGAACGTCAACAAGATGGTGGATGGCGACGACCACGACATGCCCGAACAAGGCAAGTACAACGGCGGCCAGAAGGTGCTGTTCTGGGGCCTGGGCATCGGCATGCTGGCGCTCATCGCCAGCGGCGTGCTGATGTGGCGCGCGTGGCTGAACCTGCCCGTCACCGTGGTGCGCGCGGCCTCCGTGGTGCATGCCGCCGCCGCCGTGTGGATGATCGGCCTGATCATCATGCACGTCTATGCCGCCATCTGGACGCGCGGCACCATCCGCGCCATGATGTACGGCACCGTGACGCGCGCATGGGCCAAGCAGCACCATCGCGGCTGGTATCGCAAGATGACGGGCGACAATAGCTGACACTGGCCGTCGAACCCTGCAACCCTGCCGCTGACTGCTCCGGGTAGTCGGCGGCAGTTTCTTTTTGGGAGCCATCTCACCGTGCAACGAATTCTTCAACCAGGCGACATCGAAGCCCTGGACCGTACCAACCCACAGCGCGTGCGCCTGCCGCAACCCGGCGTGATCTTCGCCGAGCGCGCCGCGCGGCTCGAGCAGAAGGCCGACGGCAATCCGATCGCCGACTACCTGCGCTTCGTCGCCCGCATCGTGCGCGCGCAGCAGAAGGCCGCGGCCAAAGTGCGGACAGCCGTTCCCGACGCAGCGCTCATCGCCCAGGCGCAGGAACACTCCATGCCGCTGCTTGCCGCGGCAAGCCACATCGATCCGGCATGGCTGGAGGTGCTCGACCAGCTGCTTGCCGATCTGCAGGCGGCCGGCGATATCCCCGAGCCCCTCGTGCCCACGCTCGCATCGCTCGCGCGGATGGACCACGAAGAGCGCGGGACACTGGCGCGCCGCGTGCTGGTCGGACTCATGACCGAAAGCGCCGACCTGGCGGCCGCGCCCATCATCATGGCCGCGCTGCAGGTGGTGTTCGCCCATCGGGCGAGCCAGCTCAGGGAGAGCGACATCCCGTACGTCGATCCCGCCACGGTCTGCCCGGTATGCGGCACGGCGCCGGTCGCCAGCGTGATTCGCATCGGCATGCGTGACGCGGGCCTGCGCTACCTGCACTGCGGCGCGTGCTGCACCGAATGGCACATGGTGCGCGTGAAGTGCAGCCACTGCGAGAGCACCAAGGGCGTGAGGTACCAGAAGATCGACGGCGCCGACGACTCCGTGATGGCAGAGACCTGCGAGGTGTGCCATACCTACCGCAAGATCAGCAACCAGGAAAAGGATCCTCTGGCGGAACCGCTGGCGGACGATCTGGCTACACTCATGCTGGACCTGCTGATGAGCGAGACCGAGTTCGCGCGCGCCAGCACCAACCCCTTGCTGCCGATGGCTGACACCGACGCGCCCGCCCCTTCACACTGACCCACAACCGCCATGCCCGTGGAACCCGCCGCCCTTCCCGCTTCAGATGCCGCCCGCCTGCCGTCCGTCGATCGCGTATTGGGCACACCCGAACTCAAGGCGCTGATCGCCCGGCATGGCGCGACGGCCTGCACGCAGAGCGTTCGCGCCGTGATCGACGGCCTGCGCCCCCAAGCGCTCGCGGGCAGTCTTGCGGCGCAAGACCTGGCCGCGCAGGCCATCGCCCGGCAAGTGGAGGAGCGGCTCGCGGCGCGGTTCGCTCCGCGCCTGAAGGCGGTGTTCAATCTCACGGGCACGGTGCTGCACACCAACCTGGGACGCGCGCTGCTGCCCGATGCGGCCGTGCAGGCGGTGATGCAGGCGCTCACCACACCCGCCAATCTCGAATTCGATCTGGCAACCGGGGGCCGTGGCGACCGCGATGACCTCATCAACGACCTGCTGCGCGAGCTGACCGGCGCGGAGGCCGCCACCGTGGTCAACAACAACGCGGCGGCGGTACTGCTCACGCTCAATGCGCTTGCCGCGCGCAAGCAGGTCATCGTCTCGCGCGGCGAGCTGGTGGAGATCGGCGGAGCATTCCGCATCCCCGACATCATGAGCCGCGCCGGCGCCCGGCTGGTCGAAGTCGGAACAACCAACCGCACGCACGCCAGGGACTACGCCGAAGCCATCACCGACCGCACCGCGCTGCTCATGAAAGTGCACTGCAGCAACTACGAGGTCAGGGGCTTCACCAAAAGCGTTTCCGAGTCCGAGGTCGCTGCCATCGCGCACGCCAAGGGCCTGCCGCTTGCCGTCGATCTGGGCAGCGGGACACTGATCGACCTGGCTGCATACGGCCTGCCCCATGAAGCCACCGTGCGCGAGACGATCGCGGCGGGAGCCGATCTCGTCACCTTCAGCGGCGACAAGCTGCTCGGCGGCCCGCAGGCCGGGCTGATCGTCGGCAACAAGGACCTGATCGCCAGGATCAAGAAGAACCCGCTCAAGCGGGCGCTGCGCGTGGGCAAGCTCACGCTGGCGGCGCTCGAGCCGGTTCTGCGCCTGTATCTCTCGCCCGAGCTTCTGCCCGAGCGGCTGACGACGCTGCGCCTTTTCACGCGCCCGCAGGCGCAGATGAAAGCACAGGCGCTGGCGCTGGCCGCCCCCCTGCAGGCTGCCGTGGGCGAATCCTACGAAGTGCGCGCGCAGCCCATGTTCAGCCAGATCGGAAGCGGCGCGCTGCCCGTGGACACACTGCCCAGCTACGGGCTGAGCATCCACCCGCTGCAGGCCAAGCGCGCGGGCCGCGCCCTCTCCGCGCTCGAAGCGGCGCTGCGCGGCCTGCCCCGTCCCGTCATCGGGCGCATCGCCGATGGCGCGCTGTGGCTCGATCTGCGCTGCCTGGAGGCCCGCGACGAGGCCGGCTTCACGCAGCAGCTCGGCACGCTGGCGGAACATATCCTGCATGGCTGAAGACAGCATTCGCCGCCGCCCCATCCTTCCATCCCCTGACATCCGCGCATGATCATCGGTACAGCCGGTCACATCGACCACGGAAAGACTTCTCTGGTGCGCGCCCTCACCGGCGTGGAAACCGACCGTTTGCCCGAGGAAAAGCGGCGCGGTATTTCCATCGAACTCGGATATGCCTATCTGCACGCGGACCGCGGCGTGTCACTTGGCTTCGTGGACGTGCCGGGCCACGAGAAACTGCTGCACACCATGCTCGCCGGCGCCACCGGCATCGCGCATGCCCTGCTGGTGGTGGCTGCCGATGACGGCGTCATGCCGCAGACCCGCGAGCACTTCGCCGTCGTGTCGCTCCTCGGCGTGGAACAGGCCACGGTCGCCATCACCAAGATCGACCGGCTGGATGCCGCCGCGCGCGGCGAACGGCTGGCGGAAGTGCGCGCGGAAGTGGCGCGGCTGCTGGCCCCCTCGGCGCTCGCGGGATCGCCCGTCTTCGAGGTGTCAGCCATCTCGGGCGAAGGCGTGGCCGAATTGCGCGAGCATCTGCTCGCACTGGCTGCCGCGCACGATGAGGCCGGCGGACCGCCGACTGCGCCCCGGACCCACAGCGCATTCCGCATGGCCATCGACCGCTCGTTCACGCTGGCTGGCGTCGGCACCGTCGTCACCGGCAGCATCACCGGCGGCGCGGTGTCCGTGGGCGACACGCTCACGCTCAGTCCCGGCGCGAAGCAGGCCCGCGTGCGCGGCATCCATGCACTGAACCGCCAGGCCGAATCCGCCGCCAAAGGCCAGCGATGCGCGCTGTCCCTCGCGGGCGTCACCAAGGATGAAATCCACCGCGGCCAATGGATCTGCGCCGCTCCCATTGCCCTTGGCACTTCGCGCATCGACGTGCGGTGCGAGCTCTGGCCCGGCGAGGAACGCGCATTGCGCAGCGGGACGACCGTGCATGTGCACCTGGGCACCAGCGACGTCGTGGGCAGCATCGTGCTGCTCGACCGCGCCCTGCTCGAACCCGGTGAAAGCGCGCTTGCGCAAGTCGTTCTGCGCGAGGACATCGCCGCATGGCATGGCGACAAAGGCGTGCTGCGCGACGCATCCGCCAGCCGCACCGTCGCGGGCATCCGCGTGCTCGATCCGTTCGCGCCGCAGCGCTACCGGAGCACGCCCGAGCGCCTCGCCACTCTTCGCGCCCAGACACAGCCCCATCTGCCAGGGCGTATCGCGGCGCTGCTCGATCAATCAGCCCAGGGACTGGACCTGCATCGCACCGCCCGCGCCGAAGGCCTGGCGGGAGCGGACGCATTGCCCGTCGCCGCCGACGCGCTGCGCTTCGCCTCCGGCGGCATGGCGATCTCCCGGGCCGCGATGCAGACACTCAAGTCCCATGCGCTGGACCGCCTGCAGGCTTTCCACGCCGCATCCCCCGACGAGATCGGCCCCGACATCAAGCGCCTCAAGCGCCTCGCGGCGCCGCGCGTGGATGATGCGTTGTGGCTCCTTGTGATCCAGCAGCTCACGGCGGACGCCAGCATCGCGCGCAGCGGCCACTGGCTGCATCTGCCGGAACACGCTGTTCGCATGAACGAAGCTGAAGAACAGGCCGCCCAAAAGCTCCTGCCCCTGCTCGCCAACGGACAATTCGATCCACCGTGGGTGCGCACCCTGGCCGCGGATAGCGGCGTCCCCGAAGCGATGGTGCGGCAGACGCTCGCCAGCCTTGCGCGCCGCGGTCAGGTATTTCAGATCGTCAAGGATTTGTTCTATCCGCTGAATACAATCGAGCGTCTCGCCGATATTGCCCGCTCGTGCAACTCGTCCGACGCCGGCCTGCAGGCCGCTGCTTTTCGGGATGCCACGGGCCTGGGCCGCAAACGGGCGATTCAGTTGCTGGAATTCTTCGATCGCGTAGGATTCACCCGCCGCGTCCGGGATCAACATATGCTGCGCCCTGGCACGTCGCTTTTCGACGGCGGCGGCGAGACAGCCTGACACCCCGGGCGACATTGGAAGAGAAACGTCCCTGGTGGGGCGCCCGGGCTTCAAACCCGGTGGATTGCGCCATGCGCGGTCGGTAGGTTCGACTCCTGCTCTCTTCCGCCCC
>NZ_JBEBOW010000075.1:0-17578 GCF_040396215.1 Diaphorobacter ruginosibacter | reverse complement strand
TCTAAGACCCGCGCCTTCTCCAAGAAACAAAGGCCCTGCTCGGGCGCGAGCAGGGCCTTTGTGTTTTGTCCGGCGGTCCGCCGCGTGTCAGGACTTGCCGGAATCCACGTTCCTGTGGAAGACCAGCGGCCTGGAGTCGGGCGCGTCCGGATTGGCGCCGCCGCTCGAGCACGCGCCGCCCGCCTTGTCGCCATCGCTCGAGCAGCTGCTGCAGCCGCTGCCGCAACCCGACACCTGCGCGAGCTTCGGGTTGATGCGGCCGAGCGGGTTGCGCCACTTCTGCGGCATGTAGCGCCACAGCAGATAAAGCGCCGCGACGGCGATGATCAACGCCACGATGAGTGACTGTGTCATGAAACGGTCCTCCTCTTCGACACGAGCGGGCGGGACGGCCTCAGCCCGCGCCCATCGCCACGGCGATGTGGTAGACGATGAAACATGCGATGTATGCCAGCCCGAAAAGATAGGCTGCCATGATCGCCACGTAGCGCCAGCTGTTGGTTTCGCGGCGTACGGTTGCCAGCGTCGCAAGGCATTGCGGCGCGAAAATGAACCACGTCAGCAGCGACAGCGCGGTCGCCAGCGACCACTGGCCCGCGATCAGCGGGCCGAGCTGGGCCGCCGTGTCGTCGCCGGAAGCAGCCAGCGCATACACCGTGCCGAGCGCGCTCACCGCCACTTCGCGCGCCGCCATGCCGGGAACGAGCGCAATGCAGATCTGCCAGTTGAAGCCGATCGGCGCGAAGATGAGCGCCATGGCCTCGCCTATGCGGCCCGCCAGGCTGTAGGTGATGGCCGGTTCGGTGGCGCCCTCCGGAGCGCCCGGGAAGGACGACAGGAACCACAGCACGATGGTCAGCGCCAGAATGATGCCGCCCACGCGCTTGAGGAAGATGACGGCGCGCTCGTACAGTCCGATCAGCAGGCTGCGGATGCTCGGCAGGCGATAGGCGGGCAGCTCCATCATCAAGGCAGCGCGTCCCTGGCGCGCGCCGAAGCGCTTGGCTACGAAGGCCACGGCCATCGCGCTCACGATGCCCGCGACGTAGAGCGCGAACAGCACCAGCCCCTGCAGATTGAAAAGTCCCGCGATCGTGCGCTCGGGGATGAACGCCCCGATGAGCAGCGCGTACACGGGAAGACGCGCCGAGCAGGTCATCAGGGGCGCGATCATGATCGTGACCAGGCGGTCGCGCCAGCTCGGAATCGAGCGCGCGGCCATGACGCCCGGAATGGCGCAGGCAAAGCTGGAGAGCAGCGGGATGAACGAGCGGCCCGACAGGCCCACGGTGCCCATCATGCGGTCCAGCAGGAACGCCGCGCGCGGCAGATAGCCGGAATCCTCCAGCACCAGGATGAAGAAGAACAGGATCAGGATCTGCGGCAGGAACACGATCACGCCGCCGGCGCCCGCGATGACGCCATCGGCAAGCAGGCTGCGCAGCGGCCCGTCGGCCATATGCTCGTTCAGCCATTCGGCGGCCGATGCGGTGGTTCCGTCGATGAAATCCATCGGCACTTCGGCCCATGCGAACACGGCCTGGAAGATCAGGAACAGGAGCGCCGCCAGCAGCACCAGCCCCCACACGGGGTGCAGCACGATGGCGTCGATGCGGTCATCGCGCGCCAGTTGAACCGATGGCGCCTTCACCGCCAGATCGAGAATGCGGCGCACCTCGGCGTGCAGCGCCAGGACGCGCTGCTGGGCATCGCCCTGCGGCTCCTGCCCGCGCGCGGGCACGGCGCTCTTGAACTGCCCCGCGTCTATCCATTTGAGCAGTTCCTGCGCGCCGTCGCTCTTCACCGCCACGGTGGAAATCACCGGAATGCCCAATTCGCGCGACAGGATCTCCTCGTCGATCTCGATGCCCTGCTTCCTGGCCATGTCGCTCATGTTGAGCACCAGCACCATGGGCAGGCCGAGATTGCGCGCCTCCAGCACGAGGCGCAGGTTGAGCCGCAGATGGGTGGCATCCGTCACGCATGCGACCAGCTCCGGCAGGGGCTCGCCCGCGCGGCGGCCCAGCAGCACGTCGCGCGTCACCGCCTCGTCCAGGCTTTGCGCATGCAGGCTGTAGGCTCCCGGCAGATCCAGCATGCGCACGCGCTTGCCGCCAGTGGTGGTGAACCAGCCTTCCTTGCGCTCCACGGTCACGCCCGCGTAATTGGCGACCTTCTGGCGCGCGCCGGTCATCAGGTTGAACAAGGCGGTCTTGCCGCAGTTGGGATTGCCCAGCAGTGCTATGTGCAGCGGCGCGCCTGCCGAATCTCCCGGCGCTGTGGTGGTCGTTGCGCTGCTCATCTGCTGCTCCCCTCGCTTTCTACTCTGTTCATCATTTCTTCAATGGGCCGGATCGACCAGCACGAATGCGGCCTCGTCGCGGCGCAGCGCGAAGGTCGCCTGTCCCACGCGAACCGCCAGGGGATCCGCGCCCGGGAACCCCGTTGCCAGCACGCGCACGGACTCGCCCGGCAGGAAGCCGATCTCCATCAAGCGCAGAATCAGCTCCCGCTCCCGCTCGTTGGCGGCGGCGCGCAGGCCGAGCACCGTGGCATCGCGGCGGCGCGGCAAGGCATCCAATCCGACGCCGGGCGATACCGCGGCTGACGCGCCAGCGATGGGCTGGCCGCTACTTTCTTGAGGCTGAACTCGCATGTCGTACTGTTTGATCCTGAATAGGTTTAATTCTCATTCTAAAAGAGACTGGAGCCGAGGTCATTGTTTTAACCGAGTGCCCCTGTGCGCCGTACCAGGAAGACGCCCCGGATTTCTCTCATGCCGGCCCCGATCTGCGGCAAAATCCACTTCCCTCGCGGATTTTCAACATGCCCTCCCTTCACCCCTGCCTGACTTGCGGCGCATGCTGCGCCAGTTTCCGTGTCGATTTCTCGGTCGAGGAAACACAGGAGCGCGGGGGCCATGTTCCGGACGGCCTGGTGGTTGCCGTCACGGACGGCACCGCCCGCATGCGCGGCACCGACCATGCCGCGCCACGCTGCGCCGCGCTCACGGGCACGGTGGGAACCAGGGCCGCTTGCGGAATCTATGAGTGGCGGCCATCGCCGTGCCGCGAATTCGAAGCGGGCTCCGACGCCTGCATTCGCGCCCGCGCCCGCAGGCAACTGCCGCCCCTGTCCGACGGCTTCATCCTGTAGAAAGGAACGGCTCATGACCAGCGGCAACCCAGCCGGACCCGGCCAGCGGCGCATCTGGGATATCTCCGCGCCCGTGCACAGCGCAACGCCCGTATTCCCGGGGGACTCCGAATATGTGCAGGAATGGAGCGCCACCATCTCGCCGGATTGCCCGGTGAACGTGGCGACGATCACGCTCTCGCCCCATATCGGCACGCACGCCGATGCGCCGCTGCACTATGAGCCCGGCGGCGCGGCGATCGGCGAGCTGCCGCTGCAGGCCTACATAGGCCCCTGCCGCGTGATCCACGCCATTGGCTGCGGACCGTTGATCCAGTGGGAACACATCGCTCACGCGCTCGCCGGACTGCCCGAGCGCATGCTGGTGCGCACCTGCCAGCGGATGCCGGTGGACCGCTGGGACCCTGATCTGGCCGCATACGCGCCGCAAACCCTGGAGCGCCTGGCCGATCTGGGTGTAAAGCTGATCGGCATCGACTCCGCCAGCATCGATCCCGCCTCGAGCACGACGCTCGACAGCCACCAGGTCATTCGCCGCCGCGGCATGCGCGTGCTCGAAAACCTGGTGCTCGACGACGTCCCGGAAGGCGACTACGAGCTGATCGCGCTGCCGCTCAAGCTCGTCACCTGCGATGCATCGCCGGTGCGCGCCATCCTGCGCACGCCCGAAGACGGAGCGCTCACAGGAAAAGGTTGATCACGGCCATCAGCGCCACCGCGAACAGATCGATGGCCAGCACCGCCAGTTGAATCCAGCGCCGCTCGGTCAGAGCCTGCGGCGGCGCCAGCTGGCATGCCATCTCGATCTTGCCCGGCGAACCCATGAGCAGCAGCGCCGCGCTCACGTTGTGCACCGCCATGAAGGGGAGCACGGACACGTTCAACGCCTGGGCGATTTCCGCCTGGGTTGCCGCGAACATCGCATTCGCCCCCGCGTTGGAGCCGGTGACGAAACCTCCCAACGCGCCCACGAACGGCGCGGCGAACAGATACCACCGCCCGCCGGAGGCCAGCGCATGCGCCAACTGCGCGGCCATGCCCGAGACAGCCATCATCACGCCCATGGCGATGAACAGCCCCGTGACCGGAGCCACCAGCATCCACGAGCGGAACGCGCCGCCAAGGACCCGCCTCGGCGGAATGGAACGAGTGAAGAAAACCGTCGCCATGAACAGCCACAGCGCGGGTGAAGCCAGCATGCGCCATGCCGCGGGCAAATGCAGGACGCGCACGGCCACCCCGGCCAGCAGCACGCCCGCCAACAGGACGCCGTATGCGCAGAGCGCGCGGCGGCCCAGCGGCTCGAGCGCCGCAAGCCCCGCCGGCCGGGCCGCGCGCCTTCCCAACCACAGATGCAGCACCACCATCGCCAGCGCGCCCAGAGCGCCCGCCGGAGGAGTGCCGACGGTGGCGTTGAAAAAGCCCACGGCCACGGTCAGCAGCAAGCCGGACAGCGCCCCCTGCATGACCGCCCGCGGGCGTTCGCCCGCGGGGCTCGCCATCCAGGCAGCGACCACTCCGGTCACCACGAACGGAATCACGCTCACATAGGCAGACGCCAGCCCGAGCGCATCGAGCGGCAGGCCCGCCATCGTCGCCGCGATCAACGTGCCCGGCCCCATCGAGCCCCATGGCACGGCGCACAGCCCGAGCAAACCGATCACCGCGACCTTGCGCGCGGGCAGGCCGCAATGCACCAGCAGCGGAATGCCGATGGTGATGCCGATGCCGAAGCCGGTCAGCGATTCGGTAAACGGCGTCACGCCATGCACCACCAGAAGCACCGCGCCGACGCCATGGCCCGTCTGCCCCAGTATCCATTGCGCCAGCGCCTTCTGCGCGCCCGCCGCGCGCAGCGCCTCGGACAGCAGCAGCCCGCCACCCACGATCAGCAACACCTCCACCATGACCGGCAGCCATGCCATCACCGCCTGCATGGCGGCGTCCGCGCCCAAGGGAAAGGCCAACGCCATGCCGATGGCGGACAGCACCACTCCGGCCATCGCCGCATGCAGCGAACGCATGCCCAGCAGCAACGCCGCGATCACGGCCAGCACCGGCAAGGCGCTCCAGAAAAGCGGCATGGTCTTTTGTTTCCGTTCGGATTAAAATTTTCTTATCCGCAATCTTATTTGCGATCAGGAAAATTTTCAACGCATGAATCCGCCCCCCATTTCCGATGAGGCCGATGCGGACCTGCTGTTCGGCCTGTGCGTGCGCGCGCGGCGGGCTCAGCTCGGCTTCACGCTCGATCAGCTGGCGCAAGCCAGCGGCGTCTCGCCCGGCACGTTGTCGCGCGTGGAGCGCGGCCTGCTGGGCGCCAGCCTGCGCAACGCCATGGCGATTGCGCGCGGACTGGGCTGCGACATCGGCGAGCTGCTGCGGGAAACTGAAGGCCCGCGGGTCACGCGCGCCCATGCCCACCAGCGCATCGTGCATGAGGACACGGGTGTTGAGCGCACCGCCCTCGCCCGCCCCGCGCCGGGGCTTTCCGTCGTGCAATACGACATGCCGGCGGGCGCGGAGTCGAGCCGCTTTGCCGCGCACCGGGGCGGCACGCGCGAGATGTTCTACATACTCAAAGGCGTCGTGCGCGTCCATGCAGCGGCGCAAAGCGTGCTGCTGCGCGCGGGCGACACGGTCGTGCTCTCCATGGATTCGGAGCACCGCTTCGCCAACGAAGGATCGGGCCGGGCGCGGCTGATCCTGATCGTCTTCACGCCCGTTGACTGAGAACGTGTTTACGATCTCTACGCAGCCGCGTTGGAGATCGTAAACACGTTCTGAGGGCTGCGTTCACAGCGCCCGCGCGGCCTGCTCGAAGCACTCGTGCAACTGCTCGCGCCACCTGCGCTTGTCCGCGTCAGGCGCAAAGCTCGCATCGATACTGTTGAGCGCCAGCAGCCAGGCGTGCCGCGCGCTCAGGCCGGGCACCTGCTCGAACAAGCGCGTGAAATTGGTGTTCACGTAGCCGCCGAAATAGGCCGGGTCGTCCGAGTTCACCGTGACCGCCAGCCCCGCGTCGAGCAACTGCCTGATGTTGTGATCGGCAAGCGCGGGGAACACGCACAGCTTCTCATTGGAGAGCGGACACACCGTCAGCGCGACGCGGTCTTTCGCCAGCCGCTGCATGAGCCGTCCGTCGTGCACCGCCTGCACGCCGTGGTCGATCCGCTCGACACCCAGCACGTCGAGCGCGCTCCAGATGTATGCGGGCGGCCCCTCCTCGCCCGCATGCGCCACCAAATGCAGGGACAGCTCGCTCGCGCGGGCGAAAACACGCGCGAATTTTTCCGGCGGATGCCCCACTTCGCTGCTATCCAGCCCCACGCCGATGAATTTGTCGCGCAACGGCAGCGCCTCCTCGAGCGTCCGCATCGCCGACTCCTCGCTCAAATGGCGCAGGAAGCACAGTATCAGCGCGGCCGAGATGCCTTGCTCGCGCCCGGCATCGACGCAGGCGCGATGCAGTCCGTTGATCACGGTTTCCATCGCCACGCCGCGTGCGGTATGCGTTTGCGGGTCGAAGAAAATTTCAGCGCGCACCACGTTGTCGGCCACTGCCCGGTCGAGATACGCGCGCGCCATGTCATAGAAGTCCTGCTCCTGGAGCAGCACGCTGGCGCCGGCGTAGTAGATGTCGAGAAAGCTCTGCAGATCGGTGAACGCATAGGCCTGGCGCAGTTCCTCTACGCTGCCATAGGCCAGTTCCACACCGTTGCGCCGGGCCAGCGCGAAGATCATTTCGGGCTCGAGCGAACCCTCGATGTGCATGTGCAGTTCGGCCTTGGGCATGGCCTGCAGCAGTTGCGGCAGGCGCGAGGGATCGATGGCGGGGATCTGGAACGTCATGGTCAGCAAACTCCAAAGGCGATGCCGCCGGCCTTCAGGTAGCGGCGATAGGCGGAGGACATGCGGTCAGCGGCCGAGTGCATTTCGGCCCGGGGGTCGAGCGGCAGCGCCTTGGGCATCTGCGACTCCAGCACCGGCTGGTCCTGCACGAAAATAGTATGCTGGAAATCCCTCAACTGCTCGTCGCTCGAGTCGAAATCGGCCACCGCCAGCCGGAACCACACGCGCGAAGTATCGGGCGTGACCGGACAGATGAACAGGCCGATCGATTCACGCCAGCCCTGCTTCGATGTGCCCTCCTGCGGGACCTTGCAGAGCACCGCCGCGTAGGGCGCGGTCACTTCGTAGGTGTACTCCACCTGCGCCGCGGCCGTCGAGTGCAGGTTCGATTGCGGCTGCACGGCCTTGCAGCCCGTGGCCAGCACGCCCGTCGGCGTTGGCTCAACCTTGTAGGCGGCGATGGCCGTTGCGTCGCGGCTGCCAAGCCAGCCTTCATGCACGAAGCCGAAGTGCGACATGTCGAGGAAATTCTCGATGATGCGCGGCGCGCTCGCGGCCACGTCATACGGGCCGCAGTTCACCTTGCGCAGATGCCCATCGGCCTCGGCGGCGAACAGGGGCAGGTCGCCGGCCTCCGCGCCGTCAAGGCGCACCCACACCAGTCCATACGCTTCCCTCGCGGCGAACGATTTCACGCATTGCGAGGGCGGCGGCACGAAGTCGGGCACCGCGGGAACCTTCACGCACTGCCCGCCGGCCGCGAATTGCCAGCCGTGATAAGGGCATTCGAGACGCCCCTGCTCGATGCGCCCCATCGACAGGCGCGCGCCCCGATGCGGGCAGCGGTCCACGAACGCCTGCATGGCGCCCTCGGCATTGCGCCAAAGCACCAGGGACTGCTCCAGCAATTGCACGGGCAGCGGTTTGTCGGCCACCACTTCGGGCGACTGGGCAACGGGGTGCCAGAGGGATGTTTCGATCATGGGTGGATTGTTCTGAGATTCCGGCATTCAACAACGGCCAAGGCCGCCCGTGGGCGGCCTTGGCGCATGCCTGGAATCTTACGCCAGGAGCAGGAAACGAGCCAGGAATGCGCCGTATCTCCGAGCAACATGCCGGGCCGATCGCGCCACGCGGCGTCTTCCTACACCATGACGTACAGCTTTCGCACCTGCTCGCGGATATGCCACACGCCCAGTGTCATCGGGGGAAAGAACAGCGTGTCGCCCGCCTTGAACTCGATGGCCGCCTGTCCTTGCCCGTCGGGCGTGAACGAGCCCGATCCTTCGAGGATGTACATCACTTCGCCGGTCTCGACCTGGCGCCTGAACCGCCCCTGCGAGCACTCCCAGAAACCGGTGTCGCAACCGGGCCGGCCGGCGATGGACACGTCCATGCCCCGGATCTGGCATGCCGGCTCGCTCAGCGGGACCGCGACCGGTCCGCTGCTTTTCAGGCTGGACACTGCCGTGTCGCGCGAGATGACCTGAATACCCATGATCTGAATTCCTTTCGATGTTGAATGATTGAAAGCCGGATGCCCGCGTGTCAGCGCGTCCCCGGTTTGGTGCCGACCGCCGTGCGCTGCGCTAATCCAGTGCGCGCACGGAATTGCTCAGCGAGCGGGCGCATGCCAGGAGCGACGGGCCCAGGCGGCTCTCCGCCTCCTCCAGCGTCCAGCGGCTGGTGGGCGCGACGATGTGCACCGCCGCCACGGGACGCCCACGGCTGCCCAGCACGGGAGCGCCAAGCGTCATGTCGCCCAGAAACAGCTCCTCCCGGTTGACGGCATAGCCGCGCTGGCGTGTCTCGTTGAGCTCACGCATCAGGGCGCCCTCATCGGTGATGGTGAAACGCGTATGCGCGGGCCGGTCGCTGGCGCGCAGCAGCGCGAGCGCTTCCTCATCGGGCAAGGCCGCCAGCCAGGCCCTGCCCGATGCGGTGCAGTACATGGGAATGCGGCTTCCTATGGGCATGTGGACGGGCACGAACTGGGCGCTGACGAAGCGGGCCACATATACCATCTCCAGCCCGTCCGCCTCCGTCAGGCACGTGGTCTCCGTCGTGGCGTTGGTCAGTTCCGCCAGATAGGGGTTGGCCAGGTCGATGACGGGATTGGCGGCGATGTAGTTGTAGCCCACGCGCATGACGTGCGGCGTGAGCTGGTAGCGCCGCGTGCGCGGGTGCTTGCGCACGAAGCCCAGTTGCTCCAGCGTGAACACCATGCGCTGCGCCGAGCTCTTGCTGATGTCGGCCGCCTCGGCCAGGTCGCCCAACGTCATGCTGCGGCGCTGGGCGCTGAAGGCGCAAAGAACCGCCAGCCCCTTCTCAAGCGACTGATTGAACAAGGGGTTCGGTTCGTCATCGTGCGCATTTGATTTGTTCATGATCAAAGTCTAACGCTGCATCAAATGTATCGAATATCGATATTTAAATATCTATTAGTGGTTTTTACCTATTTATTTTAGATTCATTGAAATCAATCATTGCATGGTTCTTGCTTACCGGCTAGCACGGCAAGTTCTACGGAAGGCCGCTCGCATCCTGCGAATCCATTCGGTTCCCATCCACCCCATCGTCACAGGAGTCTTCACATGCAATCCTTCTTCCGCCCCGCCATCCGCGTTGCCCTCGGACTTTGCGCGGCCACGACGCTGTCCTTCGCGGCAGCGCAAGGAGCCGCTCCCGCCAGCTACAACGTGGGAGCCACCGCCACCGGCATTCCGTTCACCTTCCTGGACATCAAGACCAACAACATTCAAGGCATGATGGTGGACACCGTCCAGGCCGTGGCCAAGGCCGGCGGCTTCCAGGTGAACGTGCAGCAAACCGTGTTCTCGGCGCTGATTCCCTCGCTCACTTCCAGCAAGATCGACATCATCTCGGCGGCCATGCTCAAGACCGAGGCTCGCCAGCAGGTGGTGGATTTCAGCGAACCGGTCTACTCCTACGGCGAAGGCCTGATGGTCAAGGCGGACGACAACCGCGACTACCCGACGCTCGACGGGCTCAAGGGCGAGATCGTGGGCGCGCAGGTCGGCACCGTCTTTGTGGACATGCTGCAGAAAAAGGGCATCTTCAAGGAAGTGCGCACCTACGACTCGGTGGCCGACATGACGCGCGATCTGGCGCTCGGCCGCATCAAGGCCGGCGTGGGCGACCAGCCGATCATGCTCTATCAGATCGAGCAGAAAGCCTTCAAGGGCGTGAAGATGGCCAACGGCTACAAGTCAACCAACGTCAGCGATGTCTGCCTGATCGTTCGCAAGGGCGACACCGAAACGCTCGACCGCGTGAACAAGGCCATCGCAACGATCAAGGCCGACGGCACGCTCGCGCAGATCGTCAAGAAATGGGGCATCTGATTCCCGGCAGGCACCACACAGTTCCATGCAAGAATTCCTCGAGCATTCGCGCGACTTCCTGCCGATCCTGCTGAAGGGGGCGATCGTCACGGTGCAGGTCACCGTGCTGTCGTTCCTGCTCTCCAGCGTCATCGGACTGGTTCTCGCGCTGGGCAAGCTCTCGCCCATCAAGGCCATCTCGATCGCCGCCTCGACGGTGGTCAACGTCATCCGCGGGCTGCCCATCATCGTGCAGCTCTTCTACATCTACTTCGTGCTGCCCGATTTCGGCATCCAGCTCTCGGCATTCCAGGCGGGTGTGATCGGGCTGGGGATCGCGTACTCGGCCTACCAGGCCGAGAACTTCCGCGCGGGCATCGAGGCCGTCGATCCCGGCCAGCGCGAGGCCGCGCTCGCCATGGGCATGCGCCCCGCCATGCTGATGCGCCGCGTGATCCTGCCGCAGGCATTCCGCATTGCCTTGCCGCCCTATGGCAACACGCTGGTCATGATGCTCAAGGACTCGTCCCTGGTCTCCACCATCACCGTGGCCGAGATGACGCGCGCGGGCCAGCTCATCGCATCCTCGACGTTCCAGAACATGACCGTGTATACGCTGGTCGCACTGCTGTATCTGGCCATGAGCCTGCCGCTGGTGGAGATTCTCCGCCGCATCGAAAAGCGGTTCGGGGCAGGAAAGAGAAAGCCATGATCGAAATAAGGAACCTCGAAAAATCCTATGGCGACCATCGCGTGCTGCACGACGTGAGCCTGAACGTCCAGCGCGGCGAGGTCGTGTGCCTGATCGGGCCCTCCGGTTCGGGCAAGTCCACGGTGCTGCGCTGCATCAACGGCCTCGAAACCTATCAGGGCGGAGAAGTCCGCGCCTTCGGCGAACTGGTGGACAACACGTCGGGCAACATCCATCTGCTGCGCCGCCGCATGGGCATGGTGTTCCAGCGCTTCAATCTCTTCCCGCACCGCACCGTGCTGGAAAACGTGATGGAAGGCCCGGTGCAGGTCAAGCGCGAGCCCAGGGAGCAGGCCCGCGCCGAGGCCATGGAACTGCTGCGCAAGGTGGGCCTGGGCGAGAAATCCCACGCGATGCCGCCGCAGCTCTCGGGCGGCCAGCAGCAGCGCGTTGCCATCGCTCGCGCGCTGGCGATGAAGCCCGAGGCCATGTTGTTCGACGAGCCCACGTCGGCACTCGACCCCGAACTGGTGGGCGATGTGCTCGAAGTGATGCGCCAGCTCGCCAACGAAGGCATGACCATGATCGTCGTGACGCATGAAATGGGATTCGCGCGCGAAGTGGCTGATCGCGTGTGCTTTCTGCACAGCGGCAGCATCGTCGAGGAAGGCCCCGCAAAGCAGGTGCTGGGAGCGCCGGTCCATGCCCGCACGCAGGATTTTCTGCGCCGCGTGCTGCAGGCTCCCGCCGGGAGGAACGAATGAGCGCCAATACAGCAGACTCTTCCGTGCGGTCCGTTTCCTCGCACCCCAGGGCCGATTCGCTGTGGGCCGCGACCGCTCCGGCGGCCGCGCCCACGC
Organism: Diaphorobacter ruginosibacter; assembly: GCF_040396215.1. Taxonomy (GTDB): domain Bacteria; phylum Pseudomonadota; class Gammaproteobacteria; order Burkholderiales; family Burkholderiaceae_C; genus Diaphorobacter_A; species Diaphorobacter_A ruginosibacter_A. The sequence goes on along the minus strand of NZ_JBEBOW010000075.1, from coordinate 5,675 downwards.
CGGCCCTCGCCGAATCGACCGACACCGATGTGCTGGTGGTCGGCGCTGGCTACACGGGGCTTTCGACGGCGCTGCATCTTGCCGGGACCGGCGCCAGCGTCTGCGTCCTGGACGCGCATGAGCCCGGCTGGGGCGCATCGGGACGCAACGGCGGGCAGGTCAACCCGACGCTCAAGTACGACCCCGACGAACTGATCCGCATGTTCGGCCCGGAACGCGGCGAGGCGCTCATCGAGGCCGTCTCCAGCACGGGCGACCTGGTGTTCGATCTGATATCGCGCCATGGCATCGACTGCGCCCCGGTACGCGCCGGCTGGCTGCAGGCTGGCTACACCGACGAGGCCGTCGCGGGCATGCACGCGCGTGCGCGGCAATGGGAGAGGCGCGGCGTGCATGTCGAAATGCTCGACCGCGCATCGCTCGCCAGGCGCATGGGCTCCAGCACTTTCGCCGGCGGCTGGCTCGATGGCCGCGCGGGCGGCATCCAGCCGCTGGCGTATGCCCGGGGCCTTGCGCGCGCCGCGCTGGGCAAGGGCGTGCGCGTGCATGGCGGCACACCCGTCACCGGCCTCGTGCGCCAAGACGGCCGCTGGGTCGCCACCACGGCCCAGGGCCTGCAGGTGAGGGCCGGGCAGGTCGTTCTCGGCACCAACGGCTATACCGACGGGCTCTGGCCGGGACTGGCTCGCACGGTACTGTCGGCCAACAGCTTCATCGTCGCCACCCGCCCCCTGGGCGCGGCGGGAGCGGGCATCCTGGACAAGGGGGAAACCGGCTCGACATCGCAGCGCCTGCTGCTGTACTTCCGCAAGGATGCGCAAGGCCGGCTGCTCATGGGAGGCCGCGGCCATTTCTCCGATCCACGGGGCGCGCAGGATTTCACCCATCTGGAGCGCTCGCTCGCCCTGATGTTCCCGCAACTGGGCAAGCTGGAGTATGAATACCGCTGGGCGGGCCGCATCGCCATCACGCGCGACTTCATGCCCCACGTGCATCAGCCCGCGCCCGGCATCACCATGGCGCTCGGCTACAACGGGCGCGGAATCGCCATGGCGACGGGATTGGGCAAGCATGTGGCCGCCCTGGTCGCGGGCAAGGGTGCGCAGTCCTGCCCGTTCCCGATCACGCCGGTCCAGCCGATTCCCATGCACGGCATGCAGCGCCTGTACATCGCGGCGGGCGTGGCCTGGTACAGCCTGCTCGACCGCCTGGGCAAGTAGGCGCTCCGTTTCCGGGGAAGCCGCAAAGACGCAAAGGCCGCTCGAAAGCGGCCTTTGTTTCCTGGCGGAGCGAGGGAATTACTTGCCGCCCGGCACCTTGCCTTCCACGCCCTTGACGTAGAAGTTCACGCCGCGCATGAACGCATCGTCGGCCACCTTGTCAGCGGCCAGCAATTCCTTGCCGTCATTGCTGAGCAGCGGCCCCTTCCAGATGGCGAACGTGCCGTCCTTCAGGCCCTTCTTGACTTCATCGAGCTTGGCCTTGACCTCCGCGGGAACGTCATCTGCCAGCGACACAATGTCGATCGCGTCCTCCTTCACGCCCCACCAGGTTTCCTGGCTCTTCCAGGTGCCGTCCAGCACTTCCTTGACGGTCTGCACGTAGAAACCGGCGGGCTTGAAGATGGCGGAGCCAAGGTGCGCCTTGGGGCCATAGGCCGTCATGTCGGAATCCCAGCCGAAGGCGCGCTTGCCCTTTTCCTCGGCGGTCTTCAGGACGGCCGGAGAGTCGGTGTTCTGGAACAGGATGTCGGCGCCGCCATTGATCAGCGACGTGGCCGCCTCGGTTTCCTTCGGAGGAGCGAACCATTCGTTCACCCAGACCACCTTGGTCTTGATGTTCGGGTTCGTGGACTGGGCGCCCAGGGTGAAGCTGTTGATGTTGCGCAGCACTTCGGGAATCGGCACCGATCCCACCACGCCCAGCGTATTGGTCTTGGTCATCGCTCCGGCCACCACGCCAGCCAGGTAAGCCGCCTCGTAGGTGCGGAAATCGTATGTGCTGACGTTGGGAGCGGTCTTGTAGCCGGTGGCGTGCATCCACTTCACATCGGGGAATTCCGGCGCGAGCTTCTGGATCACGTCCATGTAGCCGAAGGTGGTGCCGAAGATCAGCTTGTTGCCCTGCGAGGCCAGATCGCGCAGCACGCGCTCCGCGTCCGCGCCCTCGGGCACGCTTTCCACGAACGTCGTCTTGATCTTGTCGCCGTACTCCTTCTCCAGCGCCTTGCGGCCCTGGTCGTGCGCATAGGAATACCCGCCATCGCCCACCGGCCCCACGTAGGCAAAGCCGATCTTCAGCGGCTCGGCTGCTGGCGCCGGCGCAGCGGCGGCGGGCTCCGGAGCGGGCGCAGGCGCGGACGCGGGCGCTTCATCCTTCTTGCCGCAGCCAGCCAGCGCGGCCGCCGCCACCGCGGACAGCGCGGCGACCTTGATCAGTGAACGTTTTTGAAGATCAGTCATTGTGATTCCTCTGTTGAATGGTGGGAGGCACGGGAAACTGGAGGACAGGCCAGCCGGGCAGCCGCTGCATCAATCCCCATTTCGGAGCGTGTTGCAAATATATGCACAAATCAGGCCAGGGGCGCGGCCGGTGACAGATTTTTGAATGGCTTGTTGTTTACATGCGCATACAACGATCAATCACCCCGCTCCCGGCCTGAACGCCAATTACCTGGTGCCCGGAACGGACCCCTCGATGCCGTTCACGTAGAAATTGATCCCGCGAAGGAAAGCGTCGTCGGCCACGGCGTCGGCCGCCAGGACTTCCTTGCCTGCGTTGTCCTTGATCGGCCCCGTCCACACCGCGAAGGAGCCGTCCTTCAAGCCGGCGCGGGCCTTTTCCACCTTGTCCTTGATGTCCTGTGGAACGTCATCGGCGATCTTCTTCAGGTCGATGGCGCCCTCTTTCACGCCCCACCAGAAGTTGCCGGTCTGCCACTTGCCGGCCAGCTTGTCCTCCACCACCTTGGTGTAGTACGGAGTCCAGTCGATCACGGCCGAGCCCAGATGCGCCTTGGGCGCGAACGCGCTCATGTCGCCGTCCTTGCCGAATGCGCGCGCACCGCGCTCCTCGGCGGTCTTGAGCACCGCTGGCGAGTTGGTGTTCTGGTACATCACGTCCACGCCGCCGTTGATCAGGCTGGTCGCGGCTTCGGATTCCTTGGGAGGCGCGAACCATTCGTTGACCCATACCACCTTGGCCTTGATGGAGGGGTCGATGCTCTGGGCGCCCAGCACGAAGCTGTTGATGTTGCGGACCACTTCGGGAATCGGCACGGAGGCGACCACGCCAACCGTCTTGGTCTTGGTCATCGCCCCGGCAACGATGCCGGCCAGGTAGGCGCCCTCGAACGTCTTGGTGTCGTACACGGCGACGTTGTCCGCCGTCTTGTAGCCGGTGGCGTGCTCGAAGCTCACATCCTTCAGATCAGCCGCCACCTTCTGCACGAACTCCTGATAGCCGAAGCTGGTGGCGAAAATCAGCTTGTTGCCCTGCCCCGCCATGTCGCGCATCACGCGTTCGGAATCGGCGGATTCGGGCACGCTCTCGACCATCGAGGTCTCGATCCTGTCGCCGAACTTCTCCTGGATCGCCTTGCGGCCCAGTTCGTGCTGGAACGTCCAGCCGCCATCGCCGATGGGGCTCACGTACATGAAGCCGATCTTCAGCTTGTCGGCCGCGGGAGCCGCAGCAGGCGCAGCGGGAGCAGCCGCGGACGCGGGAGCTTCCTCCTTCTTGCCGCAGGCGGTCAGGGCCGCGACGGACACGGCCGACAGGCCGATCAGCTTGATGAGTGCACGCTTGCTCGCATTGCTCATGGATATATCCTCGAATTTCAGGTCAAAACTTCAAACCAAAAGAAACCGGCAGCCGGGCATCGCGCCCGCCGCCCAGCTCAGGAACCGGGATGAAACGGCTTGCCCAGCGAAGCCGGCATGTTGGCGCGGATCCATGCGGGATTGCGCGAAATCAGCACCAGCACCACGATGGTCGCCAGATAGGGCAGCATCGACAACACCTGGCTGGGCATCTGCACGCCCGTGGCCTGCAAGTGGAACTGCAGCATGGTGACGCCGCCGAAAAGATACGCGCCCAGCAGCACCCGGGCCGGACGCCAGGTGGCGAACGTGGTGAGCGCCAGCGCGATCCAGCCGCGCCCGGAGACCATGCCCTCCACCCAAAGCGGTGTATAGACCGTGGAGATGTACGCACCCGCCAGTCCGCACATCGCGCCGCCGAACATCACCGCCATCAAGCGGATGCGGCGCACCGGATATCCCAGCGCATGCGCGGAGCCGGGCGATTCGCCCACCGCGCGCAGCACGAGTCCGGCGCGCGTGCGGTACAGGAACCAGACCATCGCCGCGGCGATCGCCACCGTGCCATAGACCAGGGGATGCAGCGTGAACAGCGCCTGGCCGATCACCGGCAGATCGGCCAGCCCGGGAATCGAGTACTTCGGCAGCTCGGGCAGGCGCGCCTGTACATAGTTCAGGCCGATGAACGCGGAGAAGCCCGTGCCGAACAGCGACAGCGCCAGCCCGGTCGCATACTGGTTGGTGTTCAGCCAGATCACCAGCAGGCCGAAGACGCCCGCCAGCAAGGCGCCCGTCAACATGCCCGCGCCGAAGCCGACCCAGGTATTGCCGGTGTGCACCACCGTGGCGAAACCGGCAATGGCCGCGCAGAGCATCATGCCCTCGGCGCCGAGGTTGACGATGCCCGATTTCTCGTTGATCAGCAGGCCGAGCGCGGCCAGCGCGAGCACGGTGCCCGCCGAGAGCGTGGAGCCCAAAAGCAGTGCGTAGGACTCCATCATCGGACTCCTTGCTTCACTGCGGGCCTGGCGGCGCCCTGCACCCAGCGGATGCGGTAGGCTACCAGCGTGTCGCATGCCAGCAGCGTGAACAGCAGCAGGCCCTGAAACACGCCCGTGAGCGCCTTTGGCAGCCCCAGGCGCGACTGCGCGAGTTCACCGCCGATGTAGAACATGCTCATGAGAATCGCCGAAAACACCATGCCCACCGGATGCAGCCGCCCCACGAAGGCCACGATGATCGCCGCGAAGCCATAGCCGGCCGGCACGTAGGGCGTGAGCTGCCCCAGCGGCCCCGCCACTTCGAGAGCGCCGGCCAGTCCCGCCGCGCCCCCCGACACCAGCAGCGCCGTCCACAGGGCCCGGCGCGACGAAAAGCCCGCATAGCGCGCCGCCGCGGGCGCTATGCCGCCCACCTGCAGCGCAAAGCCCGCACGCGTGCGAAACAGGAAAACCCACAGGAGCGCCGCCCCGATCAGGCTGATGATCACGCCGATGTTCATGCGAAAACCCTGCACCAGCCTCGGAATCTGGGTGACGCGCTCGAACGTCTTGGTCTGCGGGAAGTTGTAGCCCATCGGGTCTTTCCACGGGCCGTAGACGAGATAGCCCAGCAGCAGCGTGGCGACATACACCAGCATCAGGCTGACCAGGATTTCGTTGGCGTTGAACCTGTCGCGCAGCAGCGCGACGATGCCCGCCCACGCCATGCCGCCCACCACGCCCGCCAGCAGGATCACCGCGATGATCCACGGGCCGGTGGTCTTGTCGGCCAGCAGCGCCACGCCGCCCGCGGCCACCGCGCCGATGACGAACTGCCCTTCCGCGCCGATGTTCCACACGTTGGAGCGAAAGC
>NZ_JBEBOW010000074.1:0-17730 GCF_040396215.1 Diaphorobacter ruginosibacter | reverse complement strand
CGCGGCTGCGTAGAGATCGTAAACACGTTCTGAGATCAGAACCGGTCGCGGCCCGCGACGATGGCCTGGAGGCGCAAGTCGGCTCCGACGTGCGCGATCTGCCGGATCTCCAGATCGGCAGCCTCCTCGAGCCGCCCGATCCGCATGCCCGAGAATGCGCCCTGGCCGTTGCCCAGGATGCGCGGGGCCACGTAGAGCAGGCATTCATCCGCCAGGCGGGCCCGCATCAGCGCGCCGTTCAGGGTGCCGCCGGCCTCCACGTGCAGTTCGTTGACTTCGCGCCGGCCGAGGTCGCGCAGCATGGCCTGCAGATCGACCCGGCCGTCCGGGCCGGCCATGGCGATCACCTTCGCTCCACGGGCCTCCAGGGCTGCCTGCCGTTCGGGTGCCGGCGCAGCGCTGTAGATGAGCACTTCGCGCGGCACGCTGAACAGGCGGGCCGTGGGCGGCGTGCGCAGCGCGCTGTCCACGATCACCACGCGCGGCTGGCGCGGGGTATCCACATGGCGCACGTTGAGCAGCGGATCGTCGCCGAGCACGGTGCCGATGCCGGTGAGCAGCGCGCAGGCGCGGGCGCGCCAGTGATGGCCGTCGGCGCGCGCGGCCTCGCCGGTGATCCATTGGCTCTCTCCGTTGGCAAGCGCCGTCGCTCCATCCAGGGACATGGCCGCCTTGAGGCGCACCCACGGCTGACCGCGCACCATGCGGCTGAAGAAGCCGATGTTCAGCTCGCGCGACAACGGGCCGCAACTGCCGGTTTCCACCTGCACGCCCGCAGCGCGCAGCCGCTCGAAACCCTGGCCCGCCACGCGCGGGTTGGGGTCGGTGATCGCGCCGACCACCTTGCCGATGCCGGCCGCAATCAGCGCATCGCAGCACGGGCCGGTGCGGCCATGGTGGGAGCAGGGCTCCAGCGTCACATAGGCCGTTGCGCCCTGCAGGTCGTGGCCCCGCGCCGCGGCGTCGCGCAAGGCCATCACTTCGGCATGCGGGCCGCCCGCCTGCTGCGTGAAGCCGCTGCCCAGCAGCGTGCTGCCGTCCGCGCTCATGATCACGCAGCCCACGCGCGGGTTGGGGTTGGAGATATAGAGCGCCCTGGCAGCGAGATCGATGGCCTGCTGCATGGGGTCGGGCGCGTTGGCGGAGGTGTCGGCTTGGCGTGTCATGAGGGGGTGATGTTACGTGAACAAGCACCAGGGGCAAGGCGGCGTCGGGCGGATCCGGGGCTATCTTCCCCAGCAGTCCCTGGCGACGTTGCCGACCCGGTGCGCCTCGGCGCCGCGCACGCCCGTGTGGGTCAGCGTCAGGTCGCCGCAGATGTCGCCCTGCATGGGGCCACGGCGCACCGCCACGACGGTATAGCTGCTCGCGGTGCTGGCGCGCAGCTGGAGCGCGTAGTGCTGCGGAGCCAGCGATGTGAGCATCGCCTGCGCGGCGTCGCCCTCGGGATAGACGCCGTTGGCGGTGTGGGCGCGCTCCATCCAGAGCGCTACCTGCAGCAGCGCCGCCTTGGCTTGAGCGCGGTAGCCGCGCGCCACGTATTGGCGGTAGCCGGGAATGGCCGCGGCGGCGAGGACGGCGACCATGGCAACGGCCACGAGCAGCTCGATGAGCGTGAAGCCTCTGCCTCGGATGGGGCTGACGCGGTGCCTGGCGGGCCGGATTCCAGGGCGGAGAATCCCGGCAGCGTTCTTCAGCCGTGCGCTCATTTGATGTGACGCCAGCTCGGGCGCAGCACGATCGTGGGAATGGCTCCCAGGCTCTCTGCCGGCCCATCCGGTGCGATGCGGATGTTCCGGGCGCCGGTTTTCCAGCGGATTTCATGTGCTGCCGCGCTCGAGCGCGCGGCGTTGCCATCGTCGGCGTCGATCCGTCCGTCGCCGTTCACATCCATGGTGCGTGTCTGCGCGGGCGCGCCAGTGGCCATCTGGAGCAGCATGCGAAAGTCCTGCGCCGCAGTCAGGCCGCCGCCGCAGGACTCCACGGCTGCGCGGTCGGCGGAGGGTGGTGCGGCGGGCGCTGCGGGGACGTGGCTGAGGATTTCCAGCACGTTGCCGTCATAGAAGGCCGGGCTTTGCAGCACGCGTTCACGCGGTGCGGGCAGGTCGATGTACCAGCCCTTGCGCTCGTCCGGCGCGCAGGGCGTTGTCGTGCAGTAGGCGAACGGCGTGTGGCTGATGCTCCAGTAGGCGCGCTGGCTGCCGGACCCGGCGCCGGGCGTGCCGGGCCGGTCGCCGTCCTGCACTTTCTGCGCCATGAGTTCGCTGCGTGATTGCGCGGCCGCTGGCAGGCTGCTGCGCGCGCTGTCCACCGCGACCTTGCCCTGGTCCTCGCCCGACTCGATCAATGCGTAGCGCGTGTAGTCCATCACGGCGTATACCGACTGCACCGATGCATCGCCCTGGTCCGCCTCGGTCAGATTGCGGCCGGTGCCGAAGGCGACGAGCAGGCCGCCCGCGCGGGGCTGCGCGCGCAGCACGGGCGCGGCGGTGATGGGCTGCGGGCTGCCTTCGCGCCTGGACCGATAGAACGGCGCGCCCTGGTTGGCGACCCGCCAGCGTTGGTCGGATGCCGCCGATATGTCGAACTTCCAGAGGTTGCCGTCCAGATCACCCGCATAGATGAAGTCGGGAACGTCATCGCCGTTGACGTCGAGAAACTGCGGGGCGGACAGCCCGTTGCCCGGTGAGCCGGGAGCGCTGGCCGCTTCGATCTTCAGCAGCTCGCGCTCGCCGTCCAGGTACTGCACCAGCAGCACGGGACGCTCGCGGCGGCTGTTGTAGCCATTGCCCAGGATGGCCGCCCAGCGGCGGTTGTTGGTGCGCGTGATCTGCAGGCTGCGTTGCGCGTTGGCTTCGCTCAGGGTGGGTGCGGCAAGGATGTGGCCGATGTCGGGATCGCCGCCGTCGGTGCGATCCATCACGACCAGAGCCTGCGCATGCTGTTGTGCAAAATTGCCGGACCCGGGCTGTTGGGGCGACGTGGGCGTGGTCACGTCCAGCACGAAGTAGCCCGGGCCGCCCGCGCCCAATGTGCCCACGAGCAGCGTACGCCATTGCGTCTGGCCCGGAGGCTGCCCCAGCTCGACGTCGCCAGTGAACGGCGAGCCATCGACGAAGTAGCGATGGCGGTAGGCGCGGCTGGCCAGCTGCGGCAAGTTCCTGTAGACGCCTTGTGGCACGTAGGCGATCATTTCGTCGCCCGTTGCAGCGGCAAAGCCGTGCAGCATGCCGTCGTTGCCGCCCACATAGAGCATCGCGGGACGGTCCGCATGGGTTCGCGCGAACGCGCGGTAGCTGCTGTCGGCATGACCGGCCGAAGGCTTGTCGACATGCCAGATTTGCGAATGCACGATATCGCCCTGGCGCGACGCGCGCGGGCGAAAGCCATTGGGCGCGTCGCCCGATTCGAAGCTGCGGTCGCCGCGAAGGTAGTTGAGCAGCCGCGCGCCGTGGCCGGCGTCCCTGGCTGACGATTGCAGCCATTGCTGCTGGGCGCTGGAGAGCAGCGTGCCGCTCTCGGCGCTCCATTGAAAGGAAACGCCGCGCTCGCCGTTGTGCGTGAGGATGAGCCGCGCGCCGACGTCAGGCAAGGCATCGAGACGGTCCGCCGTGGTGCGGTGCGCGCGCCCGGCGCGTGCCTCCACCACGCCCCAGCCGGGGTCGGGCGCCATGGCGCCCGGCGGCTCCCCCGTGGCCTGGCTGGCGAACACGTATCCGGACCAGGCGCCTGCCTGGTAGGCGCTGGTGAAGAGCGTGACGGGCCCACGCGCGGGCGCTGCGCTGCCGGCGATCGCGCCGCTGATGTGTTCGCCGCCATCACCGGCGCCGACCGGGCCAGCGATGCCGTCGAGGGCGCGGCGGATGGCGCTGATTCCGCGCACGGTTTCGATGGGCGGGTTGGCGTCCCCGGAAGCGGGGCCGCCGAGGCTTTCGAGCGATTGGCCATCGGCGAGCAGCAGATGGTAGGCACGGCGGCACGGCTTGGGCACGGCTGCCGGCTGCGCTGCGCCGGGAACGTCCTGCCACGGATTTTCCGCACCCGTCTGCGCCAGATAGCGCCGGGCTTCGCTCCCCAGGGAGTCCGCGCCCGCACTGTCTCCCGTTCGCAGCTCCGCCAGCCAGCGCATGCAAGCTCCGCGCGTCGAGGATTCCCCCGTGTCCGTGGAGCCGGCGAGCGGCGCCATGCGATTGGGGATGCCGTTGTGGATGCACTGCGCTTCTATCGGCTCACCGTCCCTGGGCAGGCGGGTGCAGCCGAAAGCGGCCTGGTAGGCAAGGCGGACGCTGCCGTCGGGCAGGCTGGATGGATCGAAGAGGCGGGCCAGCATCCGCCGGACTGCATCGAGGCGCGTGGGCTGCGGGCCGGACGGCTGCCGGACCGCGCCGGGGTCTGGCTGCTCCATGCCGCGTGCGTTGTCCACCGACACGATGACGTTGGGCGCGGGGAGGCGGTAGGCCGCCTCCGCAGGGTATTGGGCGAACGGCAGCGGCGCTGCCTGAGCGGGCAGCGCCAGCCCGAGGCCGGTGGCGCAGGCGAGCATGGACTGGATGACGTGATGCATGAAAGCTCCTCCCTCGCCCTGGCGCGGCGTGATCGGCTGGATCCTGAATGACTTCGTTGACCGGGACATGGGGTGGGCCTCATGTGGTTTCATTCCAGGGATCGCAGCGTCAAGATGGACTGCACGACCACCTCGCTTCCCTTTTGCCTGCCACGCGCCAGGGCGGTGATGCGGTATATCCAGGGCCGCTGCGGGTCGGGGGCATAAACGGCCATTTGCGTATTTCCCTCGAATCGGGACAGCAGTGAAAGATTGGCGCTGGCGTAGGGAAGTATTTCAATCCAGTACCACGCGCCCTGAAGCCCGGCGGCATTTTTCGCCGATGCGCGTTCAGCGAGAATCGGATTTCCGGCAAGGCCCGCATGGGCACCCGTGAACTGGCCATAACGCGCGCCGACGTCGGGCGCCGTCATCTGCATGAGATATTGCGGGTCATTCCAGAAATCCTGTGCGCCGTTTCTCTTTCTGCATATGCCGAATTGGCATCCGGTGGGAAATTCGTCGAGATAGGCCAGGATGTCGGAAAGCTCCGATGGGTCGAAATCAAAATGAACCGCCATATGGGTGCGGCAGACGCGGTCGGGATAATCCTGTTGCCCGCATTGCCTGCCGGACGGATCAATGCCCCGAATATCCAGCTCCGCGTCCTCCAGCATGGATTGGGCTGCTTCGAATGTCCGCTGATAATCCGCATCGTTGCTGGTCAGCATTTCGTTGAACAGCGCGGTCCGGACCGTCCATATCGCCATGAGAATGGCCATCAGCACGACGATCATCACGATATAGAGCGATGCGCCTTTCTCGCGCGCATATACATGCGAGTGGGTGATGGAGCGCATATTCATGACCCCTGCGGCCGCACCTGGAACAGGCTTCGCGCGACGAATACCAGCCGGTTGCGCCTGGATTGCCACTCGCCATTGCATTTGCGGTATGCCATCCCGATGTCGGGCGCCTTGGCGAGCGGGCTTTCGAGTTCAAGACAGATTTCGACGGCACGCACGTCCTGCCAGCCTGCTGGCGATCCGCTATTGAGCGCATCTGCCGCCATGTATGAAAGTGAGCTTGCACTTTCAATTTTCACGCTGGCCACGCTGGTGTTTTCGGCCAGAAACCGAACCGTGAAATCCTTGACGTTGCCGATCATGGGCTGCGGCGTGCCGGCCACTCCGGCGCACATCAATTGCTCCTCGCGCACGAAGAATGTGCTGCTTATCGTGGAGGTAAGTGATTGCTTGCTTGTGTTCTGCCCCAGGCAATCCACATCCTGCGAGCCCCACACGGTGCCCGTGCTGCTGCGGTACAGGTTCTCGCCGTGGTTTTCGTGGCGTGTCAGCAGCGTGTCTCCGGTGGACTTGGCGACGACGGGCGCGGCCATGGCGGGGAGTCTGCTCGATCCGGCGGCGGCGTCCGTGCTGTTCTCCACCGTGGGTTCGAACAGCACGGGGATCTGCCCGGGCGCCCAGGTTTCCAGGGCCGTTGCTTCAAAAACGTCCGGCTGCAGATTGAGCGACACGCTGCCCGCCTGCCTGACCTGCCGGCCCATGATGCGCATGGCCGTATTCGCATCCTGCTGCAAGGCGGTTGCTTCGCTGGTGATCTGCGAGAGGGTCCGGGATATCTGCAGCGCGTTCAGGGCAATCCCGCTGATCAACAGGCCAATCAGCAGGCCGACCATGACTTCAACCAGCGTCATTCCATTCATCGGCCGGCGGGATTTTCCCGGCCCCGTCGGGCCATATCGGCATCCCATCAGCATATTCCCTGCTGCCCGCAATGCCGGGGCATGGGCAGATATTGCAGATGGCAGACATATTCATCGGGGCACGAATGGCCGCTGGCCTGCTCAGCGGATATCTGGAGAAATGACTGGAGCTGTTCCTGGGTTGCCATATCGCTGTCCGGCTGGATGTTTTCCTTCCAGCCGATGAGCACGCCGATCTGCCGGGCTTCATCCGGGTTTTCTGCATTCATGGCGGCGAAGACGACGGCTTTACCCATTCCAAGGCTGGCTTGTACCGCCTGATGCCATTGGGCGGTATCGCGCTCGGCCAGTTGGGCCGATGTGCAGGGCGTGGAAGAACAATCGTCCGCCGTCCCCGCATGGGGCGCGCCGGTGTAAATGCCGACATGCGCAGCGGCCCCCGGGTTGGCGTGAATCCGTTCGCCCAGGTCTTCAATCAGCCGGATGGCCTGGGCCCTGCGGATACCGGCCTGCGCGTTCATCAGCGAGCGCATGTGAATACCCAGCACGCTGAATATGCCAAGACTGACGATGAGCATGGCCACCAGCGCTTCGAGCAGCGTGGCGCCATATTGGGTTCTGTGCGCGGGCATGATGTTTCTCGAGTCAAGGAGGCCGTGGGGGATATTCGGTCCGGTGATGCCATGCAGGAGCCGTCGATTAAGTCTTTGAATCAGAAGCACCACCATCGGTTAGGAAAAAACGTGCGCGATTGATCCTGATTTCACAGGCCTGGATTGACCTGTTTCAATGCTTTCCGGCCCGGGGCAGCGCATGGCCTTGGGCGGCTGAGGCAAGTCAGTGCGGCGATGGCGTGGTGGTGCTTGAGGCTGCGCGCAAGGGGCGTCTTCAGGTTTGCGAAAGGGGCTGTTGCGCACTATGCGATTGCGTCCCATCCAGGCGCATTGCAATATGGCGGGATTGTTTTTGGCTCCGCGCTCCATCCGCGCATCCCTGCATTCCATTCGTCCAGCACCCCATGAGCGACACCACCCCACCCATGATCGATGAAGCCCGGTTGGCGCATCTGCGCAGCTGGATCGGCAAGAGCGAAACCACGTCCGATCTGCTTACGGCCGCGCCGGTGCGCGGCATGTCGGCCACGCTGGACCGCGAAGATGCCGATCCCGCAGCCGGCATGCCCATCGCACCACTGTGGCACTGGCTGTACTTTCTGCCGCATGCGCGCCAAAGCGAGATAGGGGCGGACGGCCATCCCACGCGCGGCGGCTTTCTGCCGCCGGTCCCGTTGCCGCGCCGCATGTGGGCGGGCGGGCGGCTGGCCTGGGAAAGCGGCAATCCACTGGCGGTGGGCCAGAGTGTCGAGCGCGTCTCCACGATACGTTCCATCGAGCACAAGGCGGGCCGTTCCGGGGAGTTGCTGTTCGTGCTGGTGGAGCACCGCTACTCGAACGCCAGCGGCCTTGCGTTGACGGAGGAACACGACATCGTCTATCGCGCGGCCGCCAGCCCCGGCGCGCCGCAGCCGGGGCCGCGCAAGCCGCCGCTCGATGGACAGGCCATGTGGTCGCGCCGCATCGTCGCGGACGACGTGCTGCTGTTCCGCTATTCCGCGCTCACCTTCAATGGCCATCGCATTCACTATGACCGCAAATATGTGACCGAGGTCGAAGGCTATCCGGGGCTGATCGTGCATGGCCCGCTGATCGCCACGCTGCTGCTCGATCTGCTGCGCCGCAACCTGCCGCGGGCCGTGGTGCGCGGCTTCTCGTTCAAGGCCGTGCGGCCCACGTTCGATCTCGATCCCTTCAGCGTGCACGGCAGGCTCCGCGCCGATGGCGGCGCCGTCGAGCTGTGGGCGCAGGACCACGAGGGCTGGCTGACCATGCAGGGCACGGCCGAGCTGGCCTGACGAGCATCGAGAGACCGCGGAACTCCCTCCCTACAGGACAAGAAACGAAACTACATGATCGAACAGACACTCTCGAACAATTTCCAGGAGATCCGGGATGCCATCCGCGCGTTGTGCGCCGAATTCCCCGATGAATATTTCCGCAAGGTCGATGAGGCGCGGGCCTATCCCGAGCAGTTCGTGGACGCGCTCACCCGGGCGGGCTGGCTGGCGGCGCTGATTCCGGCGGAGTACGGCGGCTCGGGCCTGGGCCTGACGCAGGCATCGGTCATCATGGAGGAAATCAACCGCTGCGGCGGCAACTCCGGCGCCTGCCACGGCCAGATGTACAACATGGGAACGCTGCTGCGCCACGGATCGGAGGCGCAAAAGCAGAAGTACCTGCCGAAGATCGCATCGGGCCAGTGGCGCCTGCAGTCCATGGGCGTGACCGAGCCCACCACCGGTACCGACACCACGAAAATCAAGACGACGGCGGTGAAGAAGGATGGCCGCTACGTCATCAACGGCCAGAAAGTCTGGATCAGCCGTATCCAGCACAGTGACTGGATGATTCTCCTGGCGCGCACCACGCCGCTTGCCGACGTGAAGAAAAAGAGCGAGGGCATGTCGATCTTCATGGTCGACCTGCGCGAGGCCGAGAAATCCGGCATGAGCGTGCGCCCCATCCTCAACATGGTCAACCATGAAACGAACGAGCTGTTCTTCGAGAACCTGGAAATCCCCGAGGACAACCTGATCGGCGAGGAAGGCAAGGGCTTCAGATACATCCTCGACGGCCTGAATGCGGAGCGCACGCTGATTGCCGCCGAGTGCATCGGCGACGGCTACTGGTTCATCGACCGCGTCACCGGCTACGTGAAGGACCGCACCGTGTTCGGCCGCCCGATCGGGCAGAACCAGGGCGTGCAGTTTCCGATCGCCGACGCGTTCATCGAGATCGAGGCCGCCAACCTCATGCGCTGGAAGGCGTGCGAGCTGTTCGACCGGCACGAGCCCATGGGCGCACAGGCCAACATGGCGAAATACCTGGCCGCCAAGGCGAGCTGGGAAGCGGCCAACGCGTGCCTGCAGTTCCATGGCGGCTTCGGGTTCGCGTGCGAGTATGACGTGGAGCGCAAGTTCCGCGAAACGCGTCTCTACCAGGTGGCGCCGATCTCCACCAACCTTATCTATTCCTACGTGGCCGAGCACATTCTCGGGCTGCCGCGTTCGTTCTGAGGAGGCGGGCCATGCCATCAACACAAGCACGGCCGCGTCCGCTGGACGGCGTCACCGTGGTCTCGCTGGAGCATGCCGTCGCGGCGCCGTTCTGCACGCGCCAGCTTGCCGATCTGGGCGCGCGCGTCATCAAGGTGGAGCGTCCCGGCGCCGGCGATTTCGCGCGGGGATATGACCAGCGCGTGCGGGGCCAGTCCTCGCACTTCACGTGGATCAACCGCAGCAAGGAAAGCCTGGCGCTGGACCTCAAGCAGCCGCTGGCGCGGGATGCGCTCATGCAACTGCTCGCGACATGCGACGTGCTGGTGCAGAACCTCGCGCCGGGCGCCGCCGCGCGCATGGGGCTGTCGTTCCAGGCGCTGCACGAGCGCTTTCCCAGGCTCATCGTCTGCGACATCAGCGGCTATGGCGCGGACGGACCCTACCGCGACAAGAAAGCGTATGACCTGCTGATCCAGAGCGAGGCGGGCTTCCTGTCGATAACCGGCACGCCGGATACGCCTGCCAAGGCCGGGATTTCCGTGGCGGATATCGCGGCCGGGATGTATGCCTATACCAACATCATGTCCGCGCTGCTGCTGCGCGCCAGGACCGGGGAGGGCAGCCACATCGACGTGTCGATGCTCGAAGCGCTGGGCGAGTGGATGGGCTATCCCATGTATTACGCCTACGACGGTGCGCCGCCGCCGCCGCGCACGGGCGCATCGCACGCCAGCATCTATCCCTATGGCCCGTTCACCGCTGGCGATGGAGGCACGGTCATGCTCGGCTTGCAGAACGAGCGCGAATGGCAGGCGTTCTGCGACAAGGTGCTGCAGCGCCCGGAGCTTGCCCGGGACGCGCGCTTTGACAGCAACGCGCGCCGTAACGAAAACCGCGAAGCCCTGCGGGAGGAAATCCTGCGGCTGTTCGGCGCGCTGGATGCCCGGCAGATCGTCGAGCGCCTCGATGCCGCGGGCATCGCCAACGCGAGCGTGAACGACATGCAGGGGCTGTGGGCCCATCCGCAACTGCGGGCGCGCGGCCGCTGGCGCACGGTGCGCACGCCCGCGGGCGACGTGCCGGCGCTGCTGCCGCCGGGGCTCAACAATGCGTTCGACTACCGCATGGAGGCCGTGCCAGCGGTGGGCGAGCACACCGCCGCCATCCTGGTGGAACTGGGCTGGACAGCCGCGCGGATCGGCGCGCTGGCCGATGGCGCGGGAAACGGCGGCTGACGGAGAAAAACGAATGGAGAGAAAACGAATGGGCCCCACGGCACGCAAAGGAGCATTCACATGAAGCAGGAAACATCGGCACGGATCCATCCGCTGGCGCATTTCGCCGCGAGCCTGCGCTGGCGGGACATTCCCGATGACGTGCAGCGCAAGGCCGAAGACCTTCTGGTGGACTGGTTTGGTTCGGCGCTCGCGGGCCAGGGCGCGCGAGCGGTGCGGAGCATCACGCGCTTCGCGCTCTCGCAGGGGCCGCGCCAGGGCGACTGCGAAGTGCTCGGCCAGCCGGAGGGGACATCTCCGATGATGGCCGCCATGGCGAACGCCGCCGCCTCGCACGTGGCCGAGCAGGATGATGTGCACAACGGCTCGGTGTTCCATCCCGCGGCGGTGGTGTTTCCCGCGGCGCTGGCGGTGGCCCAGAGCATTGGCGCGAGCGGCGAGCGTTTCATGGCGGCCTGCGTGGCGGGCTATGAGACCGGCATCCGCGTGGGCGAGTTCCTGGGCCGCAGCCATTACAGGATCTTCCACACCACCGGCACGGCCGGAACGATCGCCGCCGCCGCTGCCGCGGGCCATCTGCTGGAGCTGACGCCGCAGCAGATGCAGCATGCGTTCGGCTCGGCCGGAACGCAGGCGGCGGGGCTGTGGGAGTTCCTGCGCACGGCGGCCGACAGCAAGCAGCTGCACACCGCGCATGCGGCGTCAGCGGGCCTGGCGGCGGCCTATCTCGCGCACGATGGATTCACGGGCGCGCAGGACATCTTCACCGGGCCGCAGGGCATGGCCGCCGGCATGTCCACCGATTCGGACGCCGGCAAGCTCACCGACCGGCTGGGCGAGCGCTGGGCCACGGCCGAGACGTCCTTCAAGTGGCACGCGTCCTGCCGCCACACGCACCCCGCGGCGGATGCGCTGCTGCAGGTGATGCGGCAAAACCGGCTCGAGCCCGGGGACATCGCGCAGGTCATATGCCATGTGCACCAGGGCGCGATCGACGTGCTGGGGCCCGTGGTGTCGCCCGCCACGGTGCATCAGAGCAAGTTCTCCATGGGGACGGTGCTCGCCATCGCCGCGCGCTTCGGCCGCGCCGGATTGAGCGAATTCGACGGGCAGTTCCTCGCACCCGAGACGGTGGCGCTGCGAGACAGGGTCGGCATGGTGCTGGACGAGGAAGTGGATGCGGCCTATCCCCGGCGCTGGATCGGCAAGGTCACGGTCAAGACGGCGGATGGCCGCACGCTGCATGGCCGCGTCGATGAGCCCAAGGGCGATCCGGGCAACACGCTTTCGCGCCAGGAGATCACGGACAAGGCGCTGCGCCTGGCTGCCTATGGCTGCGACATTCCCCAGGACAAGGTGCGCTCGGTGGTGCAAGGCCTTTGGGACATCGCGCGGGCAACGCACGTCTGCCGCCTGATCGGCTGATCAGGCGCGCACTGAAATTCGCGGCGACGCAAGCACACGGCAGTTGTGCGGCGCCAGCGGGTAGGAGAGGCGAGGCGGACCGCGGACCGGTCGCTAGCCTCGTTTCGAGACAGGGCAAACCACGGAAAACAACCCAAGGAGACTACACATGCGTTCCATTTCATCGTTCTCTCGCCGGGCTCTGGGCCTTGCGTGCGCCGCCATGCTGGCCGCCGCCGCGGCGCATGCCGCGGACTATCCGGACAAGTCGATCGTCATGGTCGTCCCCTATAGCGCCGGCGGCCCCACCGACGTGGTGGCGCGCCTGCTCGCGGTGCCCATGGGGCAGTCGCTCGGGCAGTCCGTCGTGGTGGAAAACACCGTGGGCGCCGGAGGCACGATCGCGCCGACCCGCGTGGCGCGCGCCAGGCCCGACGGCTACACGATTCTGATCCACCATATGGGCATGGCGACGGCGCCGGCCCTCTACAGGAAGCTGCCTTATGACCCGCTCAAGGATTTCGAATACATCGGCCAGGTGCTCGATGTCCCGATGACGCTGCTCTCGCGCAAGGATTTCCCCGCGAATACCTTTCCCGAGCTGCTCGACTATGTGAAGAAGCATCAGGACAAGGTGAGCATGGCGCACGCGGGCATGGGCGCGGTCTCGCAACTGTGCAGTCTGCTGTTCATGCACCAGACGGGCGTGAACCTCACCACCGTTCCCTACAAGGGCGCGGGCCCGGCGATGAATGACCTGATGGGCGGGCAGGTCGATCTGCTGTGCGACCAGACCACGCAGACCGCGCCCGTGATCCAGGATGGCAAGCGCGCCAAGGTGTTTGGCGTGACGACGCCCGCGCGCCTGTCGTCGATGCCGGACATCCCCACGCTGGATGAGCAGGGGCTCAAGGGCTTCGACGTGAAGGTGTGGCACGGCATGTACGCCCCCAAGGGCACGCCCAGGGAAGTCATCGCCAGGCTGAACAAGGCGTTGAACGCCGCGCTCGTGGATGACAACGTGAAGCGGCGCATCGCCGAGTTGAGCTCCGATCTGGTGTCGCCCGACAAGGCCACGCCCGAGAGCCTGCGCACGCATCTCGCATCCGAGGTGGACCGCTGGGGCAAGGTGATCCGCGCGGCTGGCGTGAGCGCGGAGTAGCGGCGCCGGGGCCGGAGGTTGACGGCGATTTCCTACTCCGCGCCCAGGCGCTCTCCCGTATGCTCGCCGCAGGTTTCAATCCTGAAGCCACGGGCGCGGCGCGGGCCGGGCCTTGCATGCGGCACTTCAACGGGAGATCGATATGTCGGGTTTCATCTGGTTCATCGTGGTGGGGTTGATCGCGGGCTGGCTGGCCGGCCTGGTCATGAAGGGCGGCGGCTACGGTTTTCTGGGCAACATCGTGATCGGCATCGTCGGCGCGCTCATCGGCGGCTGGGTCTTCAGCATGCTGGGGCTGGGCTCGGGCGGCGGCCTGATCGGCAGCATCCTGGTGGCCTTCGTGGGCGCGGTGATCCTGATCTTCCTGGCGCGGCTCATCAAGCGGGCCTGAGCGCTCTGCCTGGCGCAGGAAAAAGCCCCGCAGGATTTTTTCCTGTGGGGCTTTTTTGTCGCCGGGCAGCCCCAAGACAAAAAGCGCCCCCTCGGGGGGGGCAGCGGACCACGCGCAGCGGGGGAGCGTGGGGGTTCTGCTTTGTCGCCGGGCAGCCCCAAGACAAAAAGCACCCCCCTCGGGGGGGGGGCAGCGGACCACGCGCAGCGGGGGAGCGTGGGGGTTCTGCTTTGTCGCCGGGCAGCCCCAAGACAAAAAGCACCCCCCTCGGGGGGGCAGCGGACCACGCGCAGCGTGTCGTGGAATCTCGGTCGCCAGCCTGGGATATCGTGATACTTTGCCGAAGAAAAATAAGGATCAAGGCGTGGATTGCTATGGCCGTCACCTTGGGGTTGACTTTGCTGAGCCTGGCAGAAAAATCTCTACTTCCAGGCCCGTATCCGTGCCTGACTGGGCCGTCAGCGTGCCTGCGTGGGCCTCCACGATGCGGCGGGTGAAGTGGTAGCCCAGCCCGCTGCCCTTCTTGCCCAAGGCCGCAGCGCCACGGAAGTACGGCGCCCCCAGCTTGTCCAGTTCGTCGGCATCCAGACCGGGGCCCTGGTCGGCAACGCGAATGCGCAACCCGGTGTCGCCCAGCGTGGCACCGATTTCGACCGGGCTGTTCTGCGGCGAATAACGCAAGGCGTTGGCGAGCAGATTGCCGATCGCCACGCCCATCAAGGTACTGTCCACCTCGAACGTGCCTTCGGAACATTCCAGCAGGTGGATGCGCGAGCGCAGGTCCGCAGGCTGCTGGCGAACGGCGTCCTCCAGCATCTGGCGGATGCGGCACGGCGTGCGCGAAAGCGACAGGGCGCCGTTGTCCAGGGCCTCGGTCATGAGAAAGCGTTCGACGAAGCCGGACAGCGTCGCCGCATTGCCGCGAATCAGCGCCAGCCGCTGCACGTCCTTGGGCGGCAGGTGCGGCGCGTGCAGTTGCAAGTTCAGCTGCAACATCTGCGCGGCGCGGTCAATGGCCGCCAGCGGGTTGCCGAATTCATGGGAGAGCATGGCGACGAAGTGCCGCTGCTGCTGGGCCCGCTGGGTGACGATGGCCGTCTCCTGCTCCGCCGCGGCCTTGTCCTGCTGTAGTTGGCGCAGGCGCAGTGCCAGTCCATAGCTCATGACCAGCACATGCACCAGCGCGGCGATCTGGTAGAAATGGGCGGTCGCGGCATTCCATGGCAGCAAGCCTTGGTTGGTCATGGTGTTGACCAGTGCGCCGAGCGCAGGAATGACGAAGGCGATCAGGTAGACCATCCACTCGGCGCGGTGGTCGTGGCGCCAGGTTTGCACCAGCAGGCCCATGGCGACCACGAAATTCAGCACGTTGAGGTAGTTGGCCGCTTTCACGACCAGCAGCACGGTGCTCGTCACCAGCGCTGGTTGCAGCGCGAAGAAAAGCAGGACCAGGTTCAAGGCGACCGTGAACATGTACAAGCGGTGGATGCGCGGATGAGTGGCTTTTAGCTGGAGCAGCCGATCCCACATCAGTGCGATGAACGCCGCCGCGCCGAGCCAGCCGATGCGGGGCAGCGCATCCATGAGCCATACCGACCGGCCCGCAAGCAGCACAGGCAGGTAGCCCGTCGCGCCCAGGTGGAAGAGCAGTTGCGATGCCACATAGCCCGCATAGGCCGCCATCACCGCGTCGAGCAATCTCGCCCCGAGAATGGCATACAGCGCCGCAGCAATGAGCAGAATGCCGAAGTACAGCCCGTGGAAAAAGTTGGCGCGCGTCTCGCCGCTGGTGAAGTCCTCGGCGGGCAGCAGCTCGGCATACACGCTGAGGGCATTGGTCGTGCGCACGCGCCAGTAGATGTGCATCCCGGGGAAGGTGTCCAGCGGCAGCGCGGACAAGCGCGTCAGCGGGCGGCCTTCGTAGGAGCGGTGGTAGCCCAGGGCATGGGCCTCGAAGCTGCCGTCCTGGCGCTGCACCCAGACGTCCAGTTCCTCCAGCTCCGGCGAGCCGATGGCGAGCACGCGGTGCGAGGGACTGCCGTCTTGCGGCCCCAGTTCGACGTGGAACCAATGCGTGTCCGTGCCATAGCCGAGGCTGCGGAAAGCGGGCAGGCGCACGAAGCGCGAGCGGACAAAATCCGCTTGCGAAACCGCCTCGAAAGGCAGCTCCCCGCTCGCATCCGCGAAGTGCTCCAGCCGGCCCTCCAGCGAAACCGGGGCGGCATGGGCGCTCGCCGCCATTGCCATCCACATCGGCAGCCAGCACAGCAGGAGCAGTAAGCCGGGCCACCCGCGCTTCACGGCGCCAGCTCGCAATGCGCGGCGAAGGTGTAGCCCTTGCCGTAGCTGGGCCGCAGCGGCAGCTCCAGCCCGCACGCTGCCTGCACCTTGCGCCGCAGGCGGCTGGCCGTGTTGTCCAGGTTGCGCAGGGTGAATGGCGTTTCCTGCTTGTCCAGGTACACCAGCAACGCTTCCCGAGTCACGGCCTTGCCTGGTGTTTCGCACAGCGCGCACAGCAATCGCACCTCGGCATGGGTCAGGTTGAGCGCCATGCCATTGGGCGTATGCAGCCGCCAGTCTTGGGGATGAAGGCGCCAGTGTTGCTCGGTGAGCCTGGGAGGGCTGGCCGGGCGGTCTGCTTCGCGCTGTCCCAGACGACGCATCACGCCATGGCAGGCTGCCTCAATGACATCCAGGGAACTGCGCTTGGAAAGGTATACGTCGGCGCCCGCATGGAAGCCGAGCACCTGATCGTCATTGGCATCCAGCGCCGTCAGCATCACGACGCCCGTTGTGTTGTGCGCGTCATGAGATCGAACCCGCTGCGCAATCTCTAATCCGCTGATGCCCGGCAATGCCACGTCCAATAACAGCAAATCGAAATGCATTGCAGGCCAAACAGAGAAAAAACTCTCCGCGCTGTCGAAGCCGCGCACCGAAAAACCGCGCAGTTCGAGAAACTCCACCAGATCTGTCCGCAGTCCGGCATGGTCTTCAACAACGGCTACGTGACAAGGGAGTTGCATTCGACAGGGTGCAATCAATGCGGGATGGGCGAATTTATTGAAATATACCGGCCAAACAATTTGGACTGGTAGATTTTGACAGCATTTGACAGAAAAGAAGCGCTCTACGCAGTAGCGGGAATTTTACAATTTTCCACAAACCGGCAAGGGCATTGAAAAGCGGCAAACCCTGCACTGCCCGCCGCCTTTTATTTGTTTTTGAATCGTTATCCAAAAACAAACGCCCATTCATCCAGAAAGAAACCATGTGCTTTTTTAATAAGAAGCTTACTGGGCCGTGTCTTGCGGCAGCCGCTTCGCTGTGCATCGCCAGCCATGTTCACGCGGCGGATTTTTTCATCCGTCACCAGGGCACCGTGGGCGCCAGCAGCATCGCGGGCATCACGGCGGGGCAGCCTTATGCCATCACCCTGGTGCTGAACAACGACGACGACAACGCCAACAGCCAGACCTGGAACGAATACCACGTGCAATGCGTGCTGCTGTCGGCCCTGCTGGGGCTGGCCGCTATCTGATCAAGAGCAAACACGCCATGTTCATCCACCGCCTGAACTGCCTCGCACTGGCCGCCTGCCTGCTGCTGCCCGCGCTGGCCCGCGCCCAACTGAACGACACCGGCCAAACCGCCTGCACCGACAGTGCGGGCGTTTCCATCGCCTGCGCTGCCCCCAGCGACCACCCCGGTCAGGACGGCCGCCTTGGCCGCGACGCGCAGGCGGGTGCTGCCGCCTTCAGCCTGAGCACCGCCAACGGCTGCGTGCAAGACGGCATCACTGGCCTGACCTGGGCCGACGAAACCCTGGCCCCCGTGCCCTGGGCTGACGCAGCCAGCAGCGCTGCCAGCTACAGCCGCTGCGGCCTGACTGGCGACTGGCGCCTGCCCACGCGGCGCGAGCTGCTGTCCACCGTGCACCATGGCCAAAGCCACCCCGCCAGCACGTTGCCCAACACCCAAAGCGCGCCGTACTGGAGCAGCGACGTGCAGGGCAGCAGCGCCTGGGCCGTGGACTTCAGCGACGGTGATACCAAGCTGATCGCCCAAGCCGAATCCCACCCCGCCCGCCTAGTGGCCCAGCGCATCAACCAGCCGCCCACCATCACCCTGGGGGCCGACATCGTGGTGCCGCA
>NZ_JBEBOW010000073.1:0-17763 GCF_040396215.1 Diaphorobacter ruginosibacter | reverse complement strand
GAGTGGGAGTGAGATCAGGTCCTTCGGGAGCTATCGTGTCCTATCGAAAACTGTCGTAACGTGTTGATTTAAACAAAAATACGTAGCGGTAGCTATCGATGGCTATCGCCGGTCAGTGAAACGGATTGGCGGTAGAGGTGACGGTAGAAACCGGAGGCCGGATTAAGACCTCCTTGTTGACTATCGAGACCAAATCGGCCTTTGACGGTAAATCACTCCTCTGGAAAGCTTGTTTCATGCGGTTTTCCAGGCATCACCAGGTCTCCTGACCCCTGACGGTAAAAGCTATCATGAACAAGAGGAAAAGCCTCGATGCTTACCGACACCGCACTGCGTAATCTCAAGCCTAAATCCAAGATTTATAAGGCTTCCGACCGCGATGGCATGTACGTATCGCGTGAAGTCGTGAAGGAAGCACTACGGCTTAACGCAGCGGCGGTGGCCTTCTCGCACATGCGCACGCGCTGGGTGCGCGACCGCCAGCACGGGTTGCGGCTGCCGCTCGAACATACCGTGAAGAAGCAGGCCATGGAGACCACAGGTATCTATGGCATGCGCGACCGCGGACAGCTCAAGCCGGGTTATCTGGCTGATGTGAACATCATCGACTTCGATCGCCTGCGCCTGCCACCGCCCTACGTCGCCTTCGACCTGCCGGCGGGCGGTGCATGAACCAGACGGCGGAATGCTATGTGGCAACGCTCAAGTGCGGGCGGGTCATCGTGCGGGACGGCCAGCCTACGGGCGAGTTGCCAGGTATGCCGATTCGCGGGCCGCAGGCGCAGCTCTCTTTGGGAGCAGAGCCCGTGGTGGTGATCCACCGCAGACGTGGTGGACTGCATCGTGCTCCATGCGGGCAGGGCGGTGTAGTTCTCGCCGGCGCAATGCACTGGCAAGATGGAGGTCGTACACCGTACAGGACAAGCCATGATGAATCCAGCCAATGCCAGCCGAGCGAATGAACAGTGGGCGTATGCGTTGCAGTGCTATGCGCATCCTGGCGTGCCGCAAGCCTGCCTGCTGTTGCAGGACCGGCTGTCGCTGGATGTGCTGGTCCTGCTGCATGCGGCCTGTCTCGCGCATTTGCACGGCGTGAATGTCACCCGGCAGGATGTCGCACATGCGGATGCCGAGGTCACAGACTGGCGCGAGCAGGTTGTCCGGCCCTTGCGCACCGTGCGCCGCGCCATTGGCAAGGAAGACGCATCGCTGAGCGGCCTTCGCGCGCAGATCCAGCAGGCCGAACTGCAGGCGGAGAGGCATGCCATGGACCGCCTCGCGGCCATACCGCTTCCGGCAGGCCGGCGCCCGGAGCCGCCCTCGAGCGCGGCGATCGCCGTGGTCGCGGACTTCTATGGGGAACGCCACGCGGGTGACGCCGACTGGAAAACACCCGAAGTGGAGCAGGCGATCGCGACGCTGGAGCATGCACTTTGCATGCCGCCGGCCGGGTCGTGATCGCGCTTCATTGACTCCCCTTTCCCTCAATTTTTGCACTCTGGCATGACGCTAGGGTGATCATTGTTGCGTACAAATAAATCTGCCATGCAACGAGGTGGGCATGGGTTATTCGTTCATTTTTTCCTCTTTACAGGAAGAAATACATTGGGGGATGTGAGCAAATGATCCTATTGACATCTCCTTTTGTTGTTTTATAGTCCGGACAAATGAGACAACCCATTGGAGACTCAATGCATTCAGTGACAAGCCTGTCGGCCGCCATGGATGAAGCGCTGGCGAACGATGACCTGCTGCGCATCACACGCGAGACCAACCCCTACCTCGAGGTGGCGGCAATTGCCCGGACCACGGATTCGGGGCCGATGGTGGTGTTCGACAACGTACGGGGGCACGAGGGCAAGCGGATCGTCACCAATGTGTTCGCGGATCGCAAGCGCATTGCGCGCTGGTGCGGGATCGATGCGCATGATCTTCCCGCGCGGCTCGCCGATGCGGCGCTGAATCCCATTGCGTCGAGGGAAACCGCCGAGGCAGCCTGCCAGCAGAACGTGATCACGAGCGGCATCGACCTGTTCAAGACACTGCCGCTCGCGCAGCAGACCTCCGCCGACGCGGGTTGCGTCATCACCGGGGGGCTGGCGCTGATCCGCGATCCGGATACGGGCGCATTCAACGGCTCCTACCATCGCATGCGGGTGCTGGGGCCGGATCTCACCTGCATCACCATCCAGGCGGGCCGGCACCTGCTGGAGATCGCCCGCAAGATGCGCGCGCGGGGCGAGCGCCGCATCCCCATCAGCGTGAACATCGGTGCCGGGCCGGCCGTGCTGCTCGCATGCTCGGGCAGCACGCAGCAGACGCTCACGCCGTTCGGCTATGACGAGATGGGCATGGCGGGAGCGCTGCAGGGCAAGGCGGTGGAATATGTGAAATGCCGCACGCAGGAGGGGGCGTGGAGCCTGGCGGAGGCTGAATACGTCCTGGAAGGCTATATCGACACGGACCGGCTGGCCTCGGAGGAGGACTCCGGCAAGGACGGCGAGAAGGGCATGATGCCCGAGGCCGGCGGCTACATGGGGCGCGCATGGCGTGTCTGGGAGTTCAACGTCACCGGTATCACGTACCGCAACAACCCGGTGTACTGGTTCCCGCTCGCGGTGAATGCGGAAACTACCAACCTCATGGCGCTGCCCGCGGAGGCGTCCGTGTTCGACGCCTGCCGCCGCATCAGCCCCCGTGTGTTCGAGAACTGCCATGTGCTGCAGGCCATGCGCGGCTGCCTGGGCGTGGTGATCCGCATCCGGCGCAAGAGTTTTCGCGACGAGGGGCTGCAGAACAACCTCGCGTTCGGTGCGCTTTCCGCGCACTCCGACCTGGGGTGGGTGATTGCCGTGGACCACGACATCGACATCACCAATGCGGACGATGTCATGTGGGCGGTGATCACGCGCTCCGACATGCGGGAGGGGCTGATGCTCTCGCCACGAGCCAAGGTCAGCGGCATGCTGGCAGAAGGGGACGCGGCGGGTACGGGGCGCAAGGTGTATATCGACGCCACTGCGCCATTCGCCAATTCGGACCGCTATACGCGAGGCGTTTTCGAGAACGTGGCGATCGAGGACTGGATCGGCGGGGAGGCCGCCGCCAGACTGCGGGCGCGCCAGCCTGACTATGTGAAGTCGCTGCTGTCGCGCAGGTATTGAGTCGAACCGGCAGGTTCCCGCTGACAAGAATGAAAGGCCCACATCATGAGCGATGCATCCAACCCCACCAAGCCCGCACGGCCCTTCAACTGGGAGAAGTTCCAGGCCAATATGGGCTATACCGATGAGCAGATGGCCGGGTTCCGGGCCGATGAGCGCCGCCGCCGCGCGGCCGAGGCCATTCCCGAGGCCAACCGGCGCACCGTTGTCGCCACGGTCGTCTCGGCCCATGGCTGTGCCGCGGGCTTCAAGGAGGGCGACCGGATCGAGGTCAGCGCGGCGGGCGTTGTGAAATCGTGCAACGTCTGCATCTATGCCGTGGCACCGATGACGATCCACGCGGCCATGGCGCACGATCGCATCGCCGAAGGGCTGGACCCCGACGGCATGTGGTTCAACTCCTTCAGTTGCCAGGACGCGGGCTTCTGCAACGGAAGCTGGGGCCAGGTGTGCTTCAAGGTGAGCGTTGAATGAGCTCGCGCACTTCCCCACGCAAACGCGTGGTGGTCGGGATCTCCGGCGCCAGCGGCAGTGCCTATGGCATCCGCCTGCTGGAGATGCTGCGCGCCGCCCCCGATGTCGAAACCCACCTCGTCGTGAGCCGTTCCGCGCGCCAGACACTGCAACTCGAGACCTCGCTTGCCATCGGACAGGTGGAGGACCTCGCCGATGTGGTGCATTCCAGCGTGGACATCGGGGCGTCGATTTCGTCGGGCTCGTTCCGCATACACGCGATGGTGGTGGCGCCCTGTTCCATCAAGACCATGTCCAACCTGGCATGGGGCAATACGGGCGAGCTGATCGCCCGCGCGGCCGACGTGGCCCTCAAGGAGCGGCGGCGGGTCGTGCTGATGTTGCGCGAGACGCCGCTGCATGTGGGGCACATCGAGAGCATGCTGCGCGTGTCCCAGGCCGGTGCAATCGTGTTCCCGCCCATGCCTGCCTTCTACAACCGGCCCCAGAGCGTTGCCGATATCGTGGATCACAGCGTGATGCGTTGCCTGGATCTCATCGACATCGAATGCGAGGCGGCTCCCCGTTGGGGTGAGACCAGCCGCGCGCTGCTGGCCGCCTCGACACGTACAACCCAAGAGACCCTGTCAGGAATTCCCCATGAGTGAAGTAATTGCAGAGATCGACCATGAAGACCTGGTGAACAGGCTCAACCAGCGCCTGCGGCTGCGCACCGCGCCGCTTGCGCTGAAGCTGTTCGAGACCGTGGACGAGATGAAGTCCATCAATGGCATCCGCTGGCCTGCTGCGGGCGTGCGCTTCTCGATGTGCCAGCTCGTGGGGCAGGCGCGCTGGCTGGGCTGGACGCTCGGGGCCACGCACGAGAATGTGCCCGCCGCCAGCAACTGCGGAGGGGTCATGGGGCTCAACGCACCGGGCACCAAGTATCTCGATGGCAGCATGTTCCACGGCGTATGGTTCGCAACCATAGAGGCCTCGCGCGAGCACCAGGCACAGATGCCGCGCGTGCCGCATGGCAAGTATGTGGGCGTGGTTCTCTCGCCCCTGGCCTCGGGGCGCCTGAGGGATCCCGACACTGTGCTGGTATACGCAACCCCGGGCCAGATGGTCACCCTGATCAATGCGCTCCAGCACCGCAGCTACGTGCGCTACCAGTTCGGCACCACCGGCGAATCGGCGTGCGCCGACAGCTGGGGCGCGGGCCTTGCCACGCGCGAGCCGAGCATGGCCATTCCCTGCTTTGCGGAGCGCAAGTTCGGCGGCGTGCAGGACGACGAGATGCTGATTGCGCTGCAGGTGTCCCATCTGCAGGAAATCGTGACGGGTCTGGAGTGGCTTGCGGGCCATGGAATCCGCTACCCCATCGCACCCTATGGCATCCAGTGCGACCCTGCGATGGCGTTTCAGGCAAGTTACGCCGGCAAGCTCTGAGCACGCATTTCACAAGACAAAGGCAAAGGAGACAAAGATGCAACGACGTCTACTAGTTCAAGGGCTTGCCGCGGCAGTTGCGGCGCCAGGTCTGGCATGGGCGCAGGCGCAGGGCTATCCGGCCAAGCCGATCCATCTCATCAATCCGTTTTCCGCCGGGGGTGCGCTCGACCAGCTCGCACGCCTGCTGGGGCAGCATCTGAGCGAGAAGCTCGGGCAACCCGTGGTCGTGGAGAACAAGACGGGCGCCAGCGGCAACATCGGCGCGGAGTACGTGGCGCGGGCGGCCCCTGATGGATACACGCTGGTGATGGCCTCCAGCGCGACGCACGGAATCGCACCGAGCATGTATGGTGCGCGCCTGCCGTTCGATGCGCTCAAGGACTTCTCCGCGATTTCGGCCACGGTGGTGCAGAAGAACGTGCTGGTGGTGCATCCGTCGATTGCCGCGCGCAATGTCCAGGAACTGATTGCACTGGCCAGGGCGCAACCGGGCAAGCTGTCGTTCGGCTCCTCCGGCGCGGGGACTTCCCAGCATCTGAGCGGTGAGCTTTTCAAGCACATGGCCCAGGTCGATATCCTGCACGTCCCCTACAAGGGCAGCGCACTGGCGATGCAGGACCTGATCGGCGGACAGGTGTCGATGATGTTCACCGACATTCCGATCGCCTTGCCCTACATCCGCTCCAACAGGCTGCGTGCGCTGGGCCTGACGGCCGCGCAGCCGTCGCCAGCGTTGCCAGAGGTGCAGCCGCTCGCGCAGCAGGGCCTGCCACATTTCGATCTCAAGGCATGGTATGGCGTGATGGGGCCGGCGAAGATGCCGGAAGCCGTCGTCAAGCGCCTGAACGCGAGCATCGTCGAGTACCTCTCGGATGCCCGCAATCACGAGAAGCTGCTCGGCATGGGCATGGAGCCCCTGCCGCTCGATGCCGCACAGTCCGGAAAATTCATCGCCGACGAACTCGCAAAATGGACCGAGGTGGTCAAGATGACGGGTGCCACCGTCTAGCATTGCACCAAGCGAATTGCCTCGCCCAGAAACAAACCGGCCTCGAGCCGGTTTGTTCTTGAGGGCTCCGTGAAGTCCTGCCGCGGAGCGCTGGAGATGCTTCGGGTCGGTGCCTCGGTCCGATGCGTTACTCGGGCTTGAGTCCGGCGGCCTTCACCATCTCGCCGGTAGCCTTGACCTCTTCCTGGATGACTGCTGCGAACTCTTCGGGGCTGCGCGTCGGGATGGCATAGCCGCGCTTGGCCATGTCCTCGCGGAACTCCGGCTGCTGGAGCACCGTGAGCATGTCCTTGTTGATCCTGGAGACGATGTCCCTGGGCGTGTCCTTCGGGGCGAAAACTCCGTGCCAGGTGGCCACACGGAAATAGGGATAGCCGGACTCGGCGGAGGTCGGCACGTCGGGGTAGAGAGGATCGCGCCGGTCCGAGTTGTAGTTCAGCACCTTGGTCTTGCCCGAGCGGATAGCGGCCTCTCCCGAGCCGCGGCCCGTGAGCGTCAACATGGTTTCGCCGGCCATCACCGAGGTGAGTGCGGGCCCCAGCCCCTTGTACGGCACGTGTGTGATCTGGATGTCCTCGCGCTTGTTGAACAGCTCCATGAGCAGATGGGGTTGCGAGCCATTGCCGTAGGAAGCGTAGGTGACGCTGCCAGGGTCCTTTCTTGCCTGTGCGACCAGTTCTTTCAGCGAGTTCGCTGCAAGCGATTTGTGGGCCAGCAGCACCATGTCGATGTCGGCCAGTTGGGACACGGGGATAAGGTCCCTGTCGGGGTCGTAGGGCAGCGACTTGAAGAGGTAGCGATTGCTGACGATGGGGCCGTTGGTGGTGACCAGCAGCGTGTAGCCGTCGGGCGCAGCGCGGGCCACGCGCTGCGTGCCGATGATGGAACTCGCGCCGCTGACGTTCTCGACGACGATCGACTGTCCCCAGATGGACGACAGCTGCAGCGCGAGCTTGCGGGCCAGGATATCAGTTCCACCGCCGGCGGCCAGCGGAACGATGAACGTGACGGTCTTCTGGGGAAACGCTGCCTGACCCATGCAATGGGTACTGGCCGCTAGTGCGGCCGCAGCGGTGAGCAGGGCGATACGACGCTTCATACACAAGATCCTTGTGGAAAGTGCCAGAGCCACTCGGACCGATGCCGAAGCCTGACGTTGTCATGGAGGTGGGGTTGCGTGCGCTGGTCCGTACAATAGCTTGTTGAACAATCTCATGTCAATGACGCGATACATAGTGAATTCACCTAAGGCTATCTCCATGCGTTGAATTGACACATTCATTAATTCAAAATATTGTCCGGACATATTGATGAATCATGAACTGCGGCAACCCATGCAAATCACAGATCTCATTTACGAAAAGCGCGATGGCGCAGCCTGGATCACGATCAATCGGCCGGAGCGGCGCAATGCGCTCGGCGAGACGACGACACGCCAACTGGTGCAGCTATGCGAGCAGGCCGCGACGGATGGCGGGGTGCATGCCGTGGTGATCACGGGCGCGGGCGGCGATGCGTTCTGCGCGGGCGGCGACATGCTGGACACCTTCCAGCGCAGGGAGGGCCATACGCAGCAGCAGTGGAGTGACCGGATTCGCCAGGGGCCGAACGTGCTGGCCCGCCTGCTGCAGGCTATGCCGAAGCCGGTGGTGGCCTGCATCAATGGCGTGGCGGCAGGGGGCGGTGCAACCATAGCCTTGGCCTGCGACCTTCGCATTGCGTCGGACAAGGCGCGCTTCTGCTTTCCGTTTGCACGCATCGGCCTCACGCCGGAGTTCGGCTGCTCCTACCTTCTGCAGCGTACGGTAGGGGCTGGGCGCGCCAATGAGCTGTTGCTGCTCGGGGACTTCGTGGATGCCGCGACGGCGGAACGCTACGGCCTCGTGAACCGCCTGTCTTCGCACCAGGAACTGGGCCGCGTGACGCAGGAGGTGGTGGATCGGCTGGTGGCCCTGCCAGCCGGTGCACTCGCGGGCATCAAGGGGCTCCAGCAGTTCGCGCGATCGCGGGATCTGCGGGAAACGCTCGAGCAGGAGGCCCTTGCACTCGGGCGTGCATTCACGTCGAGCGAACACCGCAGCGCGGTATCCGCCTTTCTCAATCGCAAATCGCAGGCGCGGCCCGTCCATCAAGCGGGCGCATAGTCCATCGGCAACGCGGCCGTTCCGCATCAAAAAAGGAGGCAATGACATGGAATTCGGTTTTACCCAGGAACAGCAGATGCTCCGTGAATCAGTGCGCAAGTTCATGAAGAAGGAGTGCACACGCGAATACATCCGCGCGTGCAGCGATAACGATCGCTTTCCGTGCGAGCTGTACGAGAAGATGGCCGGGCAGGGGTGGATGGGCATTCCCTTCCCCGAAAAATATGGCGGTGCGGGGCTGGGGCCCATGGAGCTCGCGATCTTCCTGGAAGAAGCCGGATACGGCTGGTACGGGGCGGGTACGTCGTATTTCTCCACGGTGGTGCTGGGTGCCTACAACATCATGACCTACGGGACCGAGGCGCAGAAGGATGAGTTCCTGCCCAAGGTGATCGCCGGGGAAACCCGGCTCGCCTTCGCGCTCAGCGAACCGAACGTGGGCTCAGACGCAGCCGCAGTCGAGCTGTTTGCCGAGGAGTGGGGCGATCACTTCGTGCTCAACGGCCAGAAGATGTTCACCACCAACGCGCACGTGGCCCACCAGATCGTCACGGTGACGCGCACCATCCGCAACCCCGAGAAAAAGCACGATGGAATCACCATCTTCCTGGTCGACGCGGATGCGCCGGGGATCGAGATCCGTCCCCTCAAGCAGATGGGCCGCTCGGCCACGCATACCAATGAGGTGTTCTTCCGCGACGTGCGGGTGCCGCGCTCGCGCATGATGGGCAAGCTGCACGAGGGCTGGGCCAACCTCAACAGCGGGCTGGGCATCGAGCGTCTCAGCGTGGCCATGATGTACTCGGGCACGTCGCAGGCAATGATCGACTACGTGGCGGCCTATGCCAAGGAACGCCGGCAGTTCGGCCAGCCGATCTCCAGGTTCCAGGCCGTGCAGCACAAGCTGGCGGACATGCAGACCAAGGCCGAAATCGCCCGGCTGCTGGGCTACCGCGTCGCCTGGATGCTGGAGCAGGGCCTGCCGTGCTTCAAGGAGATGTCCATGGCCAAGCTCTGGGCCAGCGAGGCGATGTTCGACATCGCCAACAACGGCGTGCAGATCATGGGCGGCTACGGTGTGCTCAAGGAGTACGACATGGAGCTGTTCTTCCGGGATTCGCGTATCGGGATGATCGGCGCGGGTGCATCGGAGATCCAGCGCACCATCATCGCCAAGCAGATGGGGCTGTGAATGGCGCAGCCCCTCACCATCATCGGCGAGCAGCTCTGGAAACGGCGCGAAGGCCTGCCTGCGCTGCGGTATGCCGAAGCGGACATTGCCGAGGGCGAGCCCCTGAAGCTGGCGCCCGGGATCTTTCTGCTGCGCCTGCCCCTGCCGTTCGCGCTCAACCACATCAACGTGTACCTGCTGCAGGAGCGCGATGGGTGGACCCTGGTCGACACCGGCATCCACACGCCCGCCAACCGCGCCCTGTGGGAATCCGTCTTTCGCGCTCCCTGGTTCACGCGGCATGGGCCGCTGCGGCGCATCGTGGTGACCCACCACCATCCCGACCACGTCGGCATGGTGGGCTGGATCGTGGAGCAGTTCGCCGTGCCGGTCCTCATGACGCCCGGCGAACTCGAAGTCGCGGGACGCTACGCCGACCCCGCGCGTGACGTGGTATCCGAGCGCACGCCGCTCTGGCGCGAACATGGATTGCCCGATGCGGTGGCCACCGAGCTGCTGCAGCACATGCCGCGCTATGGCACGCAGGTGTGCGCCCTGCCGCCCGGGGTGATCGAGATCGATGCCCGCGAGCCGCTGGAACTCGGCGGGCGGCGCTGGGCGCCGATCATCGGACGCGGTCATTCACCGGAACATCTGAGCCTGTTGAGCGAGGATGGGGCGGTGTTGATCGGCGGCGATCAGGTGCTGCCCAAGATCACGCCCAACATCGCGGTGTGGCCGGGCGGCGATCCGAACCCATTGCACTCCTATCTCGCGACGCTGCGGCGCTTCGAGGGCATTTCCGCTTCGACCCTGCTGCTGCCATCGCACAAGCAGCCGTTTTATGGCGTGGCACGGCGCGTGGAGGAGATACGCGCACACCACGAGGAACGCCTGAGGGTAGTGCTCGACGCGTGTGTGCGGCCCATGACCGGGTACGAGTTCCTGCCCGCGCTGTTCGAGCGCGAGTTGCGTAACGAGCAGGTCGGCTTCGGGCTGGGCGAGGCCATCGCGCACCTGAACTTCCTGGAAAGCCAGGGACTGCTGACGTCGTCCGTGGATGGCGCGCTCGTGCGCCGCTTCGAGCGCACGGGCATCCATCCCGCGCATGGCCGCAACGAATGACCATCAACCAAGACCGAGACATCACGTGAATACGATGACCGACACCATTGCCTTGCACGCGCCGCACGCCGGCCTGGGCACGCTTTTCCACCCTCGCTCGATCGCGTTCATCGGCGCTTCGGAGCGGCCGAACACGCCCGCGTCGCGCGGCCTGCGCAACTGCTTGCGCCATGGATTCAAGGGGGAGCTCTATCCGCTCAATCCCAAGTATCCAGAGTTGTTCGGCGTGCGCTGCTACCCGGCCCTGGCGGAGTTGCCGGAGGTGCCCGAATTGGCCATGATCGCGCTCAGCGCGGAGATGACGCTGCAGGCCGTCGCCGAGTGCAAGGCCGCGGGTGTTCGCGTCGTGGTGGTCTGCAGTGCGGGATGGGAGGAGCAGGGCGCGGAAGGGGTCGAGCGGGCGCGCCGGCTCCAGCAGATCCTGAGCGGCGGGACAATGCGCATGCTGGGCCCGAACTGCCTTGGCGCCGGCAATCCTGCCGCGGGCCTTTGCCTGGGCTACAACAGCAGTTTCGAGTCGATGGCCCACTCGCGCACCGGGCGCGTGGGGCTCGTCACGCAAAGCGGCGCGATGATGGGCGGGCTGCTGCTCAACGGCGAGGACGCCGGGGCGGATGTCGGCCTCTATGCGCACGTCGGCAATGCCATGGACATCGGCATGGAGGAGATCGTCGAGTACATGTTGGGCGATGAGCAGATCGACGTCATCGCGTTGATGATCGAGGGGTTGCGCCAGCCCCGGCGGTTCATCGATGCTGCTCGGCGCGCGCGTGCCGTCGGCAAGCCGCTGGTGGTGTTCAAGGCCGGAACCTCCGAGCTGGGGCGACAGGCGGTGATGTCCCACACGGGGGCGCTGGCCGGTGCAGACGAGATCTTTGCCGCCGTGTGCCGCGAGGAAGGTATCCTGCGTGTACAGGAGAGCGAGGACCTGCTGTCCACCGCGGCCTCGCTGGCACATTGGAAGGGCAGGCAGCCCGTGGGCCGCAGCGGGATGCTGGTGTTCACGCTGTCGGGAGGCGCGGCCTCCATCTTGGCCGACGAGTGCGCGGAGGCCAGCGTGCCGCTTCCGGCACTGTCGGCAACGACCTTGCAGAAGCTTGAGGCGATCCTGCCGAGCTATGTCAAGGCGTCCAACCCCTTGGATGTGGGGGGAGCCGTCTTCAGCGATCCCGAGCTGCCAAGGCAGGCACTGGCCATCGCGCTGGAGGACGATGCCATCGACTCGGTGCTGTGGGTTGGCGTGGGGGCACCGCGGGACGAACGCTCGCAGCTGTGGCTCCATCAGGCACTCGACGTGGTGGGCGTGAGCGACAAGGCGAGCGCCATCGTTCCGGTGTCGGGCCATGTGCAGGAGGCGGGCTTCGAGCGCGCGCGCGCCATGGGTATCCCTCTGGCGCGCAGCCTTCGCGCGGCAGCGCAGCTCAACGGGTTTGCACGCAGGGCGAACCAGCCCCTGCTGGCGAGGGGTGATGCCAACGGCAGCGTTCCGGATCTTCCGGCGGTGGAGGGGCTGATCGACGAGGTCCGGTCCAAGGCGCTGGTCAAGGCACTGGGAATCCGGGTGCCCGAGTCGCGTGTGGCCGCAAGCGTGGAGGAGGTCGCCTCCTGTGCCCGCGAGCTCGCGGGCCCGGTGGTTGTCAAGGGGCTCGCGCGCGGCATTGCGCACAAGAGCGAGCATGGCTTGGTTGCCCTGAACCTGGCGACGCCCGAACTGGCCCGGGCTGCGGCGCAGAAGATGCGAGAGCAGGGCGGAGAGCTCGAGTTCACGGGTTTCCTGGTCGAGCGCATGGCCTCGCGCGGCGTGGAGGTGGTACTGGGCATCAAGCGTGATCCCGCGTTCGGTCCCGTACTCATGTTCGGACTGGGGGGGGTATCCGTGGAGCTGTTCAAGGATGTGGCGTTCGGCATGTGCCCGATGAGCCCCGACAGCGCCCGCGAATTGATCTCCATGACCCGGGCCGCAGCGCTGCTGCGCGGCTTTCGCGGCCAGCCACCTGCCGATGAAGAGGCACTGGTCGAGGCGATGGTGCGCCTCTCCCAATTCGCGTTCCGCCACGCTGACAGGCTCGCCGAGATGGACGTCAATCCTGTTATCGTACTGCCCCAAGGAGAAGGCGTGCTGGCGCTTGACGCCATGATTTCATGCAGTAGTTGCACCTGACGTCGCACCTGACTCCGAGCCATAGATTTGCGGCACGCACCCCGGGGACTTTCCGGTGGCGGGCCGCTCCATCCAGCGAAGGTTCAGATTGGGCAAGCCTATATATGTAGAACTGGCGGAGACGCTGCAGCAGCAGATTGCATCGGGTGAATACCCTGTGGGCAGCACGCTGCCGCCGGAAATGAGCCTGTGCGAGATACATGGCGTCAGCCGCTTCACTGCGCGTGCCGCTTTGGCGGCCCTGCAGCGCCAGGGGCTGGTGACGCGAAGGCCCCGCATCGGCAGCGTGGTCGTCGCCAGCAGCCCGCAGGGCTCCTACAGCGTCCAGACCAACAGCGCCAGCGATGTTCTGCGCTTCTCTTCGGTTGCGGATTTGCACCTGGTGAGCACGGAAGATGTTGTCGCGGATGCGCTGCTGGCGCGCGAACTGGGTTGCGAGACCGGTGAGTCGTGGATCAAGGTGTCCACCTTCCGCGACTCGCCGGACACCAAGGTGGCGGCCTCGTGGACGGATTTCTACCTGCGGCCCGAGCATCGCAGCGTGATCCCGATGATCGGGAACAAGCGCGGCTCGGTGTGGCAGTTCCTGGGCGAATTGCAGCAGCACCCCATCGACCGCATCGAGCAGACGGTGGAGGCGTGCAAGATTCCCAAGAACGTGGCCGTCATCCTGGGCGTCCCCCCCAAGAGCCCCGCGCTGCGTACGGTGTACCGGCTCTACAGCGAGGGCGACAGCAGCCGCTTCTACGTGGCCATCAGCCTCTATCCCGAGGGGCGCTTCAAGCTCTCCCAGACGTTGCGGCGCGCTCGGTAGGCTATCGGTGGGAAGCCCGCAAGGCGCCCGAAATGGTGCGCACCGCAATCCGTGCCTGCCAGGATGGCGTCCAGTCTCGCACCGGATCGTATGAGGACACGAACGATGGCCGAGTGTTGTTCAGCTGAGTGGCAATCCTTGGCGCCACTCTTGTCGCCGTCCCCGCGCTGGCGTCACCTGCTGCTGTGCGGCTGCCTGATCGGGAGCTTGATGGCGGCGGGCATATGCTCGGCATGAGGACAGCCCGTCGCGCCGGCGTTGAATTTTGCTGAGGCGCCGCAGGCCTTGCGCAAGCCGCAGGTGCTGGCTTTCGGCTCGCATGAACTGGCCACCAGCGGCAAGCCGAACTGAATCGCCGGCGTTGCCGTGCGCTGGACGCTGCGTGTGAGCAACGAGCTGCGCAAGAGCGGTGTGTTTGTCTCTAGCGGCAGGGTGCGCTCCATCTGGCTGCGCCATGATCTGGAGACTTTTGCCAAGCGCGCCTCAAGGCGCTGTCAGCCAAGGTAGCGCAGGACGGTTTGATCCTGACCGAAGACCAACTGTGGGCAGTGGAGCGGGCACGCGAAGAAAAACAAGCCCACGGAGAAATAGAAACCGAGCATCCCGGCTACCTGGGCTGCCAGGACACCTATGACGTAGGTAGCCAAGCCGGGGCGATTCAGCATGCCTATAGGTGAGCTCGGCTTTTTCTACTTGTTCGACCACCGCCAGCTTAAAAGCCAGCGTGTAGTCTCGCTGAGTGCGCTTGATCCTTGATTCCATCTTGCTTGCTTTTTTTCAAGTCCAAGGTGTTAACGCTATTCATGACGAGTCATCTAAAAAAGAAAAAACCCCTTGAACCTGTGATTCAAGGGGTTTTATATCTGGTGGGTGATACATGGATCGAACATGTGACCCCTGCCGTGTGAAGGCAGTGCTCTACCGCTGAGCTAATCACCCATTGCAGCTTGATCGGCTGCGAAGCTATTGATTATAGCGTGAAAATTCTGCTTCGGAATTCAAAGCGGATGTTTTCGCAATTTTTTCTACTGGGCTCAGAGTGCCGTTCAGTGGGGAGCTCTTCATGCGGTCAGAAGACTATGCCGGCCGGGTTGGATGGCGTGGGGCCTGCCGGAGCGACTGCGTCCGCATCCGCGGCGGGCGGTGCATTTCGGGGTTTTGGCGCGACGGGTTCCGGCTGGCGCGATGCGGCGGTTGCGGGTGTCTCTTTTGCGGCGACCAGTGGCGTGGCTGCCGGAGCACGGTAGGTTGCGGGCAGTTGGGATTTCCTGGGGTAGCCGGCGGCGTCGAGGTATTGCGACCATTCGGTTTCGGAAAAACCGTTGAGATGCTGTCCGCCGATCGTGGCGAAGGGCACGGTGGATGCGCCGGAGATTTGTTTCAGCGACTCGGCCGATTCATTGCTGTCGATGGTCCGCTCCGCGAACGGGACGCCGCGTGCGGCCAGCAACCGGCGGGCGCTGGCGCAGGGCTCGCAATCCTTGGATGAATACAGCGTGACGGGGAACTTGTTGACGACCTGCTGGAGTGCGTAGGGCAGTCCGGAGTCGGATGAGCCCGGCAGGTCCGAGCCGCTCCTGGACTTCATCGAGGCGTGACCGGAGAGTGGGGGCTGATCGGAGAAGGTGACTTTTCCGTCCGGGCCGACGCTGCGGTAGATCTGCTGGGCTTGCGCGGGCGCCGCCAGCAGCGCGGCAATGGCGCCCAGGGCCGCCCATGCGGCCAGGGTGATGTTTTTTCCAGAACGGCTCATTTCTTCAGGCTTCCTGCGTGCGCTTGGTGAATCCTTGGATGGCTGGTTGCCGGGCCTGCCCGGCAGGCTCGCCTTTCAGGCCTCAGTTGGCCATGCCTTGATGGCGCAGCAGCGCATCGAGCTGCGGCTCCCGGCCGCGGAAGGCCTTGAATGATTCCATCGCGGGGCGCGCGCCGCCGGCTTCCAGGATGGCTTCGCGGTACTTGCGGCCGGTCTGCGGGTTGGGCGAACCATCGGGCAGTACGGTTTCCTCGAATGCGGCATAGGCATCGGCCGACAGGACTTCCGCCCATTTGTAGCTGTAGTAGCCAGCGGCGTACCCGCCCGCGAAGATATGGCTGAAGGTGTGGGCCATGCGGTTATATGCGGTGGAGGGCAGCACCGCCACTTCGGCGCGCACTTTTTGCAGTACCGGCATGACGGGATCCTTGGGGTCGTGCTCTGTGTGCAGGAGCATGTCGAACAGCGCGAACTCGATCTGGCGCAGGGTCTGCATGCCCGACTGGAAATTCTTTGCCGCGATCATCTTGTCGTAGAGCTCGCGCGGAAGGGGCTCGCCGCTTTCGACGTGAGCGGTCATGTGCCTGAGCACGTCCCATTCCCAGCAGAAATTCTCCATGAACTGGCTGGGCAGTTCGACCGCGTCCCACTCGACGCCGGAGATGCCGGCGACGTCGCGTTCGTTGACCTGCGTGAGCATGTGGTGCAGGCCGTGGCCGGTTTCATGGAAGAGGGTGATCACGTCGTCGTGCGTGAGCAGCGGCGGCCTGCCGTCCACACCGGCGGCGAAGTTGCACACCAGATGCGCGACCGGCGTCTGCAACTGCTGGGTGTCGGGGCGCAGCCAGCGCGTGCGAACGTCGTCCATCCATGCGCCGCCGCGCTTGCCCTTGCGGGCGGGGGCATCCAGATAGAACTGACCCACCAGCACGGGGCCTTGCGGTCCCTGGCGTTCGATGCGGTAGAACTCGACGGCGGGATTCCACACGGGCGCGGAGTCCTTGCGGATGGAGACTTCGAACAGGGTCTCGACGATCTTGAACAGGCCCGCGAGCACCTTGGGGGCCGGGAAGTACTGCTTCACGTCCTGTTCGCTGAAGGCATAGCGGGCTTCCTTGAGCTTCTCGGAAATGAATGGCCAGTCCCATGGCTGCGGATCGGCGATGCCAAGTTCCTGCCGCGCGAATGCGCGCAGGTCGGCAACATCCTTTTCGCCATAGGGTTTGGCGCGCCGGGCCAGATCGCGCAGGAAATCCACCACCTGGGCGGGCGAATCCGCCATCTTGGGCACGAGCGAAACTTCGCCGAAATTGCGGTAGCCGAGCAGTTGCGCTTCTTCCTGGCGCAGCGCGAGGATCTCCTGCATGTTGGCGGAGTTGTCGAATTTCTTCGCCTCGCCTTCCGCCTGGTCCGAGGCGCGGGTGACGTAGGCGTGATAGAGCTTCTCGCGCAGCGCGCTGCTCCTGGCGAACTGCATCACGGGCAGATAGCAGGGCAGCTTGAGGGTGAGCTTGTAGCCTTGCCGGCCTTCGGCCTCGGCTGCCGCGCGCGCAGCCTGGAGGATGTCCTCGGGCACGCCATCGAGCTCGTCGATGCTGGCGAAATATGCAAAGGCATCCGTTGCGTCGAGCGCGTTTTCGCTGAACTTCTGGCATAGCTCGGCCATGCGTTCCTGGATTTTTGCGAAGCGCTCCTTGTCGGCTCCCTGCAGCTCGGCGCCGGACAGGACGAAGCCGCGCATGGCGTGATCCCACGCCGCGCGTTGCTCCTTGTTGAGCGTGGCGGTGTCGATGGCCTTGTACTTGGCATACAGGCGCTCGTCGGCGCCCAGGCGCGTCCAGAACTCGGTGACCGCCGGCAGCGCCTCGTTGTAGGCGGCGCGCAGTTCGGGAGTGTCGGCCACGCTGTTGAGGTGGTTGACGGCTGCCCAGGCGGTTCCCAGTTTCTCGGTGGCCACATCCAGAACCGCGGAGATCTCGTTCCAGCGCGCGGGAAAGTCTGGTTGGGTGACGGTTTCCAGCGCTTCGTTGGCGTGGGCGATCAGGGTCTGGACGGCCGGCCCCACATCCGCCGGTTGGATGCGGTCGAAGGCAGGCAGGTCGTAGTTTTCAAGAAGTGGATTGCTGCTCATGATGAAATACTTGCTGCCGTTTATTTTGAATTCAAGCGTTCCGGCGAATTGTTTTGGCGCCGTGGCCCCGGGCGATGAGCCTGTATCGGGACGGGCGCCAGCCCCATCCGGCGAGCCGTGAGATGTGCCTCGCTCCGGCTCTCAGGACGCGGTGGCCGCTCTCTCCGCCGATTCCATGGTGTTGACCAGCAGCATCGTAATCGTCATGGGGCCGACACCGCCGGGAACGGGGGTAATCCATCCGGCCACCTGCCTGACGCCCTCGAAGTCCACGTCGCCGCAGAGCTTGCCGTTGTCGTCGCGGTTCATGCCTACGTCGATCACGACCGCGCCGGGCTTGACCATGTCGGCCGTCAGCACGTTGCGCTTGCCCACGGCGGCCA
>NZ_JBEBOW010000072.1:0-17864 GCF_040396215.1 Diaphorobacter ruginosibacter | reverse complement strand
AGGTGGACGTGCCGTTGGTCACGAAGAAGCAGTGGTCGGCATTGAAGATGCGCGCCGCGTTGCGCTCGCTCTCGCCGATGGCGCCGTTGTGGTCAAGCAGCTGGCCGAGCTCTTCCACCGCATTGCAGACGTCCGCGCGGAGCATGTTCTCGCCATAGAACTGGTGGTACATCTGGCCGACCGGGCTCTTGAGGAACGCCACGCCGCCGCCGTGCCCCGGGCAGTGCCACGAATACGAACCGTCCTCCGCATAGTCCAGCAGCGCCTTGAAGAATGGCGGCTGCACGCCTTCCAGGTACATCTTGGCCTCGCGCACGATGTGGCGCGCGACGAACTCCGGCGTGTCCTCGAACATGTGGATGAAGCCATGCAGCTCGCGCAGGATGTCGTTGGGCAGATGGCGCGCCGTCTTTGTCTCGCCATGCACGTAGATCGGCACGTCGGCATTCTTGCGGCGCACCTCGGTGATGAAGCTGCGCAGGCTCAGCACGATCGGGTCGATGCCCATGTCGGAGGTGAACTCCTCGTCGTCGATCGACAGGATGAACGCGCTCGCGCGGCTTTGCTGCTGCGCGAACTGCGTGAGATCGCCGTAGCTCGTCACGCCCAGGACTTCAAAGCCCTCTTCTTCGATGGCATGCGCCAATG
Source organism: Diaphorobacter ruginosibacter (assembly GCF_040396215.1). Taxonomy (GTDB): domain Bacteria; phylum Pseudomonadota; class Gammaproteobacteria; order Burkholderiales; family Burkholderiaceae_C; genus Diaphorobacter_A; species Diaphorobacter_A ruginosibacter_A. Next base: position 17,216 of record NZ_JBEBOW010000072.1, on the reverse strand, counting down.
CGCGGATTCCCAATCCGGACGTATTCTCCGAACGGTAGTCCTCGTCGATGATGACAATGGGAAAGCGGAATTTCATGCGCGGACTCCGGCAAGCAAGGGGCGAAAAAACGAAATAGCCGCAAAGTGTAAGGAATCTGCGTGACCATTATTCAAACGCGGCGGTAATTAGCCCAAAATGTCTCGGTTAAAAGACACAATGGACCGATGGGCGCCGCATCGTGGCGCCGGCTCGAAACTCTGGGAGTGCCGCTCATGCATTTGGACAATGCCACCCTCTGGTGGATCATGGCCGGAATCACCGTCGCAGCAGAGCTGCTGATCGGATCGTTCTACCTGCTCATGATCGCGCTCGGCCTGGCCGCGGGCGGCCTTGCCGCATTTGTTGGCATTGGCAACACCGGGCAGATACTGATTGCCGCGCTGGTGGGCGCGCTATCCGTGCTCGGATGCTACTTCGCCAGGCGCGCGCGCCCCGGAGATCCCTCCCCCAGGTCCGACCGCAGCGTCAACCTGGACGTCGGCGAGACGATCTACATCGAACGCTGGCAAAGCGACGGCACCGCGCAGGTCAGATACCGGGGCGCCACCTGGACGGCCATCCACCGTCCCGGCATCACGCCCGCCACCGGCGCCCACCGCGTATCGGAACTGGTCGGCAACCGCCTGCTGGTGGATCCCATCTGAGCGGCCCGGCCCGACCTGCTACGCTCGTCCCATCCTCTCATCATCCATCACCGTGAAGGAACCCAGTTCATGGAATTTGCCATCGTTGTATTCGTCATCGCCGCCATCTTCATCGCACGGTCGATCAAGATCGTTCCCCAGCAGCACGCATGGATCAAGGAGCGCCTTGGCAAATACGCGGGCACCCTGCCGCCGGGACTGAAATTCATCATCCCGTTCGTCGACCGGATCGCCTACAAGCACAGCCTCAAGGAAATCCCGCTCGACGTCCCCAGCCAGGTCTGCATCACGCGCGACAACACCCAGCTGCAGGTCGACGGCATCCTGTACTTCCAGGTCACCGACCCCATGCGCGCCAGCTACGGCTCCAGCAACTACATCACCGCCGTGACGCAGCTGGCGCAGACATCGCTGCGCAGCGTGATCGGCAAACTCGAGCTCGACAAGACCTTCGAAGAGCGCGACATGATCAACGCGCAGGTCGTCTCCGCCATCGACGAAGCCGCGCTCAACTGGGGCGTCAAGGTGCTGCGCTACGAAATCAAGGATCTCACGCCGCCCGCCGAAATCCTGCGCGCCATGCAGGCCCAGATCACAGCCGAGCGCGAAAAGCGCGCCCTCATCGCGGCATCCGAAGGCCGCCGCCAGGAGCAGATCAACATCGCCACCGGCGAACGCGAAGCATTCATCGCCCGCTCGGAAGGTGAGAAACAGGCCGCCATCAACAACGCCCAGGGCGAAGCCGCGGCCATCACCGCCGTCGCCGACGCCACCGCCCAGGCCATCGAACGCATCGCCGCCGCCATCCGCCAGCCCGGCGGCGAACAGGCGGTGCAACTGAAAGTGGCCGAGCAGGCAGTGAACGCCTACGGCAAGGTCGCGGCCGACAGCACCACCACGCTGATCGTTCCCAGCAACATGACCGAAGTCTCCGCGCTGGTCACCTCCGCGATGAAGATGATCCAGACAGGACAGCGGAGCAATTGAAGAATTTCGCGATACGAAACGCAAGCTGCTATATAGTCCGTAGCTTGCCGGGGTCGCCTGGCGCTTTGCAGAGCTTGCTCCGCAGCGCACGAGCGGTCTCTGTCAAGAAAGACTCGAAGCAAATAAAAATCGAGTTTTTCAAAACACTCAATTTTCTGAACTATAATTGAAGGCTTCCGGAGAGGTGGATGAGCGGTTTAAGTCGCACGCCTGGAAAGCGTGTGTGGGTTAATAGCCCACCGCGGGTTCGAATCCCGCCCTCTCCGCCAGTCAAAAGAAGGGTTAGCAGGTACTCATCTGCTAACCCTTTTTCTTTGCTACTCCTCTGAAAACGAGGCCCGCAGCAGAGGTAGCACCCGGCAAACCGTGTAAGGTTGCCGTGTGAACCAAGCCATGGTGACCCGACTCCCCGGCGTGCATCGCCGTGCCGATTCAGGCGTCTATCGCCCCCCCCGAAGACCTCCGAACCCGCTTTCCCAGTGGCGTAGCCATCCGCGCTTCGCTCAAGACTGCCGGCCCCAGAGAAGATCAGTCCGGGCCTTCTGCGACTATGTTCAATCCCTGCCGAAAGGATCAATCTTCCCGCACCTGCCCAAAGAGGGAAGAACGGAGCGGGCGGGCAGTTCGGCAAGTAGTTTTGCGCCGTCAAAAACACGAAAGGCTTCACGCCCCAGCCAAGTCGCTTCACTCCTTGTGGCACCTCATCACCACAAAGTTAAGGCTAACAGGTGACACCGATGCACAGGCAGATACGCTCACGGAGCATGCAGCGACCATCAAGCGCAAGGCTGAACAGCTTCGACATGTGATTGAGCTGCTGGAATCTCCGATCCAACAGATTCCTGCGTATCACGGTGACTCATGACCGTTTCCGACCCCAAGCAGACATACCTTGTGTGCCAAGCGAAGCCGCGAGCTGTCAAGTAGGCACACTCGCTCCGGGCTATCCATCCGACGAATTACGAGAAATTTCAGCGGCAAGCTCGTTGAAACCATTTCTCATGGACTCGAAGCCCTTCAGCAGTGACTCATGATCTTCCTCAGGTGCAGCATCAAGCGCTTCGCTTTCGTCTTCAGTGAGAGCGATCGTTCGCGTGGACTCTCGACCACTTTCGTCATGGCGGAGTGTGATGTCAACCTGGTGCCTTGGGCGCTTGCGTATTTGCATCCTTGCTTTAGTCCCTTCTGCAAGAGGTATAGGTTCCGCGCGACCACTGTCGGGGTTGAATTTCATCAACTGCAATGTTTGACGGAAGCGCACACCTTGGAGAATTTCAAGTGTCGGCCCAACTGCATGTGGTGGCCTTGGTCGATAGCCTAGTCCATCATCGTACGTGTGCATGGTTGCGGCTTTCAGTACGCCAATTTCGGCTAGGTAGTTTTCCCAAAAGTTCAGCACATTAGTCTGTGCTTGCATGACATCTAGGATGTGTTCCATCCGCAAGTTTGGCGACGACCTGCTTTGATATGCACCTGTATTCGCCCTCAGCGTCCTCATAGTGGATCATGTTTATGATTTCGTGCAATTGCGTTGCAGAAGTGAGCAGCGGAGCGCCGTGCGGCGTTGGCTTCGTAACGGTCCGATGCTTACTCACATTCGCAATGTCTCCCACCAAAGCCAGATCGGGACACCTTGCTTCTGCTGCAGCTCGGGAAAGCGCATGAGCCTCTGGAAGATGCTCTCGTAAGTGAAATAGTGCTTCACAGGCGCCTACTGCCAATCGCAAATCGATACTTCTGCCAGCGCGCGGCTCGGCAAGACGCTCCTTGAACTCTCGATATGCGACTCGCACGTTTTCATAGAAGTAGGCATGGAGGTCGTCAAACATTATTGGTGTCAAAGGGTTGATAGGGGACAATTCGTATGATCGCTCATTGCGCAGTGCTCCTGTGTCTTTGGAGTCCTCTTTTGGCCGCTTGCTGCCACCCAACCACTGAACCGTGAATGCCCCAGTTCAGCTTTTCCAGCCGCTTGCAGATTCTTGAGCCCATCATTTAGAATAAAAGTAGTTCTCATTTGCATGATTCCTTTTACCCCTGATGCCTGCTCCGGATCTTTCGCTTGCTGATGATGTCACCAGCCTGTATGTCGAGCACAGCACTTGGCTTCAGGGTTGGTTGCGCAGGCGCATCGGCGATACGTTCACGGCGGCTGATGTAGCTCAGGATACCTTCCTCAGCCTGCTGGACGGAAAAACCGCAACGCAGGAGATTCGTGAGCCGCGGCCGTTTCTTGCAACCATCGCCAATCGGCTGCTGGCACACCGTTTTCGTCGACAGTTGCTCGAAACCGCCTATCTGGAGGCCCTGGCGGGCCTGCCTGAAGAATTTGCCCCATCGCCGGAGACGCGGCTGATTGCGCTCCAAAGTCTGCAGGAGATCGACCGAGTGCTCGATGGGCTGCCTGCCAAAGTGCGAGAAGCGTTTCTGTTGGCCCACCTGGTCGAACTGAGCTACGCCGAGATCGCCGACCGCCTGGCTGTCTCGGCCAGCTCGGTCAAACAATATCTGGCCCGGGCCAACCGCGAATGCCTGTTCGCCATTTCATTCTGACGCCGTGGCCACCCCTGACGAACCATTGACTCTGCCCTGCGGGCGGGTGATCAGCCGGGCCACCGCAAATGCAGCAGCAGATTGGCTCACGCTGCTGATGTCTGGAGAGGCTACTGAAGAGCAGCAAAGACGGTGGGATCAGTGGCGTAAGGCGCATGTCGACCATGAAGCGGCCTGGCTGCATATCGAGTCCGTCACGGGCCGCATGAAATCGCTGGGCTCCAGCCCAGCCTACACCGCTCTGTCCTCTTGCCGCGCAACAGGCCAACCCGCTTCCGCCACGCGAAGGCGAGTCATGCGGATGCTGGTGTGGGGTGGCGTGGCCACCAGCGCCGGGCTTCTTGCCTCCCGTACCACGCCATGGCAAGCCAGCATGGCCAACTGCCGGAGTGCGACCGGTGAGCAGCGCAACTTTGCATTGGAAGACGGCACGCAGCTCACGCTCAACACTGGCAGTGCAGTGAATCTTCGATTCGATGCCAGAGAGCGCCGCATTCTGCTGCTGGAAGGCGAAATCATGGTTGCCACCCGCCATGGATCGGGTATTCCCACTGATCCCCGGCCGCTGCTGGTGGAGACAGCCGACGGCAGCATCCGATCGCTGGGCACCCGTTTTACCGTACGCCAGCGCCCCGAAAGCACCAGTGTGGCGGTGCTGGATAGCGCCGTTGAGATATCGCCCCGAGATGCACCGGGGCGCACGCTCGTGCTGCATGCCGGTGAGCAGACACAATTCCGACGCGAGGCGATCGAGACGCCCGGTTTGACCGATGAACAGTCGGTCGCCTGGACGCAAGGGCAGATTCTGGCTGACGAACTGCGCCTTGGCGACTTTCTTGCCGAGCTGGATCGCTACCGGCCAGGCTTCATACGTGTCGATCCGCGGGTTGCGCACCTGCGCCTCTCCGGCGTCTTTCCGTTGGCGGACACCGATCGCATTCTGACCACATTGCCCAGCGTGTTGCCGGTGCGTGTGCAATGGCGTACGCGTTACTGGGTGACGGTGGTGCCCGCGGATCGGGGGCGCTGAGAAAAATTTTTGCAAATGGACTGCCCGATTTGCATTCTCGCGGCACCTACCTCATGAGGGACCTGAATTTTCAGAGGTCCAGTCAAGAGGAAAGACATGTCGAATTTTCAACGCGGCCGCTTTTTGGGGAGTCCGCATCCATCTCCCGTGGCGCTCGCCGTGCTGGCACTTGCTCTGGGTTTCATGGGCAGTGCGCCGTCTCTCGCCATCGCACAGGACACCGCGCAAGCATCCGGCGCAGGCGTCGCCGATTTCCGCATAGCCGCCGGGCCACTGGCTCCGGCGCTGCGCGAGCTGGCCAGCAAGTCCAACATCATCCTGAGCTTCACTGCTGAACAGACCGAAGGCAGGCACACGCCCGGTGTCAGCGGCCGCCACACCGTCAGCAGCGCCCTGGCCGTGTTGCTGAGCGGGACCGGACTTCGCGCCATGCAATTGGACAACGGCGCATTCGTGCTGCGTGCCGACAATACCCCCAGCACTTCCGCGCACCCCGCGCCAATTGCCGCAGCCTCCGTTCCCAACACACTGCCTTCGGTCACCGTAACCGAGACAGCGACCGGCAGCAATGTCACCGAGGGCACGCATTCGTACACCACGGGCAGCATGAGCACGGCGACCCGGCTCAATCTGTCCATACGGGATACGCCGCAGGCCGTCACCGTCATCACCCGTGAGCGCATTCAGGACCAAGGTCTGGCAACGGTCAACGACGTGGTGCAGGCAGCACCCGGCCTGACGTTTCGGCGATTCGGTCCGGAACGCGCATCCTTCTATTCGCGCGGCATGTACGTGGACAACATCATGTACGACGGTCTGCCGGTGAGCCTGGACAGCTCCAACCTTTCGCAGGATCTGCTGGCCACCGACATGGCCATCTACGACCGCGTGGAGATCGTGCGCGGCGCCACCGGCCTGACCCAGGGCGCGGGCAATCCGTCAGCGGCCATCAACCTGGTGCGCAAGCGTCCGACCACGGTGCCGCAAGTCTCCGTGGGCGTGAACGCAGGCAGTTGGGATCGCTATCGGGCGGAGCTGGATGCATCCGGCCCATTGTCGGAAGACGGCAGTCTGCGCGGACGCACCGTGATCGCCACTCAGGACTACGGAAGCTACAAGCGCGGTGAAAGCAGCACGGGCCAGACGCTCTACGGCATTCTGGAGAAGGACCTGAACGCCTCCACCAAACTGACGCTCAGTGCGTTGCATCAGGAAAGCAGGCTCCACGGCAACGGCTTCACCGGCCTTCCGGTGGCCAGCGACGGCAGTGATCTGGGACTGCCCCGTTCCACGTCCTATGCCAATGACTGGGAACATTGGAACAAGACCACCAATTCGGCCTTCGTCGGGCTGGATCACAGGTTCGACAACGATTGGCGCGTGCATTTGTCGGCCTATTACGCGCAGGCCGAAGTGGACATGCAGGGCCACTACCTCAGCCACAACGTCACCACCGGCGTCTACAGCCAGTTGGGCGCTCGCAATGCACATGAGGAAAAGCAGGCCAGTGCCCACCTGTATGCAAACGGCCCCTTCGAGCTGCTGGGCCGCAAGCATGAACTCGTGTTGGGTGCGAGCTACCGGAACATCAATTTCGACGGCAACAGCCGCCAAGGCCTGGCGCTCGACAGCAATCTCGATCTGTACAACTTCAACCCGAGCGCCGTGGCGGATCCCGAGATCCCCTTGCGCGACTGGATGGACGCGAAGATCACGCAGCAAAGCGTCTATGCGACGACACGCTTGAACGTAGCCGAACGGGTGAAGCTGATCCTGGGCGGAAGACTGGACTGGTTCGACTACAACGACACCGTCAATACCTATCCGAACTTCGCCTCCAACACGCCATCCGTCAGTGCTCATAACCGCTACAGCGTCGACAACCACCTGACAAAGTACGCTGGGCTGGTGTTCGACCTGAACGACCAGCACGCGCTCTACGCCAGCTATACCGATATCTTCAAGCCCCAGAACTATCGGGACGCCAGCAACAAGCTGCTGGCTCCGGTGATCGGCCGCAACTATGAAATCGGTATCAAGGGCGAGTACTTCGATGGCGCGCTGAACGCATCGGCTGCGGTATTCCGCATGGATCAGAAAAACCGTGCCTACCGCAGCGCCGACCAGACGCAGTGCGCCAACTACCCAACCGTCACCTGTTATTCGGCTGCCGGCGAGGTTCGCAGCCAGGGCGTGGAATTGGAAGTGCAAGGCGCCATCACGCCGAACTGGCAGGCGGGTGCCGGCTACACGGTGGCCATCGCCCGCTACCGCAAGGATGCAACCGCCAGCAATGTGGGTGAGCTCTTCGACACCGACACTCCAAGGCACCTGTTCAAGCTGTCGACCATGTACCGGCTGCCCGGTGACTTGCAGGGCTGGCGCATAGGAGGCTCGGTCTATCGCCAGGGCTTCATCTACAACAAGGGCACCACCAGCGGCGTCCCCTTCTACATCACACAGAAGGCATACGCCGTGGCCGACCTGGTGATTGGCTGGCAGGCCACGCCAAAGCTGGACATCCGGCTCAACATCAACAACGTATTCGACAGGAAGTACTACAACGCGCTGTCTGGCAGCGCGAGCTTCCCCAGCAACGTCTATGGCGAGCCGCGCAACATGATGCTGTCGGCGCGGTACCAGTTTTGAGGCGTCTCGGCATGCGTGGCGCGCTGGTGGTGCTGCATCGTTGGTGTGGCCTTTTCATCGCTGGGTTCTTGTTCATCGCAGGCCTGACCGGCGCAGTGATCACCTGGTCCCACGAACTTGACGAGTGGGCCAATCCTCAACTGTTTCGGGCCGCCTCCGGCACGAGGCAAGCCACACTTTCACCCCTGGAACTGGCGCGGCGAGCCGAGGCGGCCGATCCGCGCCTGAGGGTCAGCTTCGTGCCGCTGACGCTGGAGCCGGGCCACACGGCGATGTTGGGCGTTGCCGCGCGTATCGATCCCGCCACGGGAGCTCCCTACAGGCTGGGCTTCAACCAACTGGCGATGGATCCGGCCACCGGCGAGATCCAAGGTCAGCGTCAGTGGGGTCGAATATCGCTGTCGCGCGAGAACCTGCTGCCCTTCCTCTACAAGCTGCACTACACCATGCACATTCCCAAAGGCTGGGGAATCGAATGGGGGGTATGGCTGATGGGCATGGTTTCAGCCGTGTGGATCTTCGACTGCTTTCTTGCACTGTGGATCTCGTTTCCCAGTGCGCGCGCATGGCGCAAGTCGTTCAGCTTCCGGCTGCGTCAGGGCGGCGCCAAGCTCAACTTTGACATCCACCGCTCCGGCGGCGTGTGGGTATGGGGCCTGCTGCTGATGTTGGCCGTGACCTCGGTGTCGCTGAATCTGGGCACTCAGATAATGCGTCCCCTGGTATCGGTGTTTTCTCCTCTGACGCCCTCGCCGTTCCAGTTGCGCCAAGGCAGCCGAGAACGGGAACTGGCCGATCCGGTGCTTGACCGGGAACATGCCATCGCAAGAGCCGAGGCCGAGGGGCGCAGCCGCGGCTGGGCAGCGCCCGCAGGCTCCATCTTCTATGCGCAACGTTTCGGCGTTTATGGCGTCACGTTCTTCACGCCGGAAAACGACCGGGATGACGACGGCATGGGCAATGAAGTGCTGTATCTGGACGGAGATACCGGCGCCATTCTCGGCGACAAGGTGCCAGGCCAAGGCTCTGCGGGCGATGTTTTCATGCAGGCCCAACTGCCGCTCCACTCAGGGCGGATACTGGGCACGCCGGGACGTGTACTGATGTCGTTCATGGGCGTCTTCATCGCTGCGCTGAGCGTGACAGGTTTGCTGATATGGGTGCGTAAGCGCCGAGCCCGAGCGGCTACATGATCGCGCATCGCCATCGCTTTGAAGCCCCGAGGCAGCCGGTGAACAGGAGCATGCCCATCATTGATGAGAATAAATCTCATTTGTGTAGAATGCGGCACATTTCATTTCGCAAGAGAATTTTGTGCGCGATCAAGTCAACAAGGACCCCTGCCAGGCCCTGGGCGGCATGTACGTGCTGCACAACGCCTGGCTAATTTCCTGGCTGCACAGGAAACTGGGCAACCGGCACGACGCAGCCGACATCGCGCAGGATACGTTCACACGCGTTTGCGCCGGCGCCAGGGCGCGCGCCATTGAAATCACGGACATCCAGGAGCCGCGCGCCTACCTGACGACGGTTGCCAGACGGCTGATGTTCAATCACCTGGAACGCCAATCGCTCGAGCAGGCCTACCTGGCGTCCCTGTCCCTGCTGCCCGAGGAATCCGTGCTCTCCGTGGAGGACCGGTCCATCCTTCTGGAAACGTTGGCCGAGCTGGACTCGCTGCTCAACGACTTGCCCGCCAAGGTGCGCACGGCTTTCCTTCTCTCGCAGCTCGACGGACTGCCGTACGAAGAAATTTCGCTGCGGATGCAGGTGAGCGTGCGAACGGTCACACGCTACATGGCGCAAGGCTTCAGGCAGTGCCTGCGGGTGATGCTGGAGGCTTGAGATGAGCGCCATCGATGCTCGGATCCTGGACGAGGCGGCTGTCTGGCTGGCGCGCGCGCGTGCCTCCGATTTCGGCGAGAGGGAGCAGTCCGAGCTGGCACGGTGGCGCAATCGCAGTGCCGAACACGAAGCCGTGTGGCAGCGCGCGCAGCAGCTCAACCGCCAGATGGACGCCCTTCCCCCATCCGTTGCCATGGCGGTCCTCAACCGGCCCCGGTCCGCGACAGGCCGCCGCCACATGCTGCGCACTGCGGCCCTTGCATTGAGCGCGCCGATGCTCGGCTGGTTCGCCTACCGCTTTCTGCCCTGGGATCTCTGGGGCGCGGACTACCGCACCGCGACAGGCGAGAGCCGCTCCGTCACATTGGCCGACGGCAGCCGCGTGATGCTCAATACCGGCTCGGCGATCCGGACCCGCTTCGACGGCCAGGCGCGCCGGGTTCAGCAGATCGCAGGCGAGATCCTGGTGGAGACCTCGCATGCGGGCGCTTTCCAGAACCAGCCCTTCATCGTGGAGACGGGCGACGGCCTGATGCGGGCGCTCGGCACGCGCTTCATCATTCGCAAACACGAGCGGAGCACGCTGCTGTCCGTGCTGCAAGGAGCGGTGCGGGTCAGCCCTTCGCATGCCAGCGAGGCGGCCATCGTGCGCGCGGGGGAGCGGCTGCGGTTCGACTCGCAGGGGCTGGGGCCGGTCACGCCGCTTTCGGCGCTGGCCGACGCCTGGACGCGGGGCGTGCTTTTCGCGGAGAACATGCGCCTGAAGGACTTCCTCGCGGAGCTGAGCCGCTACCGTGAAGGCGCCCTGCACTGCGAACCGGATGCAGCCGATCTGATGGTCTCCGGAGTATTTCAACTGGGCGACACCGATCGCATCCTGGAGCTGCTGGAGCAGACCCTTCCCGTGCGCGTTCTCGCGCGTACGCGCTACTGGATCACCGTCACGCGGGCGTGATTGCAGCCCTTGCACGAAGCGCATCCTGAAAGCGCCCTGGAAATTTTTGTTGCCGGGCCGCCCCAAGACAAAAAGCGCCCCCTCGGGAGGCAGCGAACCATGCGTGGCGGGGAAGCGTGGGGGCTCTTTTTTTTCACAAGACTGTCCGGTTTTCCGATCTCGCCTGTCATAGGAATTGAAACCATTCACCGACAGCTACGAGGACCGACCAGCATGCCTTCTTCACACGCTCCGCGCGTTCGCCCGCAATCGCCGGACACACGACTGCGCCCCTTGGCCATCGCGGCCATCATCTGCATGACCACCGCGGGGCTGCATGCGACAGCGGCCCATGCCGCGGATTCCGTGGCCATCGCCGCGCAGAAAGCCTACCGGATTCCAGCGGGTCCGCTGGCGCAGGCGCTCATGGGCTTTGCGGCGCAGGCCGGCGTCAACCTCAGCATCGATCCCGGCAGGCTCGCCGGCCTGCAAGCGCCCGCCCTCTCCGGCGCGTACACAACGGACGAGGGCTTCGCGCACCTGCTCGCCGGTTCGGGCTTTCGCGCGCGCAGCGTGAGTGCGGGAAACTACATACTCGAGCCCGCCGCGCGGAAGACGTCCGCCCAGACGCCCGAGCCTTCCGGCGTGCAGCCGGAGTCCGCAGGCGCCCCGGCGAATGCGCGGGAATCGCAGGAACTCGGCGTCGTGACGGTGTCCGTCACGCGGCTGGCGCAATCCACCGACAATGCGCCCCAGAACATCAAGGTCATCGGCCGGGAAGAGATCCAGAAGCAGTTGGCCGTCACCTCCAGCACCACACAGCTGCTGAGCAACCTGATTCCGTCGATGACGCCGGCCATGCAGAAGATGAGCAACTACGGCCAGACGATGCGCGGGCTCCAGCCTCAGATCATGGTGGACGGGATACCCCAGTCCAGCCCGATGTACACCAGCATCGGACGGGATATGACGACGATCGATCCTTCGATGATCGAGCGCATCGAAGTCATCCAGGGCGCCAACAGCAGCAACGGCATCGGCGGCATGGGCGGCACCATCAATCTCGTGACCAAACAGGCCAAGGCGGGCCCGCCGCAGCAGCACGTCTCGGTGGAGGCCACCAGCCCGACGTCGCAGCTCAAGGGCGAGACAATGTCGTACAAAACCACTTACGGGGTCAACGGAAGCAGCGGCGACATCGACTACCTGTTCAATCTCAGCTACCAGAGCCAGGGCGCCTTTCTGGATGGCAACAACCAGCGCATCGGAACCTATGATGACCAGGGCGACCTCATGGATTCGCGCTCGTATGACGTGATGGCCAAGCTCGGCTATGCCATCGACGACAACCAGCGCGTCGGGCTGACCATCAACCGCTTCCGCATCCAGAACGACAACAACTACTCGCTGGTCTCGGGCGACCGGGACGCGGGAATCGTGACCACTTCCAGGAAAAAGCCCGCACAAGGCGTCGCGCCCTACAACGACTCGTGGACCGTGGGCGCGAACTACGACAACTACGACCTGGACGGCATGAAGCTGAATGCGTCTGTGTATTACCAGACCGTCGATTCCCTGTTTCGCGGAAACACCAAATTCCTCGGCAACGGCGTCTATGACCAGAGCCACGCCAGTTTCGACAAGTTCGGAGCCAAGCTGGGCCTGACCACCGCCGACTTCATGGACAAGACCATGCGGGCCACGTTCGGCATCGACCTGATGCATGAGAGCTCCAACCAGAAGCTCTGGCACAGCAATCTGTACTGGGTGCCCGACATCGACTACACCGACGTTTCGCCGTTCGCGCAACTGGAGTACACGCCGGTCTCATCCGTCAAGCTGGTCGGCGGAGTGCGCTACGAGCATGCCAGCGTCAAGGTGGACAGCTTCACCACGTTGCCCCGGTATGGCAACAAGTTCGTGGAAGGCGGCTCGTTCAGCTTCGGCAAGACGCTCTTCAACCTGGGGGTGTCCTGGTCGCCGGTGGAGCCGCTGAACCTGTTCGCCAATTTCTCCCAGGGCTTCAAAGTGCCGGACATGGGCAAGGCGATCCGCGGCATCTCCGTCGATGGAGCGAGACTCTCCACCGTGTCGTACTTCCAGCCCGACATCGCGGACAACTACGAAGCCGGCTTCCGGGTCAGGAACGACAGGCTCGCGCTTCAGGCCAGCTACTTCCACACCAGGGTCAAGCCGGGGACGGTCATCTCGTACAGCAACGACCAATGGGTGGCGAACCGCTACATCACGCAGATAGACGGCGTGGAGCTGACCTCCAACTACCGGTTCAGCCCCAGCCACGAGGCAAGCCTTGGTTATGCGCATTCGCGCGGACGCTACGACCTTGACGGCGACGGAAAGGTGGACACCCGGCTGAACGGCTCCAACATCGCCCCCGACCGGCTGATGCTGAGCTGGTCCGCCCAATGGAGCGAGCGCCTGTCCACCATGCTGCAGGCGAACTGGTATTTCAAGCGCGGCTTCGACGGCGGCAACTCGGTGGACACCTACGATGCCGGCAAGTACCGCTTCTCGGGCTACGGCCTGCTCGACCTGTCTCTGACCTACAAGCTCCCGCACGGCAAGCTGAACGTGGGCATCGCCAACCTGCTCAATCGCAAATACGTCACGTACTACTCGCAAAGCGGCATCGTCGGCAATGACTACTTCTTTGCAGGACAAGGCCGCACCCTCACCGTCGGCTACCGGCACGACTTCTGAAGCAGGGCCAGGCCGCGGACGGCATTCTGCCTGAGCGAGGCGCGGACGGACACGTCATGGGATTGAGAAGAATCTGCTTCCAACTGCACTGGTTTCTCGGAATCACCACAGGCATGTTTCTGGTGGTGATGGGGTTGTCGGGCGCGCTCCTGAGTTTTCAGGAAGAGATCGTCGGCTGGCTCAATCCCGGCGCCCTGCATGCAGCGCCCGATCCCGTGCATGAGCGCCTGGCGCCCGCCGCGCTGCTGGCCGCCATGCGCGCCGGCGGAGACACGCGGCCCATCGCGCGGGTGGAACTGTACGCCGCCTCTGGCCGGAATCCGCGGATCACATTCGCGCCCACGGCGCAGTACCCGCACGGCGAAACCGCCTGGGCGAACGCCCATACCGGCGAGCCGCAGCACCGCCTGAGAAGCATGCGTTTCTTTGCCTGGGTGGAGCGCTTGCATATCTGGCTGCTTCTGCCCGCGCGCATCGGCCAACCAGCCACCGGGATTCTCGCGGCAAGCCTGCTGGCGCTTGGCCTCTTGGGCCTGTACCTGCGCTGGCCCGCAAAGCCCTGGTCCGCCAGGGCGTGGCTTCATCTGCCGCTTCACCGCAAGGGGCGGCACTTTCTGTGGGGGCTTCACTCCGTGGCCGGAACCTGGGTGCTGCTCATCCACGTGGTGCTGGCCGGCACCGGAATGTACTGGGGACTGCCTCCCCTGCGCGCGTGGGTGGATACCCGGATGGGAGTGCCCGCGCGAGCCGCTCCGTCGCCGCCAGCCACCACACCGGTCCGCGTGCAAGAACATACGCCCGTCGGCCCCGCCGACCTGGGCCCGGCATGGCGAAGCTTCGAGCAGGCGGCCAGTGGCTGGCGCTACGTGCAGATACGCCTTCCCCTGAAGACGGGGCAGGATTTCCAGTTCAATTGGTATGCCGCCGATGCAGCGCATGAGATGGCTCGCAACCGGCTGACGGTCGCGGCTGACGGCACGGTGCGCCGCGACGATCGCTTCGACAGCCTGCCCGCCGCAAGGCGGGCGCTGGCCGCTGTCTATCCGCTGCACATGGGTAGCTATTTCGGCTTGCCCGGACGCATTGCGGCCATGCTGGCGTCGCTGGCGATACCGCTGTTCGCCATCACCGGCTGGATGCTGTATCTCGGCCGCCGCCGCCGCAAGGCGCGCAGCCTCGCCAGGGAGCCCTCGCTTCATGAGAATACGGACACGGCACGCGGGAACGCCCTGGCCGCCATCGCCGTCATCCATGCAAGCCAGTCCGGCACCGCGCGAGAGCTGGCGCGGCGCACGGCCGAACAGTTGCGCCGCGCAGGATGCGCCGTGGACGTGTTCGGCGCTTCACGGGCCAGCCAGCAAACGCTGGCCGCTTATCAGCACACGCTATGGATTGCCAGCACCTTCGGCGATGGAGGCCCTCCGGACGAGGCGCGCGACCTGCTGCGCTCACTGCGGACCATGGCGCTGCGGACGCAGGCTTATGCGGTGCTCGCACTGGGCGACAGCCAATATGAAAACTTCTGCGCCTTTGGCCTGCTGCTGCATACCACTTTGAAAAAAACCTTCGCGCAGCCATTGTTCGACCCGGTAGCCATGGATGCGGAGAACCCCCTGGCATGGCGGACATGGTGCTCGAGCCTTGCCGAGCACTGGCACATGCCGCCGGACGAATCGCCGGTGCCGAATGGGCATGGCTCGTTCATGGACTACCGCCTGGTCCGCCGGGCGCACTGCAATCCGCGCAGTCCCGGCGCGCCGCTGTACAGGCTGGAACTACAGCCCGCGACAGGCCCTCTGCCGGTTTGGCAAGCGGGCGCGCTCGCGGAGATTCTGCCCCGCAACGCATACGACGCGGTGCAGAAAATTCTGGATGCAGGCGGCTGCTCCGGCGATGAGCCCGTGGCATGCCGCAACCAGACGATGAGCCTGCGGGAAGCCCTGTCCACCAGCATCCTGCCGCAGCGGGTCCAGGCTGCGGCCGGGCTCGAATCCGTGCCCGCCGTGCTGCGCCCGATCACACCACGCAGCTACTCCATCGGCTCTTTGCCGGACGATGGCTGCATACAGCTATGGGTGCGCCAGGCCGGCCGCGGCGGCAATCGCCCTGGCCTCGCATCGGACTGGCTCACGCGGCATCTCCCCCTTGGCGCGACAGTGCGGCTGCGGCTGCGCGCCAACGCCGGCTTTGCGCCCTCCCTCCAGCCGGGACAAGCCGCTATCTTCATCGGCAGCGGCTCTGGCTACGCGGGCCTACGGGCCCATTTGCTGGCTCGCATCCGCAGTGGCCTGCATGACAATTGGCTCATCTTCGGTGAGCGCCAGCGCCATGCCGACGGCTGGGCGGAGGATGAAGCGCGCGCGTGGCTGGCCTGCGGACACCTACTGCGCGCGGACTTTGCCTACTCACGCGATACCGGCGGGCCACGCCATGTCCAGGACATCGTCCGGGAAAACAGCGCCGCCGCACGCCGCTGGATCATGCGGGGCGCGGCAGTCTATGTCTGCGGCCGCCGCCAAGGCATGGCCAGCGACGTGCAGGAAGCACTGGTCCAATTGCTTGGAAGCGATGGCTTCGAACACCTTGCCGCATCGGGCCGCTACCTGCGCGACGTGTACTAGCTTTTCAGCGCGTCAGCTCACAGGCGCCCGATGTCCACCGCGGCGCGATCCAGAATCGCGGCCACCTTCTCCAGCAGCTCACGGTCCGCTGCGGCTCCCGCGTCACCCAGCTTCAAGCGCAGGGAAGTGCGCAGATTCTCCGTGGCACGCACCAACTCGGCCGGGCGCTGGGCACGCGAGTGCATCTGGTGCGCTCGCAGGCGCGTGAGCGTGCGCTCGACGGCGGCCGCCTGCCCGGCAAGCTCCCTGCGGCCTTCCTCGGTAATGACGTAGCGCTTGCGGGCGTCCTGCGGATCGGCGGCTGCGATGGCCCCGGCCTCCTCAAGGAACGTCAGCGTCGGATAGATCGCGCCAGGGCTCGGGCTGTAATCTTCACCGGCCAGTTGAGCGATCGCCTTGATGATCTCGTAGCCATGGCGCGGCTCCTGCTGCGACAGCAGATGCAGGATCAGCACCTTGAGATCGCCCGACTCGAACAGCCGCTCCCGGCGCCTGCCGCCACGCCCACCCCGCCCGCCGTGTTCGCCGCGCTCCCCATGGCTGCCGCCTCCGAACGCGTCTTCCATCATGCCGCGGCGGATGAATGCCATGCGCGCCCGCATGGCATCCTGCTCCGAATCGAAGCGATGGCGCATTCCACGACGACCGCCCGGCTCGCGGCCAGCTTGTTCACGTTCTTCAAAAAAATGATGATGCATTGGATTCATAAGTACTACTAAGTATTATTAAAGATATATCTTTGAAGCATCTTTGTCAATCAAGAGAATGCCAATTCCATGTAAAGAGATGTGTCCACAAAGCCACCTCGACAGGGCATCGGGCGGGCGGGACTCTTTCCATGTTCATCGCGGCTGGCAACGGACGGCAGGTAGGACGCAGCGCCACCCGAACGACTGCCTGCCAGCGGCATGAAGCCGATGGCTGGCCGATGACTGATGGCAGGAGCAATATCCAAGACACGCCATGCGCTCGGACAAGAAACCCTTCGGCTCATTTCCGCTGGCTGCCTGCGTCAGAAGCCCCAAGCGACCATCCTTGCGGTCAATGACATGGAAGTCCGCTCGGCGTGGCCTGCCCAAGCACGCAGCGTGTCACGACCGCGGAACCATGAATCCAGTCATCCAATTTATCTCAATCAATCTTTTAATTGATTATTTAGAATATTTTCATAAAAAAATAAAAATACAATAAT
>NZ_JBEBOW010000071.1:0-17883 GCF_040396215.1 Diaphorobacter ruginosibacter | reverse complement strand
TTCCACGGCCGACTTCACCTGCATCTTGTCGAACAGGCGCGCGCGATGCACCTCCACCGTTCGCACGCTGATGTCGAGCTGGTCGGCGATCAGCTTGTTCGGCAGCCCCTCCACGACCAGGCGCATCACGTCGCGCTCGCGGTCGGTCAGCTCGGAGAGGCGGTCCTGCACCTCATGCTTTGCGCGCGAGGCCTCCAGGTGAGCCGCCGACAGTTCCAGCGCCGCCTCGATGCGGTTGACCAGCTGGTTGTCGGAGAACGGCTTCTCGCAGAAATCGAAAGCACCCCGCTTGACCGTCGCAACGGCGGTGGGCACGTCGGCATGGCCCGTCAGGAAGATCACCGGCATCGCCGCGATGTCGCCGCGCTCGGCCATGCGGTCGAACAATGCCAGCCCGCTGGTGCCGGGCATGCGCACGTCCAGCAGCAGGCAGCACGGCTGGCGCTGCGGCGGACGCTCCATGAGCATCAGCTCGAATGCGTCGGCACTGGCAAAGGCTTCGCTGGGCACGCGCCGCGAGCGCAGCAGCCAGGCGAGCGCCTCGCGCACTTCGGCGTCATCATCGACGATGTAAACGGTGGCGTTGGAGACGGGTTCCATCGGATCAGGCTTCTGCTTGAATGGCTGGGAGTGTGAAAGTGAATACCGTACCACGGGGCTCGCGGGCGGCATGGCCCAGAAAACCGCCATGCTGCTCGACCACGGTCCGGCACAGGCTCAGGCCAAGGCCCATGCCCTCGGCTCTCGTAGTGTAGAACGGCGTGAACAGGCGCTCGGCGACTTCGTCGCTGATACCCAGGCCCTGGTCGCCGACCGAGAACTCGATCCACTTGCTCTGCGCGTTGGATGCGGCGCGGCGCACGCGGATGTCCAGCACGCGCGGTTCGATGGACGGATCATCCATGGACTGCATGCCGTTTCTGGCCAGGTTCAGCAGCACCTGCTCGACCATGGTCCGGTCGCACAGCACATCCGGCATGCCGCCCTCCAGGGATATCTGCACATGCACGCGCAGCTTGTGCGCCTGCAGGCGGATGATGGGCAGCACGGCGTCCAGCAGATCCCGCGCGGAGACCGGCTCGCGCGACTGATCGCGGCGGCGGATGAAATCGTGCACGCTCTTGATCACGCGGCCCGCGCGCTCCGCCTGCTGCGCGATGCGCCTGATTCCCACGCGCACGTCGGCCAGGTTGTCCGGCGACGGCATGGAGCCCGGCGCATCGTCCTCCAGCAGGTTCAGCGAGCCGGTCGCATAGCTTGAAATCGCCGCCAGCGGCTGGTTGAGCTCGTGACTGAGCAGCGACGCCATCTCACCCACCGTGGCCAGCCGCGCCGTCGCCTGCAGGCGCTCCTGCGACGTGCGCGACAGCTCCTCCACTCGCCGCTGCTCGCTCACGTCGAGGAACGAGCCCATCCAGCCCGTGTGCAGGCCCTGCGCATTGATCAGGGGCGCCTCGTAGATCATCACCGGAAAGCGCACGCCGTTCTTGCGCATGAAGGTCGATTCATAACCCTCGCGCGGCGGGACATGGTGGCCGGACAGGCGCACCATCTGGCGCGCGCTGTAGTCGCTCGAGCTCTCGGGCGGCCAGTAGGGAAGCGGGTTGGTCTGGCCGATCAGTTCATCGGCGGAAAAACCCACCATCTCGCAGAACGCGGGGTTCACATAGGTGATGCGGCCGTCCAGATCGCGGGCGCGCAGGCCCGTGACCTGCGAATCCTCCATCGCCTTGCGAAACGCCAGCGCCTCGCCCAGGTCTCGCTCGGCCCGCAGCCGCCTGCGGTTGTCGCGCACCAGCACGATGAGCACGGTGACCAGCGCAATCGACATCGCCGTCACCAGCGCGGTCAGCACGTTCGGGAACACGCTGGGCGCGGCGTGCCAGCTGTCGAGCCGCAGGATCAGCGTGGTGCCCGGCAGGTCAAAAAGCTGCTGCGCGGAAAACATGCGCGTGCCGCGGCGCATGGCGCCAACGACGGCCAGGCGCGTGCCGTCGGCTTCGGTGAACGAGACTTCCTGGCCGCGCTGCAGGTTGGGAGCGACCAGATCGACCAGCACGGTCTGAAGCGAATACGTGGCGATCAGGAAACCCGTCACCTGTCCGTCGTTCAGGAGCGGCAGGCACAGCTCCATCATCTCCGAGCCCATGCCGTTGGGCAGCGGCTGAAAGTAGCTGGCGGAGTATGACGGCCCGCCCACGCGGCGCGCGCTCGCGCACGACATGTTCATGTCCGAGTGCACGTTGCTGCCATCGACCGGATCCCAGTTGAGCAGGCGAAACGGCGACTCGGCATGCGCGCGCACCCTGAGCTGCGCATCGCGCCATTCGAGCCGCACGAGCTCGCGCCGCTGGTTGAGCAACTCCGTGGCCCGGCTCTCCCAGCTTGCCAGATCGGTATTGCCGGACTGCAGCGTCTGCATGCTCTGCACGTTGTGCGCAAAGGCGATGCGGATGTCCGACACCGCATCCGCCGCATCGCGCTCCACGCGCGTCTGCACCAGGCTGGCCTCGTAGCGGCCAGCCAGCCACACCAGCGTGATCAGCATGCTGACGACCAGCGCCACCAGCAGCGACCACAGCGACCAGCGCCGCCAGGCGCTGTGCCAGCGATGCAATTGCCACTGCGGCACTGCATCCTCGCCCGCCGCGTCAGCGGCCGGATTCAACGGCGTTGCGGCCTGCGTCACGATATCCATTCCATCCCGGTTCAAACGCCGACGCCGCGGCTCGCGCGCATCGGCCATATACATTCATCCCGCGCTCCACGCGCCCCGCGGATTACAACACGCGGTGGTCCAGCGCGGGCAGTTGCGCGCGCATCTCGCGCAGTTGCCGGTGCTCCAGCGTGCCCATCACCAGGCCCTGGCCTTCGCCGCGCTGCGCCCGTACGGTTCCCCACGGATCGACCAGCATGCTGTGGCCCCACGTGCGCCGGCCGTTCTCGTGCACCCCACCCTGCGCCGCCGCGAGCACGAAGGCGAGATTCTCCACGGCGCGGGCGCGCAGCAGCACTTCCCAATGGGCGCTTCCGGTCACATGCGTGAAGGCGCTGGGCACCAGCAGCAGGTCCACGCCGTTGCGCGCATGCGCGCGATAGAGCTCGGGAAAGCGCAGGTCATAGCACACCGAAAGCCCCACGCGCCACGCGGACCCGTCGCGGGCCGTGATGGTGAAGCCCGCCGGCTGCGATCCAGGCGCGATCACCCGTGCCTCGTCGTAATCCTCGCTGCCGTTGTCGTAGCGGAAAAGATGGATCTTGTCATAGCGCGCGACGCACTTGCCCACGGGCGAATACACCAGCGTGGAGTTGAACACGTGATCATCATCGGGCGCCCGCAGGGGCAGCGTGCCGCCGGCGATCCACAGGTTCAATTCAAGCGCCGCGTCCGCGAGGAACTTCTGGATGCGGCCCGAGCCGTACTCCTCGCGCAGCGCGAGCTTGTCGGTGTCCTTGTGGCCCATCACGCAGAAATACTCGGGCAGCGCGGCCAGCTCGGCGCCCTCGTGGGCGGCCTGCTCCAGCAGTTGCCGGGCGGTGCGAAGATTGGCATCCAGCGACGTGCCGGACACCATCTGAATGGCGGCTACTTTCATTGCGTCTCTCCTGCGGTTTCAGGGGCCTGGGCGTCGGGCGCGCCCGCGGGCGGGGCGGCATCCCCCGCCGCTGCCGACGGCCTGCCGCGCCTTGGCAGTTTCTCCACGCGCGGGTCGGACCAGGTGCCGTCGATGCGGAATTCCTGCGTGGCCGCCTGGATCAACGGCCCGCGCAGGAACACCTGCGCGAGAAAGCTCCCCAGGCCAATCACCGGGTTGATGGCCGTGGCCACCAGCGACGCCGTCATCGCGTTGATCTCGGGCACCACCACCACGTGCAGATCCTGGGTTTCCGCCTGCAGGTCGGCTTGTCCCTCCATCAGCACAGCCGCGTTCAGGCCCTTCATCTGAAGATTGTTGGTGGTGGCCACGCCGCGCTCGATGCGCACGTCGCCGCGCACGAAATCGAATGCGAAGCCTTCGCTGAACACGTCGCGGAAATCGAGCGAAAGGCGGCGCGGAATCGACTGCAGGCTGAGCACGCTCAGCAGCTTGGCGAGCCCCGGCTCCGCCTTGAGGAACTGGCCGGCCTGCATATCCACATGCATCGTTCCACTCATCGAGGGATAGTCGGGCGACAGCGGCGCCCCGCGCCAGGAGACCTGGCCGTGCATGCGGCCCTTGCCCTTGCGCACCACGCCGGGCATGCCGAAGCGCGCGAGCAACTCACCGGAGTCGCGCACATCCAGCTCGAAATCCATCACCGTCTGCCGCTCTGCCTTCGGCCCGGCCCCGCCGAGGAGAGCCCAGTTGCCGCTGGAGGTGAACGTGGCCTCGGGCGTGATCAGGTTCAGGTGCGAGAGCTTCCATTCGCGGCGCCCGTCGCCCGACACCAGGTTGCGCGCGGCCACTTCGATGCGGCCCAGCTTGCGCCCACGCATCTCGAAGTCCTCCACCACGATGTCGAGCGCCGGCAGGGTGCGCGGCTGGTCGCCCAGCAGGTCATCGGGGCTGCCGTCGGGCGATGACGGCAGCGTCAGGCGATCGAGCCGCGCGTGGATCATTCCCGGCGCGGGAACGGTGTCGCTTTGCGGCCTGAAATCGATGTAGCCGCTGAGCTCATCCGCCCTGGCCGTCGCCTGCCAGCCCCCCGCGGCGTGCGCGATGTCCGCATCCACCCGGTGCAGCGTGCGGCCCTTCCACTCCAGCGAGTGCGCCCGCACCCTGCCGCTTGAAGGCAGATAGCCGGACACCCTGTCGCCGCCGCCCGTTGCCCCGGACCGCGCATCGGAGCCGCCGCCCAGAAGCGCCGCCCAGGCATCCACGTCCACGTCGCCGAGCGTCAGATCAGCCGTCACGCCACTGCCCGGGAGCCTCGGCTGCTGGCCGTCCGGCAGCCCCACGGCAAGCGCGCCGCGCAGCACGCGGTCCGGCTGGTTCCGGCCGCCAAGCTGCCGCTGGTAGATCACCGAACCCAGCCCCTGCACCTCCACGGTGAGCTGATCCTGGAGATCATCCGCCGATGCGTGGCCCGCCGCCGCAGCCGGCGCGCTGGCTTCGAGCGAGGCCTGCGTGAGCCGCGTCTCGAAGCGTAGCGCGCGCTCGCCCTGCGCGGCCTTTCCCAGCGGCGCGGGCAAATCCAGCGCCATGCCATCCAGCGTGGCCGTGATCAGCAATTCGGGAACGCCGCGCCGCACGCCCACCTCCACCACATAGGGCGTGCTGCCGCTCGCGTGCCGCGCCAGCGCCTGCAGCGGACCCGCCGGAGCGATCGCGCGCAGCCCCTCGGCCGTGGCCGTGCCTTGCGCGCGAACCTGCACCTGCGACTTCAGCAGCGCCTGCTGCTGCGGCAGGGCGCGCATGCCGCCTTCCAGCCGCACCTCTCCTCCCATCGCGCGGCCCCGCACGCCCGCCAGCGAGAAGCCCGTTTCGGAAAACTGCACCGATCCCTGCGCCTGCGTGACCTGCGGGACGTCCGGCGCGAAGCGGATGTCGTTGCCCGCGAATTTCACGCTGCCCTGTACCCTGGACTCCTCCATGTGGTTGATCGGCAGGCTGAGCTGCAGCCCGAGATCGGCATTGCCGCCCGCCGTGGCTTCGTCGAGCGCGTGATCGGTGAGCTGCGCGACGTGCGACTGGCGGACGGTTGCGAGCATGTCCGCGAGCGGCCCGCGCGCATCCGCGTCCACATCCACGACCGGATGGTCCAGATCCGGAATCCGCGCGTTCGCGCTGCGCAGCTTCAGCAGCGGATTGCCGCCTATGGTTCCGCTGGCGTTCCTGACCTGCATGGCGGAGCGCTCGAACACCAGCTCTCCCGCCAGCGCGGTCAGCGGCGGCCATGGCAGTTCGCCGGCCGCCTGCAGCGCGGGAGGAACGTAGGCGTAGTTCACGCCCCTCACCTGCGCCGCGATGTGGAAATCGCCCTGCTGCGGCGTGCTGAACGGAAAGTCGTGCAGGTCGCCCTTCACGCGGAACTGCACCTGGCTGGCCACGCCCGCGCTGACGGCGTCGCGCACATAGTGGCGCGTTTCCTCGGGAATGCCCAGCGGCAGGTAGCGGTGCACGCGCGTTCCATCGGCGCGCGACAGCGAGCCCGAGAGGGTGAGCACGCCCGGGAAACGCGAGCCCGAAGATGATTTGCGCGCATCGGCCGTGCGCCACGCGAGCCGCGCCTCACCCGCGGCATCGGCGTTGGCGAAACGCAGGTTGTGCGCATCCACGCTGATGCGATCCCCGTCGATCTGCCAGTTCACCTGCGCCGCGAGCTGCTGCACGGGAATCAACGGCTCCTCGAACACGCCGGGAAAACGCAGGGCGCCATCGGCGAGCGACAGGCTGGCGCTTCCGCCAGCCTGTGTCAGCGAGAACCGCACCTGCGCGCCCTGGACGCCCGGAAGGCCGGATGCCGGGGCCCTGGACGCGGCCTGCGCGGCAGCCCGGGTGGAAGCCTGGGGCGCCTGCGCGGGCATGGCGAGCGCCAGGTCCCGGACCTCGCCCTTGGCCTGGTATTGCCTCGGAGACTGCAGCGGCCCCGTCCAGCGGACCTCCAGGTTGCCAAGCTCTCCGCGCGGCGCGGCCTGGAGCAGGCTTTCATGCACCTTGTCATCCAGCGGCAGGCGGGCGGCGATCTGCGACAGCGCCTCCAGATTGACCTGGCTCGCGCGCAGCTCGCCCTGCTCCGCCGAGGGGCCTTCGCCCTCCTTTCCCGTGCGGCGCAGGAACAGCGTGGACGCGGGCCAGCGCAGGCCGTCGTCGGTCACGAAGGCCAGGTTCTGCGCGCTGGCCTCGAATCCGGCCGCGAACTGCTGCACGCCCAGGCGGCCGGTAACCTCGCTCAGCGCCAGGGGCTTGAGCCGCTCCCCCAGCGTCGCGCGCACCCGCGAGAGCGCGACGTCCGCCACGCCGCCCACGACCGCGCCATGGCGGACATCGATCCAGGCGCGCACCGCGCCATGGCCCTCGCTGACCTTGAGGGCGCCCAGGTCGGCGTATTGATTGAGCCGGGAGACGTCGCCGCTGGGCAGGTCGGCATGCAACTGGCCGCTCCAGGCCTTGAAGTTGCCGCTGCGCACCGACCAGAGGGATTCGCGGAACGCGCCGCGCAGGCTGAAGCGCTCGCCCCAGCCCTCGGGCGGCGTCGCGTCCAGCCGTATCCGGTGGCGCCACGCGCCGTTGCGCACCACGAGATTCACGTCCGTGAGCGCGAGCGGCGGCGCCGCGCGCAGCTCGTCGGTCCAGAGCACCTTGCCATGCAGGATGGCGATCTCGCTCTGGGAGAAAAGCCAGTCGCCCGCGCTGGTGTCGGCGCCGCCGCTCCTGACCGGCATGCCCGCAACGAAGATGTCGCCGGCCGCATCGCGGCGCACGTCCAGCTCGGGACCATCCAGGTACAGCTGCTCGAATCCCCGGCGCAGCAGCGAGCGCATGGAGATCGCCGCGACGACCCGGGGCAGGCGCAATGCCTCACGGCCCTCGTGGTCAAGAAGCTGCACGTCGGTGAGCTCCAGGGTGGGCAGCAGCCCCTCGCTGCGCGCGGCCAGCCCGCCGATCACCACGGGTACCCCCAACGCTTTCCCGGCTTGGGTTTGTACCTGCTGACGGAAATCCCCGATACGCGGCACAATGAAGCCGTGCAGCAAGCCCCAGGCGACAGCCACCAGCAGCCAGAAAGCGAGCAACAGCCAAAGCGACCATCGCGCGAATCCTGAAAGCAGTTTCAGCAGGCGTGAGGGGTGGGATGGCTGCTCGGTCATGGAGTAAGGCAAGTGATGGCTGGAATTATGACCCGCCGTGTCTCCTGTGGTTCTGTGCAGATGGTGTCGTGATGTACGGCCGCTCCAGCGGGAGCCGGCGGTGCGCACGCTCTCATGGCGCGATGCGCCCAGCCCGACATGCAGAAGCCTTCCTCAGATCCGATTTCCACCGATGGCCACGGCCATCTTGCAGAACATTCGCGTTTCTTCCAGCGCCTGAACCGGCGCTACGAGGCGGAAATGCCCCTGCTGCCGCCCGGCGTGCCCACGCTGGAGACCATGCGCCAGACCTGCGATGCGCTGATGGCGCGCGGCCACGATCTGGGCGCCGCGCTGCGCATCCTGCGCCAGATCGTCATGGCGCGGCTGATCCACCTCGATTGCGAATGCCAGGCTCCGCTGCAGGACATCACCCTGCCGGTCACGCACCTGGCGGAACTCGCCCTGGATCGCGCCTGCGCCGCCGCGCGAGCCGACCTGGATTCGCGCCACGGCGCGCCGCTCGGCCCCGACGGAGAACCGGTGCAGCTATGGGTGATCGGCATGGGCAAGCTCGGCGCGCGCGAGCTCAACGTGTCCAGCGACATCGACCTGATCTACGTCTACGAGCACGACGGCGAGACGGCGGGCCTGCCCGATGGGCGCGGCAAGCTCTCGAACCATGAATACTTCGCCCGCGCGGTCAAGGCCATCTATGGGCTGGTGGGCGACACCACCGAGCACGGATTCGTCTTCCGCGTGGACCTGGCATTGCGCCCCAACGGCAACTCCGGGCCGCCGGCCGTGTCGCTGTCCGCGCTCGAGGACTATCTGCTCGTGCATGGCCGCGAGTGGGAGCGCTTTGCCTGGCTCAAGAGCCGCATCGTCGCTCCGCTCGACTGCCTTGCCACGCCCAACGTGCAGGCGCTGCGCGGCGTGGTGCTGCCGTTCGTGTTCCGCCGCTACCTCGACTACAGCGTATTCGACGCGTTGCGCTCGCTGCACCGCCAGATCCGCGAGCACGCCGCCAAGCGCAGCGCCGGCCACCCCGGCCGCGCCAACGACGTGAAGCTCTCGCGCGGCGGCATCCGCGAGATCGAATTCACCGTGCAGCTCCTGCAGGTGGTGCGCGGCGGGCAGTTCCCCGAGCTGCGCTGCCGCCCCACGCTCGAGGCGCTGCAGCGCCTGGCGCGCGCCGGGCTCATGCCGCAGGAGACAGCCGATGCTCTCGCCTGCGCCTATGTCTTCCTGCGCAAGGTCGAGCACCGCATCCAGTACCTGGACGACCAGCAGACCCACGTGCTGCCCACATCGGACGAGGACCTGTGCTGGATCGGCCAGACCATGGGCGTGGAATGCAGCGACTTTCTCAAGACGCTGGATGCGCACCGCGAGCTGGTCGCCCAGGAATTCGACATCCTGCTCGGCGGCGACAGCCAGAAGAAGCAGTGCGCGGGCGGCTGCGGCGGGCCCCGCGCCAGCGCGAGCCAGGCACCCGCGCCGGAGCTGGACACGCTGATCGAGCAGCTCCCGCCGAAGATGCGCGAGCGCGTCGCCGAGTGGCGCGGCAACCCGCGCGTGCAGTCGCTGCGCGACGAGGCGCGCGCGCGCCTGTTCCGGCTCGTGCAGCGCACCGCGCGCTGGGTGAGCGAAGGCTCCGCCCAAGAAACGGCGGCCGTGCGGCTGGTCGAATGGCTGGAGCCGCTGCTGCGCCGCGAGAGCTATCTCGCGCTGCTGCTGGAGCGCCCCTCCGTGCACGAGCATCTGCTGCACCTGCTGGGCACCGCCAGATGGCCCGCGCGCTATATGCTGCAGCATCCCGGCGTGATCGACGAGCTCGCAAGCGATGCGCTGATGTCCGAGCGCTTCGTGCCCGCCGATTTCGAGCATGAGCTCGAACTGCGCCTGGCCGCATTGCGTTCCACCGGCGAAGACGACGACGAAAACCTGCTGAACCTGCTGCGCCGCGCGCATCATGCGGAAACCTTCCGCACCCTGGCGCGCGACGTGGAACACCGCATCACCGTCGAGCAGGTGGCCGACGACCTGTCGGCGCTGGCCGATTGCGTGCTGCGCGTGACCGCGCGCTGGTGCTGGGCGCGGCTCAGGAACAAGCATCGGGAAACGCCGCAGTTCGCCATCATCGGCTACGGCAAGCTGGGCGGCAAGGAACTGGGCTACGGCAGCGATCTGGACATCGTCTTCGTGTTCGATGACGCTGACGACAACGCCCCGGAAATCTATGCCGCCTTCGTGCGCAAGCTCATCAACTGGCTGGCCGTCAAGACCGGCGAAGGCGACCTGTTCGAGATCGATACCGCCCTGCGCCCCAACGGCAATTCGGGCCTGCTGATCACCAGCTTCAAGTCGTATGCCGACTACCAGACCCAGCGCGGCAGCAATACCGCCTGGACCTGGGAGCATCAGGCGATGACGCGCGCGCGCTTCGTGCTCGGCACGGAAGACCTGGTGCCGCTTGACGACCAGGGCAAGCCGCTGGCGGAAGACCAGCCCCACGGCGGGCTGCATCTGCGCGAGCGCTTCGACGCCGTGCGCGAGGCCGTCATCACCGCGCCGCGCGATCCGGCCGCGCTCAAAGGCGAGATCGTCACCATGCGCGAACGCGTGCGCGGCGCGCATCCCGTGGCGCCCGACGCATTCGACGTCAAGCACAGCGCCGGCGGCATGGTGGATGCGGAGTTCGCCGTGCAGTACCTCGTGCTGTCGCAGTCCGCGCGGCATCCGGGCCTGCGCGACAACGTCGGCAATATCGCCCTCCTGCAGCGGGCCGAGGCGGCGGGGCTGCTGCCGCCGGGCGTGGGATCGGCCGCCGCCGATGCCTACCGGGTGCTGCGCCAGGTGCAGCACCGCGCGCGCCTGAACGAAGAGCCCACCCGGGTGTCCATGCAGGAGCTGCCGCGGGAGCGCGCGGCCATCCAGGCGCTCTGGAAGGCCGTTTTCGGCGGCGCTGCATGAGGTTCGGACGGCCTGCGCTCCCCGCCTGCACTGGCGGTTGACGCACTGCGTGGCGAACATGCGGCCCTGACGAGCCGCATGCTGCCGCATCCACGCTCTATGCTCTAATTTGGTGCCTGCGGATCCGGGCCAGGCCGCCGCCCAGTCGTCGCCCCCCGGTTCACGCCCTCGCCCTGCCCCCGGCAGACCCTTCCATTCCCGTCGCCTCGCTGTGGGGCGCATTGCAGAAGATGCCGTCCTTCGTGCCGCGAATTCATTTGCAGCGTCTGGTCTTGTCCCTTGTGCCGCTGGCGCTCGCGGCCTGCGCCCTGCCCCGGCCTCCCGCGCAACTGGCGTCGCAGGCGCCCGCGAGCTGGCACGCCGCGCTGCCACATGGCGGCAGCGTCGCCGGGCTGGAACGCTGGTGGCAGGATCTGGGCGATCCGCTGCTCGCCGAGCTGATCCGCGAAGCGCAACTGGCGAGCCCATCGGTCGCGCAGGCGCAGTCGCGTTTCGAGCAGGCGCGCGCCACCCAGGCCGCCGCGCGTTCGGCGCTCCTACCCTCGCTCGATGCCCAGGCCAGCGCGAGCCGCGGCTTCGACCAGGAAGTCGCGGGCATCGCCAATGTCGCGCAGGTGGGCTTGCAGGCGGGCTGGGAAGTGGACCTGTTCGGCAAGAACCGGGCCGCTGCCGATGCCGCACGGGAGCGGCTTTCCGGCGCGCGCGCGCAGTGGCACGAGGCGCGCGTTTCCGTGGCTGCCGAGGTGGCGCTGCAGTACAGCGGCTGGCGCCATTGCTCGCGCCAGGTCGCGATTCTTCAAAGCGACCTGCAGTCGCGCGCCGAAACCGCCAGGCTGTCGCGGGACAGCGAACGCGCCGGCTTCACCTCGCCCGCGAACGCGGCGCTGGCCGACGCCAGTTTCTCCGACGGCAAGGTGCGCGTGGCGCAGCAGCAACTGCAATGCGACATCGGCATCAAGACGATGGTGGCGCTCACGGGACATGACGAAGCCGATCTGCGCACGCGGCTGCAGGCCACGCGGGCCGCGCCGATGAACGAACAGATCCTGCGGGTTCACAGCATCCCCGCGCAGGCCATCGCGCAGCGGCCCGACGTCTTCGCCGCCGAGCGTGAGGTCGCCGCCGCCAGCGCCGAAGTGGGCGGCGCCGAGGCCGAGCGCTATCCCTCCCTTTCGCTGAGCGGCTCCATCGGGCGCATGTATCTGGGCGCCGGCGACATCAGCGGCAGCGCCAATATCTGGACGATCGGCCCGGTCGCGGTGTCTCTTCCGCTGTTCGACGGCGGCAGGCGCGCGGCGCAGGTCACCGCCGCCAAGGCGCGCTATGACGCAGCGGCAGTGGCCTATCGCGGACAGGTCCGGCAGGCCGTCGGCGAGGTCGAGGAAGCGCTCACCCGGCTGGCGAGCACCGGCGAGCGGCGCGGCGACGCGCAACGCGCGGCCGACGGCTACCGCCGATCGCTCACGGCCACCGAGGCGCTGTGGCGCGGCGGCCTCGCCAGCCAGCTCGATCTGGAAAACACGCGGCGCACCGCGCTCGCATCCGAGCTGGCGCTGGTCACGCTGGAGCAGGAACGCGTGGCCGCGTGGATCCAGCTCTACCGCGCGGCGGGCGGCGGCTGGGATGCCAACGCGCCCGATCCCGAAAGCAGCCTGGCGGGCGTCGATTCCGCGCACGCCCCCGCGCGGCAGCCCGGCGCTGCCGAAGCGGGCATGCCATGATCCGACGGGCATTCAATCTTCGAGTGGAACTTTTCTAGCCATGCCGCGCCTTGCCTTTCCTCGCATTCATTCCTGCGCCAGCGTTCTCGCGCTGCTGACGGTCCTCGGCACGGCAGGCGCGCTGCTGGCGGGCGCCGACTCGCGCGCCGCCGCCGACAAGGCGGAGCCCTCCGCGCCGGCCCGTCCGGCGCTCACGGTGAGCACGGTGCGGCCGGGCTCGGCGGAGATATCCGACGGGCTGGCGGCCAACGGCAACATCGCCGCCTGGCAGGAAGCGAGCATCGGCGCCGAAAGCAACGGCCTGCGCCTGACCGAGGTACGAGTGAACGTGGGCGACACGGTACGTGCCGGACAGGTGCTCGCCACCTTCGCCACCGAAACCGTGCGGGCCGACGTCGCGCAGGCCAGGGCCAACCTGCTGGAGGCCCAGGCCAGCGCCGCCGAATCACTCGCCAACGCGGAGCGCGCGCGCCTGCTCAGCCAGTCGGGCGCATTGAGCCAGCAGCAGATCCAGCAATACGCCACGGCCGCGCAGACCGGGCAGGCGCGCGTGCAAGCCGCCCAGGCGATGCTCGACGCGCAGCAACTGCGCATGAAGCACACGCAGGTGCTGGCCCCGGACAGCGGCGTGATTTCGTCGCGCACGGCCACCGTGGGGGCCGTGGTCGGCGCGGGCACGGAGCTGTTTCGCATGGTGCGCAAGGGCCGGCTGGAGTGGCGCGCCGACGTGGCCTCCAGCGAGCTGCCGCGCATCAAGGCGGGCGGCGCGGTACGGGTCACAGCCGCCAGCGGGGCCCAGGTGCAGGGCAAGGTCCGCACGATCGCCCCGACGGTGGATCCACAGACGCGCAACGCCATCGTCTACGTCGATCTGCCCGCGCATGCCGACATCCGCGCCGGCATGTTCGCGCGCGGCGAGTTCGTGCTGGACCGGCGCCAGGCGCTCACCGTCCCGGCCTCCGCCGTCGTCGTGCGCGACGGCTTCAGCAGCGTGTTCGAGGTCACCCCCGACAGCCACGTGCGCATGGTGCGCGTGCAGACCGGGCGGCGCGCGGGCGATGCCGTTGAAATCACCGCGGGCCTGACGGCTGACGCCGCCATCGTCTCGCTCGGCGGGGCGTTCCTCAACGATGGCGATCTGGTGCGCGTGCAGCCCGCCGGTGCGGCCCAGGCTCCCTCCAGGTAAAAGGGCCGAGCGATGAATCTCTCCGCCTGGTCCATCCGCAACCCGATTCCGGCAGCCATGGTCTTCGTGCTGCTCACGCTCGCCGGCCTGCTGTCCTTTCGCGCGATGAAGGTGCAGAATTTCCCGGACATGGACCTGCCCGTCGTCATGGTCACCGCCTCGCTTCCAGGCGCGGCTCCGGGGCAGCTCGAGAGCGACGTCGCCCGCAAGATCGAAAACGCCATCGCCACCACGCAGGGGCTCAAGCACATCACCACGACGCTGACCGACGGCAACGCCACGATCTCCGCCGAATACCGGCTCGAAAAGCCGGTGCAGGAAGCCGTGGACGACGTGCGCTCCGCCGTCTCGCGCGTGCGCGCCGACATGCCCGCCGACCTGCGCGACCCCATCGTCAACAAGCTCGAACTCTCGTCGCAGCCGATCCTCGCATTCGCCATTTCATCGGACCGCATGGATGACGAGCAGCTCTCCTGGTTCGTGGACGACACGCTCACGCGCCGCCTGCTCGCGGTGGCGGGCGTTGGCGCGGTGAGCCGCGTGGGCGGCGTCACGCGCGAGGTGCGCGTGGCGCTCGACCCCGCGCGCATGCAGGCGCTCGGCGCAACGGCAGCCGACGTGTCGCGCCAGTTGCGCTCCACGCAACTGGAGAGCGCGGGCGGGCGCGCCGAACTGGGCGGCGCCGAGCAGCCGCTGCGCACCATCGCCACGGTGCAGACGGCCGCGCAGGTCGCGGCCATCGACATCGCGCTTTCGGGCGGACGCCACATCCGCCTCGACCAGATCGCCACCGTCAGCGACACCACGGCCGAGCAGCGCACCGCCGCCTTCCTGGACGACCGTCCGGTGATCGGCTTCGAGGTATCGCGCGCACGCGGCGCCAGCGAGGTGGAGGTGGGCGAGGGCGTGCAGCGCGTGCTCGACCAGCTCCTGGCCGAACACGCCGGCCTGAAACTCACCCGCACCGTGGACTTCGTGGTGATCGCGCAGGATGAATACAGCAGCTCCATGCGCCTGCTGTACGAAGGCGCGATTCTCGCCGTCATCGTCGTGTGGCTGTTCCTGCGCGACTGGCGCGCCACCGTCGTCTCGGCGGTCGCGCTGCCGCTGTCGGTGATACCGGCGTTCATCGGCATGCACCTGCTGGGTTTCTCGATCAACATCATCACGCTGCTGGCGCTGTCGCTGGTCGTCGGCATACTGGTGGACGACGCGATCGTGGAAGTGGAGAACATCGTGCGCCATCTGCGCATGGGCAAGTCGCCCTACCAGGCAGCCATGGAGGCGGCGGACGAGATCGGTCTCGCGGTGATCGCCACCACCTTCACGCTGATCGCCGTGTTCCTGCCCACCGCGTTCATGAGCGGCATCGCCGGACGCTTCTTCAAGCAGTTCGGCTGGACCGCCGCGCTGGCAGTGTTCGCATCGCTGGTGGTCGCGCGGCTTCTCACGCCGATGATGGCGGCCTACCTGCTCAGGCCGCTGGCCACGCAGGAGAAGGAGCCGCGCTGGCTTGCCGCCTACATGCGCGCATCGTCATGGTGCCTGAAGCACCGCGTGCTGACGCTGCTGGCCGCGCTGTTGTTCTTTGCCGGATCGATCGCGCTGATCCCCCTGCTGCCCTCGGGCTTCATCCCGCCCGATGACAACGCGCAGACCCAGGTCACGCTGGAGCTTCCTCCCGGCACCAGGCTGCCGCAGACACGCCAGCTCGTCGCTCAGGCCACGCAGCGCGCGCTGAAGATCGGCCACGTCGAAAGCGTCTACGCCACGATCGGCGGCGGCTCCGCGGGCGCAGATCCCTTCGCGGGCAACGCCGCCGCCGATCCGCGCAAGGCGACGCTCACGCTGCGCCTGGGCGCGCGCAGCGAGCGGCCGCGCAAACAGGCCATCGAGCAGCAGCTGCGCGCCGCCATGCAGGATCTGCCCGGAGTGCGCGTGAAGATCGGCCTGGGCGGCTCCAACGACCGCTACATTCTCGCGCTCGCCAGCGAGGACCCCCAGGCGCTGGGCGCCGCGGCGCAGGCGGTCGAACGCGATCTGCGCACCATCCCCGGCATCGGCGGCGTGAGCTCCACCGCCAGCCTGGTGCGCCCGGAAATCACGGTGCGCCCCGACTTCGCCCGCGCGGCCGACCTGGGCGTGAGCACCAGTGCGATCGCCGAGACACTGCGCGTGGCCACCGTCGGCGACTATGACCAGTACCTGCCCAAGCTCAACCTCGCGCAGCGGCAGATTCCCATCGTGGTGCGGCTGGACGATCCGGCGCGCGAAGACCTGGCGGTGCTCGGGCGGCTGAACGTCCCCGGCGCGCACGGCCCGGTACGGCTGGGCGAAGTGGCATCGCTGACGCTCGCGGGCGGCCCGGCGGAGATCAGCCGCTATGACCGCTCGCGCAACGTGAACTTCGAGATCGAACTGGGCTCGATCGGCCTGGGCGAAGTGCAGGAGGCCGTGCGCCAGCTCCCCTCGGTGCGCGGGCTGCCCGCGAGCGTGCGCCTGATCGACATCGGCGACGCGGAAATGATGGGCGAGCTGTTTGCCAGCTTCGGGCTGGCCATGCTGACCGGCGTGATCTGCATCTACATCGTGCTGGTGCTGCTGTTCAAGGATTTCCTGCAGCCCGTGACGATCCTCATGGCGCTGCCGCTCTCGCTGGGCGGCGCTTTCGTGGCGCTGCTGCTGGCGGGCAAGAGTTTCTCCATGCCGTCGCTGATCGGCCTGATCATGCTGATGGGCATCGCCACGAAGAACTCCATCCTGCTGGTGGAATACGCCATCGTCGCGCGCCGCGACCACGGCATGAGCCGCCTCGATGCGCTGCTCGACGCCTGCCACAAGCGCGCCCGGCCCATCATCATGACCACGCTCGCCATGGGCGCGGGCATGATGCCGATCGCGCTGGCGCTGGGCGATGCCGACATGAGCTTTCGCTCGCCCATGGCGACGGCCGTGATCGGCGGGCTGATCACCTCGACGGTGCTGAGCCTGCTGGTGATTCCATCGGTCTTCACCTACATCGACGATTTCAAGCGGTGGCTTCAGTCGCTGCCGCGCCGCGGCGCCTGATGGCCGCCGCCGAGCGCGCTTTCCGCAGCATGGATTGCGCCCGGATGGTCAATGGGCGGCAAAAGTGTTGAAATATGCGATGCGGCGCACGCCCCGGCAAGGCGCCGAAGAACACTGTCGGCGCTTCGGCACAGCACGACAATCCATCCACTGCCGGTTCCTGGCGGTTACATTTTTTTGTGAAAAATGGATGGAACTTATTTGATTTGGCCTTACTCTATAAGAATGAGTTTTTCAGTTGGATGAACGAATCATTGATTGGAGATCACTCACCATTTTTGTAGTTGCGAAGCCTTTCAGACGTCGCGTTTGACTGGAAATCCTGAAGCGCTTCTCCTCCCTCCCTCTCTTATTTCGTTTCGGGACGCTTCGCGACTTTTTTATCCCCAAGACAAAGAGCGCCTTCAAGGCGCTCTTTGTCTTTTTACGGCGGACGGCCATGCCCAGGCCAGGGGGAGGCTTACCTGGGTTGCGTTTCCGCGAAGCTCGCGCGCTGCATCAGCTTGTCATGCAGGCGTGCCAGGTTGGGATAGTCGGTGCGCCAGTCGATCTCGGGAAAACGGAAGGCCAGCCACGCCAGCGCGCAACCCACGGCGATATCGGACAGGCTCATGTGGATGCCGCTGCAATAAGGCTTGTCCCCCAGCCCCCGGCTCATGGCCGCCAGTCCGAGGCGGATCTTGCCCGTCTGACGATCGATCCAGGCCTGCGAACGCTCGGACTCCTTGCGGTCCGGCCAGGTCGCCTCCAGCCGCGCCAGCACGCCCGCATCGATCACGCCGTCGGCCAGCGACTCCCAGGTTTTCACCTCCACGCGCTCGCGGCCGGTGGACGGAATGAGCTTGCCCACGGGCGAGAGCGTGTCCAGGTATTCAACGATCACGCGGGAATCGAAAACGGCCTCGCCGCCTTCCATGACCAGGCAGGGCACCTTGCCCAGCGGATTGGATTCGCTGACCTTGCTGTCCTGCGTCCATGGCGATTCTTCGTCGAACCGGTAGTCCAGCTTTTTCTCGGCCATCACGATACGCACTTTGCGCACATAGGGGCTAGTCGAGGATCCAATGAGTTTCATGGTCAGGCTTTCACTATCAGCGATGGTCGCCAATAAGAGCTGCTAACACGACCCAGCAAACCGAAGGTTTGCGATCGAGACGAGG
>NZ_JBEBOW010000070.1:0-17958 GCF_040396215.1 Diaphorobacter ruginosibacter | reverse complement strand
TGCCATCGGTCACGTTTGCAGGCGTGAGTCCACCAGACAAAACGAGATGAGAGGCGACGCTTGGTGGAAGGAGTGACCAATTGAATGTTTTGCCACCGCCACCGAATCCTTCGACATGCGCGTCAAGGAGGATGGCCCGGGCTTGAAAGTGATCCTGCGTGTATTTTACGAGGTTGAACGAAGCCGCACCATCGCCCAGCGGAATTCGCGCGGCGCGCAGGTAGGAATACCGTCCCCGGCCACTCGCCAGCCAGCATTCCTCGGGGCTTTCGTCACCATGGAACTGGAGCATCGCGCCGGGGATGGCTTCGGCTGCGGCCTGTACTTCGTTGGGCGATGCGTTCACGAACAGCAGCACTGGCGTGACGAAGGGCGGGAGACGCCTTGCGAGTGCCGCCGCGCGGTCCGCCGTCACGGCGCGCGGACTTCTGGCGTAGAGGACGAAGCCGATCGCATCGGTTCCGGCGGCCACGGCGGCGTCCACATCCTGCTCGCGCGTGAGCCCGCAGATCTTGATGCGGGTGCGTGCCTGAGTGGAGGAGGGCGGGGCGGAATCAGTGGGAAGGATGGGCTGGCTCATGGAAGCCAATCATACGCAGGCGCCCGGGTGGGCAGCCCCCATTTGTCATCGTAGACAGGGCCCAGAAAATACAGGCCATCCGGCGAGAACGTGGGCGCCGCGGCGTCCCGGGAGCGGGCGGCGAGCACGTCCAGCATCCATTGCGGCTCTTTCAGCCCTTGTCCCACCATGATCAGGCAGCCCATGATGTTGCGGATCATGTGGTGCAGGAAGGCGTTTGCCTGGAACTCGAAGCGCCAGTAGCAAGGCGTGACGTGATGCGCGGCGCCGCGTCCGGATTCCATCGGCTGCCCGGCGCCCGCGCGTTGCGTCACGCGGATGCTTTGCATGATCTTGACGGGCGACTTGGCCTGGCAGGCCGATGCGCGAAACGATGTGAAGTCGTGCTCGCCAAGAAGATAGGAGGCCGCGCGTTCCATGGCCTGGCCATCCAGCGCCTGGAACACCCAGCCGACGCGTCCGGCTTCGACGCTGGGGCGGACCGGCGACTGGAGCAGCACGTAGGCGTAGCGGCGCGCGATGGCACTGGCCCGCGAGTGGAATTCATCCGGCACGGGCTGCGCCCATTGCACGGCGATGTCCGGCGGCAGAAAGGCGTTGGGTCCGCGCACCCAGGAAAACGGCGTGCGCTCGAGCTCGGTGTCGAAATGGACCACCTGCATGATTCCGTGCACGCCCGCATCGGTGCGCCCCGCGCACAGCGTGGATATCTCATGAGTAGCAAAGCGGCCCAAGGCCGCTTCGAGATGATCCTGTACCGTGTCGCCGCAGGGCTGGCTTTGCCAGCCTTTGTAGGCCTGGCCGTTGTAGCTGACGCCCAGTGCAATCCTCATGGAAATCTCCTTTTCAGGAGGCGGAGGATCGCACAGGACGAATGGCCTGATGCTTTGCCAGCCAAAATCAGTCCAGCTTGGAGAGCAGTTGCTGCGCGCGCTGCTTCAGCTCGCCGGATGCTTCCGCAATCACTTCTTCCACGAGCGTGCGTGCGCCCTCGCTGTCGCCGATGGTGTTGAACTCCTCGGCCAGTGCCAGCTTGGTGGACAGCGGGTCTTCCGGGATCGCGGATGCACCGGCGGACGCCGTGGGCTGTGCGGCCATCGGCATGGTGGCCGAAGCGCCCTGGTTCAGGTCGAGCGAGAGGCCGCCGAGATCGAACTCGAGCGGCTGGCGGGTCGTGGTCTCGGCGGATGGCTCGCTTGCAGGCGCGGTGCCTGGAGAGGCTGTGTCGATCGCGATGTCGTCGAGCTGGAAGTCCAGGGCATTGCCGTCGGGCGAGGCTGCCGAAGCGCCGGCCTTGGATGGCGTGCCCAGTGTCAGCGAAGGCAGCTCGAAATCCGGCTGCGTCGGCGCTGCGGACGGTCCGTCGGCGGGTGCCGGCGATGGCGCGGCAATCGGCGATGCCCATTGGTGAGGTTGGGCCGTTGTTCCGAGATCGAGGTCGAGATCCAGGTCCGCCGGGATGCCGGTGGCGGCAGGCGCAGGGGTGGGGCTGGAGCTTGGATATTGTGCGGGCAAGGTGCTCGGCGCATCCAGGTCGATCTGATGATCCGGGGCTGCTGCTGCCGTACCTGCCGCGATCGCACCCACGGCGGCTGCGCCGGCAAGCGTCGCCGCATCCGCCACGGCAGGCCGCGCGGCGGCGGGCTGATAGAGCGAGTTGTCGGGGTCCTGCGCGCGGCCGAGTTCGGCAACGCGGCTCCAGTCGGCTCCCTGGCCCTGGGTCAGGGTGAACAGTTCGCGGGCCTGCGCTTCGAGGGCCTTGCGGTCCTGGCGCTTGGCATAGATTTCCGCGAGCTTCACATGAACGGACGTGCGCTCGGGAGTGATCCGGGCTGCTTCGCGCAGGATTTCTTCCGCCTGCAGGTCGCGGCCGTAGGCCAGGTAAACATCGGCTTCGGCCACCGGATCGACTTCGCCCGCGTCCAACTGGCTGGGCGAATATGCCAGTGAGGAGGAGCCCGTGGAGAGGCCGCTGTTGGCGGTATCCACGCGTTGGCCGCCGGATGCACCGAAGAAGGAGTCGGGGGCGAGATGGCTGTCCATCATCGAACTGTCGGAAGGCGCGGCCGACTGCGCCTTGCGGCGCTGGGCGGCCTTGTATCCGCCGTAGCCAAGCAGCAGGATCAGCAGTGCGCCGATGCCTCCGAGCTTGACCGGATCCTCCGTGAGGCTTTCCAGGAACGTGGGCTCGGGCGGTGGAGGCGGCGGAGCAACGATCTTGCGCGGCTTCTTGGGCGCGGGGGCCGAGGCAGGCGTGGAGGCGGCCGTGGCCGCAGCGGCAGCTTCGGAAGCAGCGCCCATGGCGGAACTCGCGGCCGAGGCGGAGTCAACAGCGGCAGAGGCCGTGGCGGCGGTATCGCTGGCGACCTCGGCTGCGGCTGTGGCGCTTGCCGCCGGTGCGGCTGCCGCAGGGACCGCTGCGGGAAGAGTAGCCACTGCAGGCAGATCAGCCGGCTGGCTTGCGGCGTTGGCTGCGCTTGCTGCGGCTGGCGTGCCGGCAGCGGCGGTCAGCTTGTTCAGGTCCGAGATGTTCTTGGACAGCTCGGCCATGCGCTCTGTGTTCTGGCCGGACTGGCGTTCACGGGCCAGTTTCTCGTCCTTTTGCTGGGTCTGGATGCCGCCCTTGGACAGGGTGAGCTTGTCGGACGAGGTCGCGGCGGGCTTCTGGTCATCCACCTGTGCCTGCACCGAGCCGGTGGCGGCGCGCTGGGGCGCGGCCACCTCGGCCGAAGGCGCCGCGGATGCGAGGCGGCGGCGGAATTCGTTGAAGTCACGGCTTTGCGTTGCGATGATCTTGCGCGCTTCCTGGGCGGAAGTGGCCTGGGCCTGCGACTGCGTAGGCAACTGCAGCACCGCGCCGGAGCGCAGGCGGTTCACGTTGCCATTGATGAAGGCTTGCGGGTTGGACCGCAGCATGGCGACCAGCATCTGGTCAAGCGACACGCCTGCCGGGCGGTGGGCTCCGGCGATGCGGCCCGCGGTGTCGCCCCTGCTTACCCTGATGTCACCTGCCGATTCTTCGGAGCTGGCGGGGGCTGGTGTGGGTGCTGCGGCCGGTGCCGGACGCTGCACTGGCGCCGGGTACGTACGCCGTTCGCGCGCTTCGGGCTGGCTGGGGGGAGCCGGAGTCGGCTCGAAGCCGGGGGCAGGGGAGCGCTCGATGGATTCTCGCGACGCGGGAGCGCTGATTTGCGGTGCCGTCGTTTCCGGTGGCGCCGCGCGGCGCATCTCCGGCGGGTCAAGCAGCATGGTGTAGCTGCGTACGATATGACCAGATGCCCAGGTGGCATCGATGACGAGATCCAGGTACGGATCGTTGATCGCCCTGGAACTGTTCAGCCTGAGTATGCCGGTTCCGTCGGGGCGGCGCTGGAACTGCACGCGGATGTCGTTGATAGCGGAGGTGTATTCAAGCCCCTGGGCGCGGTAGACCTCGGGCGTTGCCGTGGTTGCCTTGAGCGATTCGGCCTCGGCAGCCGAGACCTGAGGCAATTCGATATCCGCTCGCAATGGCTCTCCCAAAGCGGATTTCACGTGGATCTGGCCCAATGCCAAGGCGTGAACATCGGCCGAAATCAGGCCGGTGGAGACGATGGCAGCTGCCGCCAAAACAGAGAATTTCCAGCGATGCATGTGTGCAACTAATTTGATGATTGTTCGGCTTTTTGATGACGCGATTGATTTTCTTGTAGCGTCACTCGATTGAGTTCGTGAGAATATGTAAAAGCACCATAGCATCAATGTTTTGCACTGACAAGCTGATGCGACACGCCCGGTTGACTCTCCCGATGTTTGCCGGGCGCGCGCTTATTTGGATGTTGGCAATAGACAACGACTCATTGCCAATTGTGTCGAAACCGCCGCTGGTCGACCCTGGCCGACCGTTGGGCGATGACATGTATCAAAAGATCATGCGTCCAGCAGAATGCGCAGCATGCGGCGCAGAGGTTCCGCGGCGCCCCACAGGAGCTGATCACCGATGGTGAACGCACCCACATACTCTGGCCCCATCGCCAGCTTGCGGATGCGGCCAACGGGGATGGTCATGGTGCCGGTCACGGCGACGGGCGTGAGATCCTTCAGCGTGGCTTCCTTGTTGTTGGGAACCACCTTCACCCATTCGTTGTCTGCCGCGATCATCGCTTCGATGTCGGCGACGGGCACGTCCTTCTTCAGCTTGAAGGTGAGCGCCTGGCTGTGGCAACGCATGGCGCCCACGCGCACGCAGAATCCATCGACGGGCACCGCCGGCGTGCCGAAGCCCTCGCCCTGGCCCATGATCTTGTTGGTTTCGGCCATGCCCTTCCACTCTTCCTTGGACATGCCGTTGCCCAAATCCTTGTCGATCCATGGAATCAGGCTGCCGCCCAGCGGAACCAGGAAGTTGGCGGTTTCCTCGGCGGAGAGCGCGCGCTGCTTGGCGACCACCATGCGGTCGATTTCCAGGATGGCGCTCTTGGGGTCGTCCAGCAGCGCCTTGACCTCGGCGTTCAGCGTTCCGTACTGGGTGAGCAGTTCGCGCATGTGCTGGGCACCGCCGCCCGAGGCTGCCTGGTAGGTCTGGGTGCTCATCCATTCGACCAGGCCGGCCTTGTACAGCGCGCCCACGCCCATCAGCATGCAGGAGACGGTGCAGTTGCCGCCAACCCAGTTGTTGCCGCCCTTGGCCAGCGCGTTCTTGATGACAGGCATGTTCACCGGATCGAGCACGATCACGGCGTCGTCCTTCATGCGCAGCGTGGAGGCGGCGTCGATCCAGTGGCCGTTCCAGCCCGCGGCGCGCAGCTTGGGGAACACTTCGGTCGTGTAGTCGCCGCCCTGGGCGGTGATGATGATCTCGCAGCGCTTGAGCGCGTCGATGTCGTACGCATCCTGCAGCGTGGTTTCGTTCCTGGCCATCGAGGGGGCCTTGCCGCCCGCGTTCGATGTGGAAAAGAACAGGGGCTCGATCAGATCGAAGTCCTTTTCCTGTTGCATGCGGTCCATCAGAACCGAGCCGACCATGCCGCGCCAGCCGACCAGACCTACCAACTTGCTCATTTTCAACGCCCTTTCAAGATAAGAAACAGTGCCCATCGGGACTGCTCGCCTGGCTCGTCGGCCAGAAAGGGCGCACGACGAACCAGGCTGGATCAGCCCTTAATCGTCGTAATTTTGGAGATGGATGCGCGCGCAGCCTCGCCAGCCTTGGTGGCGGGGGCAATGTTCAGGGCGAACGTGCGGGCGGCAAACATAATCCGGCTATTGTATAGCGCGGACGGTTTTCCGTGGTTTTTTTTCGCACGGCAGGGTGGATTCCAAGGTTGATTGTTTCCTGCCCCCGCAGCGTTGGCGGATGACGGACGGAGGCGGAAAAATGGCCCGCATTGCAGCCAATGCGGGCCATTTCAGTCGGTTTTCGCGGTTTTGCCGCGGCCGCGCGGGGCGGGCGGTCAGCCCAGCGCCTTCACCACCGCGTCGCCCATTTCGTGCGTGCTGACCTTCGTGGTGCCTTCGCTGTGGATGTCCGGCGTGCGCAGGCCTTGCGCCAGCACCTTCTTGACCGCTTCCTCGATGCGGTTGGCGGCTTCTTCCTGATTCAGCGAGAAGCGCAGCATCATCGCGGCCGACAGGATGGTTGCCAGCGGGTTGGCGATACCCTTGCCCGCGATGTCCGGAGCGCTGCCGTGGCTGGGCTCGTACAGGCCCTGTTTTCTGTCGTTGAGGCTGGCGGAGGGCAGCATGCCGATCGAGCCGGTCAGCATCGACGCCTCGTCCGAGAGGATGTCGCCGAACATGTTGCCGGTGACGATCACGTCGAACGACTTGGGCGCCTTCACCAGTTGCATGGCCGCGTTGTCCACGTACATGTGCTGCAGTTCGACATCCGGATAGTCCTTGTGCACATCGATGACCACGTCCTTCCAGAACTGGAAGGTTTCCAGCACGTTGGCCTTGTCCACGCTGGTCACCTTCTTGCCGCGCTTGCGGGCGGCCTCGAAGGCGACGCGCGCGATGCGCTCGATTTCGGGCCTGGAGTAACGCATGGTGTCGAACGCTTCCTCGGCGCCGGGGAAGTGTCCGTCCACGGCGGTGCGCTTGCCGCGCGGCTGGCCGAAGTAGATGTCGCCGGTCAGTTCGCGGATGATCAGGATGTCCAGGCCCGCCACCAGCTCGGGCTTGAGGCTGGAGGCGCCGACGAGCTGCTCATAGCAGATCGCCGGGCGGAAGTTGGCGAACAGGCCCAGGCTCTTGCGCAGGCCCAGGATGGCCTGCTCGGGGCGCAGCGGACGGTCGAGCTTGTCGTATTTCCAGTCGCCCACGGCGCCGAACAGGATGGCGTCGGCTTCCTTGGCGAGCTTGAGGGTGGATTCGGGCAGCGGATGGCCGTGCGCGTCGAATGCCGCGCCGCCGACGAGCGCCGACTCCATCTCCAGGTTCAGGTCGAGCGCGTCCAGCACTTTCACTGCTTCCGCAACGATTTCGGTGCCGATGCCGTCTCCCGGCAGAACTGCGATTTTCATGGTTCAGATTGAATGTTGGGTTGGTCGGTGGTGCGCCCGCTCCCGTGCGTGGGGGCGGGCAATGGAGCGTCAGGCCGATGCGGGCATCGTGTGCGCCAGCCATGGCTTGGATGCCAGCCGGGCGGCTTCGTACTTCTTGATCTCGTCGGAGTGGCGCAGTGTGAGGCCGATGTCGTCAAAGCCGTTGAGCAGGCAGTACTTGCGAAAGGGAATCACGTCGAACGGGATTTCCTCGCCCTGCGCGCGCACGATGACCTGGCGTTCCAGATCGATGGTCAACTCGTAGCCGGGGAAGGCATGCACTTCATTGAACAGCTGGTCGATCACGGCTTCCGGCAGCACGATGGGCAGCAGACCGTTCTTGAAGCAGTTGTTGAAGAAGATGTCGGCAAAG
Organism: Diaphorobacter ruginosibacter; assembly: GCF_040396215.1. Lineage (GTDB taxonomy): Bacteria > Pseudomonadota > Gammaproteobacteria > Burkholderiales > Burkholderiaceae_C > Diaphorobacter_A > Diaphorobacter_A ruginosibacter_A. The sequence continues at coordinate 10,481 of NZ_JBEBOW010000070.1, read as the reverse complement.
CTGGGAGCGAGGATGGCGCGGAAGCCGTATTGGTCAAGTGCCCATGGGGCGTGCTCGCGGCTGGAGCCGCAGCCGAAATTCTTGCGGGCGATGAGGATCGACGCGCCCTGGTAGCGCGGCTGGTTCAGCACGAAGTCGGGATTGGGCTTGCGGCTGGCCGGGTCCTGGCCGGGCTCGCCGTGGTCGAGGTAGCGCCATTCGTCGAACAGGTTCACGCCGAAGCCGGTCTTCTTGATCGACTTGAGGAATTGCTTGGGGATGATCGCGTCGGTGTCGACGTTCTCGCGGTCCATGGGCGCGACGAGGCCCTTGTGCACGGTGAATTTTTGCATTTCGGTAGTCCGGTGATTCTTGGGGTGATGGCCGCTTTATTTCGCTGCGCGCTCCACGGCGCGGCCGGCGCTTTGCACGTCTTGCCCCACTCCCTTGACGGTGTTGCAGCCTGCAAGCAGGAAGGTGCTGATGAGCGCAATGGCGATGGCAATCTTGGTCATGTGGAACTCCTGTCGAGAATTACGCGAACTTTCGCACATCCACGAAGTGTCCGTGGATGGCCGCCGCCGCCGCCATGGCCGGGCTGACCAGGTGGGTGCGGCCGCCTGCGCCCTGGCGGCCTTCGAAGTTGCGGTTGCTGGTCGATGCGCAGCGCTCGCCGGGCTCGAGGCGGTCGGCGTTCATCGCCAGGCACATCGAGCAGCCGGGCTCGCGCCATTCAAAACCCGCAGCAATGAAGATCTTGTCGAGGCCTTCGCGCTCGGCTTGTTCCTTCACGAGGCCGGAGCCCGGAACCACCATGGCCAGCTTGATGTTCCTGGCCACCTTTTGCCCGAGCTTCTTGACCACCGCCGCGGCTTCGCGCATGTCTTCGATGCGGCTGTTGGTGCAGGAGCCGATGAACACCTTGTCGACAAAGATGTCGTTGATGGGCTTGCCGGGTTCCAGTGCCATATAGGTCAGCGCACGTTCGATGGCGCCGCGCTTGTTGGGGTCCTTTTCCTTGTCGGGATCGGGAACCGCGGCATCGATGCCCAGCACCATTTCAGGGCTGGTGCCCCAGGTCACCTGCGGCACGATGTCGGCGGCGTTCAGCTCCACCACGCGGTCGAACTTCGCATCGGCGTCGGAATGCAGTGTCTTCCAGTAGCTGACGGCGGCATCCCACTCGCCGCCCGTGGGCGCCAGGGGGCGGCCCTTGATGTAGTTGATGGTCTTGTCGTCCACGGCGACGAGACCTGCGCGAGCACCGCCTTCGATGGCCATGTTGCAGACCGTCATGCGGCCTTCCACGCTCAGGTCGCGGATGGCTTCGCCGGCAAACTCGATGGTGTAGCCCGTGCCGCCGGCGGTGCCGATCTTGCCGATGATCGCCAGCACGATGTCCTTGGCCGTCACGCCCCTGGCGACCTTGCCGTTGACCTTCACCAGCATGTTCTTCGCCTTCTTTGCCAGCAGCGTCTGCGTGGCCATCACGTGCTCGACTTCCGAGGTGCCGATGCCGTGCGCGAGCGCGCCGAATGCGCCGTGCGTGGAGGTGTGGCTGTCGCCGCAGACCACGGTCATGCCCGGCAGCGTGGCGCCGTTTTCAGGGCCGACCACGTGCACGATGCCCTGGCGCTTGGAGAGGAACGGGAAGAACGCGGCGGCGCCCACTTCCGCGATGTTCTTGTCGAGCGTGGTGATCTGTTCCTTGCTGATCGGATCGGCGATGCCGTCGTAGCCCTGGTCCCAGTGGGTGGTGGGCGTGTTGTGATCGGCGGTCGCCACGATCGAGCTCACGCGCCAGACCTTGCGGCCGGCCTCGCGCAGGCCCTCGAAGGCTTGCGGGCTGGTCACTTCGTGCACCAGATGGCGGTCGATGTAGAGGATGGCGGTGCCGTCTTCTTCGGTATGAATCACGTGTTCATCGAAGACTTTGTCATAGAGGGTGCGTCCCATGATGTGCTCTTTTCTTTCGTAGGGTCTGAAATTGTTGTGTCCGCCTTGCGGCTGCCTGCTCAGGCGGCCAGCGGCTGGTTTTCTGGGGTGGATATGCCGGGCCGGGTCAGGTGCTCGACGAGTAGCCGGGCCGTGACGGGCAGGGCGTTGAAGTCCCGCGCGACCACGCGCAGCTCGCGCTCCGCCCAGGGCTCGTCCAGGCGCACGGCGGCCAGATGGCCCATGCCGTGCATCAGCGCGAACGCACGGTCGGGAATCAGCCCGATGCCCAGGCCGTTGTCGATCATGCGGCACATGGCGTCAAGGCTGGTGACCTGCATGCGCTGGCGCAGCGGCCTGGCCGTGCGCCCCGCCGCCTGCCGCATGGCCAGACTGATGCTGCTGCCCGCCTGCAAGCCGACGAGATCCCATTCCATCACTTCGGTGAACGTGATGCGTTCATGCTGCGCGAGCGCATGGCTCTGCGGCATGACGACCACCAGCCGGTCACGGCGATAGGGCCGGCTCTGCAGCCCGTCAGGGTCATCGGACGCGCCGGTATGGCACACGCCCAGGTCGGTCGCGCCGTCACGTACGGCGTTCATCACTTCCTGGCTCAAATGCTCTTGCAGGTCGATCTTGACCTGGCTATGGGCGTTGGCGAATGCGCCCAGGTCTTCCGGCAGGAACTGCACGATGGCGGAGATGTTGGCATGCATGCGCACGTGGCCGCGCACGCCGTCGGCATATTCAGACAATTCGCCCTGCATGCGCTCCAGGCCGAACAGCACGGTGCGCGCATGATGCAGCAGGCTCTCGCCCGCGGGCGTGAGCGTCACGCCGCGGCTGTGCCGATAGAGCAGGGCGGTATCGACGGCGGTCTCCAGGTCGGAAAGCCGCTTGCTGACGGCAGAGGCCGCAATGAATTCACGCTCCGCCGCACGCCCGATGCTGCCCAGCTCGCAGACTGCGACGAACAGTTGCAGCGAGGTAAGGTCGATGCGGCGCGCAAAGCTGCGCTCGGAGCTTTTCATTGCGGGTTTTGTAATCGTGAAACAAGAATGCAAAACCGATTTTACGGCTAAAAAACGATATTGGCATCGCAATTGGAGATGGATTGATGCCAGATCGGTGAGGGGCGGCTGCTGATTTCGCGATGGCTACCAGCCGAGCGAGGCGGCGAGCCTGTCCATCCGCGCGGCGACGTCCGCATCCATGGCGATGGCGCTTCCCCATTCGCGCATGGTTTCACCGGGCCATTTGTTGGTGGCGTCCATGCCCATCTTGCTGCCCAGGCCCGCGACTGGCGACGCGAAATCGAGGTAGTCGATGGGCGTGTTCTCCACCAGCATGGTGTCGCGCGCCGGATCCATGCGGGTGGTGATGGCCCAGATCACTTCCTTCCAGTCGCGCACGTCCACGTCCTCGTCCACGACGACGATGAATTTGGTGTACAGGAACTGGCGCAGATGGCTCCACACCCCCATCATCACGCGGCGCGCATGCCCTGCGTAGGCCTTGCGGATGCTGACCACCGCCATGCGGTAGCTGCAGCCCTCGGGCGGCAGGTAGAAATCGGTGATTTCCGGGAACGCGCGCTGCAGCAGCGGGACGAACAGCTCGTTCAGCACCTTGCCGAGCACGGCGGGCTCGTCGGGCGGCTTGCCCGTGTAGGTGCTGTGGTAGATCGCCTGATCGCGCATGGTGATGCGCTCCACCGTGAAAACGGGGAACTCGGCGCATTCGTTGTAATAGCCGGTATGGTCGCCGTAGGGGCCTTCGAGCGCATGCTGCCAGCCGCTGGCATGTCCGGCGTCGGGATGGATGTGGCCCTCCAGCACGATTTCTGCGTTGGCCGGAACATCCAGGGGCACGCCCAGGGCGGCGACCACCTCGGTGCGCGCTCCGCGCAGCAGTCCGGCGAACTGGTATTCGGAGAGGCTGTCGGGCACCGGCGTGACCGCGCCGAGCAGGGTGGCGGGGTCGGCCCCCAGCGCGACGGCGACCGGATAAGGCGTGCCGGGATGGAGCCGGCAGTGATCGGCGAAGTCCAGCGCGCCGCCGCGATGTGACAGCCAGCGCATGATGAGCTGGTTCCTTGAGAGCAGCTGCTGCCGGTAGATGCCCAGGTTCTGCCGGGATTTGCGCGGGCCGCGCGTGATGGTGAGCCCCCAGGTGATGAGCGGCGCGACGTCTCCCGGCCAGCAGTGCTGGATGGGCAGGCGGGCGAGGTCCACGTCAGGGCCTTCGAGCACGATGCTCTGGCAGGCGGGGCGATGCACCTTGGCGGGCGCCATGTTCCACAGGCTCTTGAGCAGCTTGCGCTGCTCCCATAGTTCGCGCGCGCCTCGCGGCGGCTGCGGCTCTTTCAGTGACGCCAGTGTTTCGCCCAGCGCCCGCACGCCGTCGAGATCCTGCACGCCCAGCGCCCGCATCACGCGCTCGGGCGCGCCGAACAGATTGGCGAGCACGGGCATGCGATGGCCCGCGGGGTTCTCGAACAGCAAGGCCGGGCCGCCCGCGCGCAGGACGCGGTCGCACAGCGCGGTCATCTCAAGATGGGGCGATACGGGCTGGGTGATGCGTCTGAGCTCGCCGGTGGCCTGAAGCTGCGCGGCGAAATCTCTCAGGTCGGAATAGCTCATGTATTTTTCTCGGCCGGTGTCTCGCACTCCAGGCCCTGCCAGGGACTGGACAGGGCGTGCTCGACGCCGAGCAGGTCGAGAGCCCGCGCAACGCTGTGCTCGACGATGTCCTCGATGGTCCGGGGGTGCTGGTAGAACGCGGGAGCGGGCGGGCAGATGATTCCGCCCATTTCTGTCACGGTGGTCATGTTGCGCAGGTGAACGAGGTGCAGCGGCGTTTCGCGGGTGAGCAGGATCAGCTTGCGGCGTTCCTTGAGCATCACGTCGGCGGCGCGCGTGAGCAGGTTGTCGGAGAGTCCGTGCGCGACGGCCGCGAGCGTGCGCATGGAGCACGGCGCGATCACCATGCCGTGCGCCGCGAAGGAGCCGCTGGCGATGGCGGCTCCGACGTTGGCGTTGTCATGCGCGACGTGGGCGATGCGGTTCACCTCCTCGGGCCGTAGTCCCAATTCGTGGCGCAATGTGCGCCAGCCGGAATCGCTGACCACCAGGTGCGTCTGCAGGCCGGGCAGGCCGCGCAGAGCCTGCAGCAGGCGCACGCCATAGACGGCGCCGCTTGCGCCGCAGATGCCGACGATGATGCGCTTGACGCGGCCCTCAGGCATGGGTGCACAGGCCTTGCAGGGGATGGGCCTGCAGGTCGGCCTCGATGTGGGAGAGCACCTGGGAGGCCTGCTGCGGATCGAAATCCTGATGCGCGCGTTTCTTCACGCCATGCTCGTGCAACTGGTAGTGGCGGTCGGCGGTGATTCTGTGCTGCGCCAGGCAATTGGCCACGCAATTGAGTGGACAGCCGTCCAGCGCGATGATCGGTCGGCCCGACTGGGCCAGTCGCACCAGCTTGGGCACATGTCCGCCGACGCCTGCGATGCAGGACATCTCCGCCGTGCCGCGGCGGTCCATTTCGAGCGCGACGTGATTGGCCAGTTGGGCGGCGCTGGAGCAGCCCGAGCAGGAGTACACCAGCGGCAGCGCGGCGGGTTGGGACGGTTCGTCATCCTTCATGGCGGTTTCCATGGAGTGGTTTCAGCGCAGATGGAGCGGGCAGCCGCGACGCCACTTTCGGCGCCACGCGGGAGAGCACCGCACGCGGTGACCAGTGAAGGGGATCGAGCACGGGAAGCTCGAGAGCATCCAGCGCGTTCTTCACGATCAGCCCGAGTTCGGTGTCGCCTTCCATCCGCAGGCGGCGGCTGAAGAACAGGGTGTCCGGGTCCAGCTTGCGCTGCGCGAGCTGGAGGAAATCCCATGCGCAGGCGCTGATGACCAGATCCGGGCTGGCGTGCGCGGCGCCGGCCACGAAGCGTTGGCCGTTGCATATGAAGTCGAATGCGACCCGGGCATCCGTCACGCGGATGCTCAGGCGCTTGCCCTTGAGCAGCGCCTTGACGTCATCCGGCAGCTCGCGTGCCAGCGCGAAGTTGATGGCGGTGACGAGCAGCAGCGATCCGGGGTAGGCGGGAAGCCGCGACAGCATCGAGCCGATGGGGCGGGGAATGGTGAATGCCTGGGAAGGCTGGGAAGGGGCGGAAGAAGAATTCATGGAGCGGTCTTGGAGCGGGTCTTGATTCAGGGAGTGGCGGTCTGCATGTCCATGCCCGGCCTGGCGTGCCAGTAGCCGTTGCAGGAGCTGTCGTGCATGGCTGTCTCCAGCAACTGGCTGGCGGCATGCGCGTCAAGGCGCTTGCCGCGCACCGCATCGAAGGCGTCGATGACCTGCTCCATGTTGCGCGACTGGGGACTCAGGCGCAGCACGTTCACCCCCAGCGTGAGCAGGCCGGGCATGTCGCCCAGCAGGTTGTAGATGCGCGCCGATTGCGTCTGCGTGCCGTTGAGCACCAGGAAGTTCTGCGACTCGCGCGTGGTGAGTAGCTGGCCGTCCGGGTGCTCGATGCAGGAAAAGCCGCAGTCGTCCTTGGGGCGGTTGTAGTGCCGCGCGGTGAAGCAGCGCGCGGAAAACGCCAGCGGCATGCGGCCATAGGCGAACACTTCGGTCTGCATCGGCGCCTTGGTCTGCGAGAGCACGGCGGCGAGGCTGTCGGCGTTCATCTCCAGCGGAATGACCCAGCGGAAGGCGCCCAGTTCGCGCATCCATGCCAGCGAATCGGCATTGAACAGGTTGAGCTGGGGTCCCGCCACGAACGGCTGCTGGCCGGCGAGGGCATCGACCGCGCCCATGTCGTTGGCTTCGACGGTGAATTCACCGTTGGCCGCCACCTTCTGCATGTTCCCCACGTCGGATGTGGATTCCAGCAGCACCTGCGTGCTTAGCACCACTTGCTTGCCCGCATCGCGCAGCATGTGGCCGATGTCCAGCCAGTCCCTGAGCCGGAGTTCGCGGCGGCGCGAACACACCGTCTCGCCGAGGTAGACGATGTCGACGGCGGTCTTCGCCATGGATAGATAGAACGCGAACACGTCGTCGCGCGGCCAGTAATACTGAAGGGGGCCGAGGGAGAGCTGGGTGGTCATTGAGGTTTTCCGGTCGGATCGTGGGCGGCGTGGGCGGGCTTGGGCCGCGCTCTCATTTCCAGGGACGGTGATAGGCCCCGAGCGTGTGCTGCTGGCCTTCCGCGATCTGGTCGAGGCTGGCCATCCACGCCGTCTTGGGCACGTAGCGGTGGCCTTGCTGCATGCAGTGGTCGATGGCTTCACGCCATACCTGCGTGACTTGCGCCACATAGGCCGGGCTGCGCTGGCGGCCTTCGATCTTGAATGCGCGCACGCCGAGCTTCACGAGTTGCGGGAGCAGCTCCAGCGTGTTGAGGCTGGTGGGCTCTTCCAGCGCGTAATAGTTGCTTTCGCCGCAGACGTCGAAACGGCCCTTGCACAGGGTGGGATAGCCGGCGTTTTCCCCGGGCTCGTAGCGGTCGATGAGCACGCCGTTCAGGCGGGACTCCATGCCCTTGGGCGTTTCCTGCCAGCGCACGAACTTGGCCGGAGAGCACACGCCATGGGTGTTGGGCGACTCGCCGGTCACGTAGGAAGAGAGGGCGCAGCGGCCTTCCACCATCACGCAGAGGCTGCCGAACGCGAACACCTCGATCTCCACGGACGTGCGCTCGATCACCTGCCGCACCTGCTCCAGCGACAGCACGCGCGGAAGCACCGCGCGCTGGATGTTGAACTGCTTCTGATACAGATTGATGGCGGCGTGATTGGTGGCGGAGCCTTGCACGGACAGATGCAGCCGCAGGTCGGGATGGTGTTCCGTTGCATAGCGCATGAGCCCGGGGTCGGCCAGGATCACGGCGTCCACGCCCCAGCGCGCAGCGCGGTCGAGCGCAGCGCGCCAGGCCTCGGGCGCGCTGGCCTTGGGGTAGGTGTTCAGCGCGAGCAGCACCTTGCAGCCCTTGGCGTGCGCGTAATCAATGCCTTTGAGAATGGCGGCTTCGTCGAAATTCAGGCCGGCGAAGTTGCGCGCGTTGGTGGCATCCCGCAAGCCCAGATAGACGCAATTGGCGCCGGCATCCACGGCCGCCTTCAGCGCGGGCAGGCTTCCCGCGGGGCAGACCAGTTCCGGAGGAACGCGTTCTTCGGCAGGCAGGGCGTCGCCGGCGGGCGCGGCGGCGATCGGGTGGTTGGAGATAACTTCTGTGCGTGGGGCAGTCACGTTGGGGCGTCCTCGCTATGTACGAGGCACACACCTTAGGCGGCGCGGAAAGACCACAATGTGATTTTCATCAGTAGTTGAGCATGAACAACTGAAGGCCGGAGCCTTTGTGGTTCATGTGCCGACTCGCCAGGCAGGGCTTCGCGGCGCAGGGGCCTTGCGGGCATCATCTTCTGATGATCCGGCGGTAGAAAATGCTTCCCAGCGCAATGAAGTAGATCAAGCCAAGCCAGTGGGCGGCGCTGAATTGATCGCCGACCAGCGCGAGCGGCGCATTCTCTGCGCTGAAGCCGATGACGGCGGCGATGAGCAGTCCCATCAGGCTTTCACCCACGATCAGCCCGGAGGCGAGCAGCAGGCCGCGTTCTTCCGCTGCGATGGCCCAGGCCCGGCCGCCGCGTGCTTCCCCCGCCTTGATCGCGCGCTGGATCGCAAAGCCCAGCACCGCGCCGATGGTCAGGGTCACGCCGATGGTGGGAGGCAGGTAGATGCCCAGCCCCACGGCGAGCGGCGGCAACGCCCCACGGCCCGACTTGCGCAGCACTGCGTCGAGCGCGATCACGGCCACGCCGATCGCAACGCCGATGCCGAGCATGGACCAGTCCAGCGAGCCGCTGAAGATGCCATTGGCGATCTGCGTCATCAGGTTGGCCTGCGGAGCCTCCAGCGCGAGCTTGGGGTCCATGCCGGGGCGCGGCATGGCGCCCGCGAATCCATAGGCGTTGTAGAGCAGCTCGAGCACCGGCGGAATCACCACCGCGCCCACGGCGCAGCCGATGATTAGCACCATCTGCTGCCGCCAGGGCGTGGCGCCCACGAGATAGCCGGTCTTCAGGTCCTGCAGGTTGTCGTTGGAGATGGCTGCCATGGCCAGGATCACCGATACCATGAACAGCACCAGCACGACACCCAGATGGCCGGCAAGCGTGGTGCGGAAAGCGGGAACCAGCCAGCTCAGCGCGAGCAGGGAGACTCCCATGAGCACGGTGGCGATGATGCCGATGCCCGAGATCGGGCTTGCGGAAGATCCGACCAGCCCCGCCATGTAGCCGCAGGCAGCGGCGACCAGGAAGCCGAAGATCGCGGCGAATACGACGCACAGGGCGGACAGGCCGTAGCGCTCGCCCGCATGCAGCGCCGGCATGTGGGTCCCGATGAAATGATTGACCACCAGAAACAGCACGCACAGCGCCATCGCGCCGATGATCAGCATCCAGCTGCGCGGCATGTCCACATCGGTTTCGTCGCGGCGCGCCTCCTGGCCTGCCGCGGCGGGCAGGGCGCGCGCAGGCTGCGCGCGCATGGCGGCGGCGATCGGTCCGGCCAGCGTGATCAGCGCCCAGAGCGCCGAGACCGCAATCACGCCGGCGCCGGCGAACTTGGCCTTCTGCGACCATACCTGGACTGCCAGCGCGGGCAATGCCTGGCCATCGACGTGGGCGGCGGCCGCGGTCAGCCATGGCACGATCACGAACCAGCACAGCGCGACGCCCAGCAGCACCGCCATGCCGGCAGCCATGCCCATTAGATACCCGGCCGCCAGCAGCGCGGGCGAAAAACCGGTGGAGATGCGCAGCACGGCGGGGCCGGCCGGAATCCAGAATGTCACGGCATCCCCGAGAACCCGCAGGCCGCCGCTCAGCAGTCCGAACAGCGCGGCCATTCCCGTGCCCCAGCCCAGCTCGCGCATGGAGCCCGAACGCCTGGCGGCGTCGGCCGATTCCGTATGCCGCTGCGCATCGCCGACGCGCAGCACCTCGGCCGCGGCGACGCCCTCGGGATAGGGTAGCTGGGACTGCACCACCATCACGCGGCGCAGCGGAATGGTGTAGAGCACGCCCAGCGTGCCTCCCGCGGCGCAGATCAGGGCCGTCTGCCAGAACGGAAACCCGCTCCACAGCCCTGTCATCACCAGGCCGGGGATCACGAAGATCACGCTGGACAGCGTGCCGGCGGCAGAGGCCTGGGTCTGCACGAGGTTGTTCTCGAGGATGTTGGAGTCCTGGAACTTGTAGAGCAGGGCCATCGAGATGACCGCCGCCGGAATGGCCGATGCGAACGTCAACCCGACCTTGAGTCCCAGGTACACATTGGCCGCCGTGAACGCCAGCGTGATCAATGCACCGAGAAGCACGCCGCGCAGTGTGAATTCGCGTAGGGGAGTGTGGGATTGCATGTTCCTGCCTTCCGTTGGGTCGCCAGCACCTGGCCAAGACGAATGATGCACCATACGACGGCAGCGGCAGCTTATGTTGTAAGAACGTGTTTACGATCTCCTCGCGCCGCGACAGCGGCTTTGCGGGATGGGA
>NZ_JBEBOW010000069.1:0-18168 GCF_040396215.1 Diaphorobacter ruginosibacter | reverse complement strand
TCCTGGCCGCACATCCTGGCCGCACGAGCAGTTCACGCATTCCGTAACTGCTATATATTGGGTCCACGTAACACACCACTCAAGAGGACCGCGTGTCGATCAAATCCATTCTGAAATCCACCGTGGCTGCGCTGGCGATCGTTTCTGGCGGGTCGCTTTTCGCGCAGGGCACGCCCATCGATGCAGCGGCGTTTGACGCGCTGGTTGCGCAGGGCCCCGTGGCCAGCGCCGAAGCCATCGCCTCGAGCACCTGGGCCAGCAAGATCAAGCAGGCTGGCACGCTGCGCCTGGGCGGAACGCAAACCTCGAATCTTTTCTCGCTGCTCAACGAGAAAGACGGCAAGGCCCGCGGCTTTGACGCGGGCGTGGCCCAACTCATCACCCGCTACATCCTGGGTGACGCCGCCAAGGCCCAGTTCACGCAGGTGACCTCGTCCACGCGCGAGCAGGTGCTTATCAACGGCCAGGTGGACATGGTGCTCGCCACTTACTCCATCACTCCCGCCCGTGCCGAGAAAATCTCGTTCGCCGGTCCTTACTACACCTCGCAGGCCGGGGTGCTGGTCAAGTCGAACAACAAGGCGATCCAGTCATACAACGATCTGGCCGGCAAGAAGGTCGCCACGCAGGCTGGCTCCACGGGGCCTGCGATCCTGGCGCAGTACGCGCCCAAGGCTGCCGTACAGGAGTTCCAGACGCACCAGGAAGCCCTCGACGCGCTACGCCAGGGGCGCGTGGATGCCTATGTGACCGACTACACGCTGCTGCTCAACGCGCTGAGTCTCGGAACCGGTGACGCGAAGCTGGCGGGAGCGCCCTTCGGCGCGCAGGACCCCTACGGTGTTGGACTGCCCAAGGGCTCGGACGGGGTGGCCTTCGTCAATGCCTTCCTCAAGAAGCTGGAAACCGACGGCACCTGGGCCAGGCTGTGGACCATTTCCATCGGCCAGCGCACAGGCAGCACGGCCGTTCCGACACCGCCCGCCATCCCCTGAACGATGGGCGACGTTTCCAGGCTCCTGACCGACTATGGGTCTGCCTTCGGGCAGGCCCTTTTTCTGACCTGGAAGCTCACGTTCATATCGTTCACGGCCGGTTTCGTGCTGGGCGTGATCGTGACGGTACTTCGGCTCCTGCCACTGCCGCCGCTGCGCTGCGCCCTGACCGTCTACGTCGAGATCTTCCGCAACATTCCCAGCGTGGCGCTGCTGATCTTCATCGTGTTCGCGCTGCCCGATCTCAACATCCTGATCGACTATGAACCCAGCGTGATCCTGACCTTGGCGCTGGTCTGCTCCGCGTTCACGGCGGACTACCTGCGCTCGGGCATCAACACCATTCCCGGCGGCCAGATCGAAGCCGCGCTCAGCCTGGGCATGCGGCCGACGACCGTCATCTCCGCGGTGGTATTGCCGCAGGCGCTGCGCGCGGTGGTGCAGCCGTTGACCTCGCTGCTCATTGCGCTGATGCTGTCGACCTCGCTGGCGTCGCAGGTGCCGTTTCCGGGCAGGGAACTCACCGCGCTCGTGTCCAAGATCGCCAACGATTCCGCCGCCGGCATGGCCGCGTTCGCGGTGGCGGCAGCAATGTACGTGGCGACGGGATTGCTTATCGCCTGGGCTGGCGCTGCCTTGGAAAAGAAGGTGCGGATACTGCGATGAGCCGCTCCGTGGAAGATATTCTTTTTGGCGCTCCAAGCCTCCGTGCGCGGACCGTCATGCGCACCGTGAGCGTGATGGCGGCGGCCGTGCTGCTTCTGCTGGCCGCGGGTATCGTCCTGCGCCTGCATTCCGCCGGGCAGCTCGACGCACGTTTCTGGGAGTTTTTCGCCTGGCCGACAACCTGGGCCTTTCTGGGCAAGGGCCTGATCGGCACGCTGGCATCGGCCGCGATGGCCGCCGTCATAGCGCTGACCCTCGGGCTGGTTCTGCTGGTGGGGCGCCTGGCGCGACCACGGCTCGTACGCTGGCCGAGCGTCGCGGTCATCGAGTTCCTGCGCGGCACGCCGACGCTGCTGCTCATCTATGTGTGCTTTCTGGTGCTTCCGCAGGCCGGAATCAGGCTGAGCACCTACTGGATGCTGACGTTGCCCATCAGCCTGAGCACCGCCGCGGTGGTGGCCGAGGTCTACCGCGCCGGCGTGCTCGCCGTGCCCCGCGGCCAGACCGATGCCGCGCGAAGCCTGGGGATGACGGAAGCCCAGGTTTTCTTCTTCATCGTCTTTCCCCAGGCCCTTCGCTATATCGTCCCGGCACTGGTCGCGCAACTGGTCATCGTGGTCAAGGACACCACCTTCGGCTACGTCGTCACCTATGGCGAACTCATGCAGAACGCCAAGGTGCTCATCGCCAACTACCACTCGCTGGTACCCGTATACCTCGTCGTGGCGGCGCTTTACTGCCTCGTGAATTACGCGATATCCAGAGCGAGCAAACGGCTTGGCGGGCCGATGCACTGATCGCTGCATCACAGCGTCGTTTGCGGGAGCATGATGTCCCCGCTTCAGGCGTGCCCTTCACGAATAACAACCTGAGGAACATCGCCATTGCGGCCACTGATATGCCTTGCGCGCGGAACCCGGGGCGATGCTCCGCCGGTCAGCCCCTGAGGGGGCAGGCGCTCTTCTCGAGCGGCTCGAATGCCTGTGCCTTGGGGATGATCTTGCGGATCTTCAGCAGATCCCATTCGCCCTTGGATTCGGCTGGCTTCTTGGCTTCGGCAAGATACATGTCGTGTGACATCAGGCCGTTCGCCAGAATCCTGCCGTCCTTGGCAAAGAAGTCGTTGATCGGCGTTTCGCGCATCTTGGCCATGACCTTGTCCGCGTCGGCGCTTCCCACTGCCTTCACGGCATTGAGGTAATGCATGGTGGCGGAGTACATCCCGGCTTGAACCATGGTGGGCATCAGCTTGGTCTGTGCGTGGAACTTCCTGCTGAAGGCCCGTGTTTCGTCGTTGTAGTCCCAATAGAACGCGGTGGTGAACTGCAGGCCCTGTGCGGCCTTCAAGCCAATGCCCTTCAGGTCGGTATCGACGATCAGCAGTGGTGCGACGAGCTGCTTGCCCGCGCTCAGGCCAAACTCGGCAGCCTGGCGGATGGAGTTCTGCGTGTCACGGCCCGCGTTGGCAAGTCCGATGACCTGCGCCTTGGACGCTTGAGCCTGGAGCAGGAAAGAGCCGAAGTCGGATGCCGAAAGTGGATGGCGAACCCTGCCCAGTACCTTGCCGCCCATCTGCTCGACCACTGCGGATGCATTGGCTTCGAGCGAGTGACCAAATGCATAGTCCGCGGTGATGAAGAACCAGTCTTTCTTGCCTTCTTCCACGATGGCGCGGGCTGTGCCGTTGGCGAGCGAGTAGGTGTTGTACACGTAGTGGATGCCGTAGGGAGTGCACTGTTTGCCAGTGAGCTCCGTGGTGGCCGAGCCAGCGGCAATGGTGATCTTTTTCTTGTCGAGGCCAAGCTTCTGCAGCGCCAAAGCGGAAGCGGAGTCTGTGGACTCGATGATCATCTCCACGTTGCCTCGGTCCAACCATTCGCGCGCCTTGGTGGATGTGATATCGACCTTGTTCTGGTAGTCCGCGCTGACCACTTCGATGGGGCGGCCCAGAATCGTTCCGCCAAAATCCTGCACTGCCATCTTGACCGCGGCCACACCGCCGGGCCCGCCAATGCCGGCATAGACGCCTGTCATGTCCACGATGGCGCCTACGCGAAATGGCTCTGCCGCGAAGCTGCCGTGTGCCGCGACGGCCGTTGCGGCGGCTGCGACGAGCCGGATTGCGGTTGCTTTCATTGTCTATCTCCTTGCGTTAGTTATCGTGATGAGGCAGTGAGGTGGTTCCATCACTCGCACCTCCTCGTTCGCAACTAACGTGCCAGTATGAATAACCGCCGAATCAGACGCGAGCCGTGATTCTGGTGTTCTTGAAACACAGTCTGACTACACACTTGCATGCAAACATGTAGCCATTGAAGACACATTGGCATGTGGATTGAATGCGCGCGGCCTTTCCGCGTAATTCCATGGCCATGCAAAAAGCCAAGAAAAAAGGCCATGAAACAGGTTCATGGCCTTGAGTGATGTTGGAAGATGCTGCTGACCGGAGGGATCAAGGGCTGTCGAGGTCAATCGTCAGGCGATGTTCAGCACATACTTTCCCGAGGTAATGCCCGAAGATAGCCTGGTCAAAGCGATGCCCGCCTCCTTGAGGTCCAGCTTTTCGGCGATCCCTGGCCTTAACGCGCCCTGCTCGTAGAGTTGGGAAATTCTGCCCAGCGTATCGAGCAGTACGTAGGCACCATGGCTTTCGGTTGAGGCATACACCTGCTGTCTGAGCGATTCGCGCAGATCGAGGGCGGCGAGATCGATCATCCTTTCCGGGTACAAATGGCCGCTCTGGCAGGATCTGATTTTTGCCTTGAACCACCAACACGTCGAGGTAGTTGATGGCTGCCGCGTGTACCGCCATCAGCACATCGTCGTCCCCGATGACTGGCGTGGGCATCTCTCCGATGCCAACTGCATCGGGCGCGACGAACCCGTCAATAACGATGGCTTTCATGTGGAACCCGCTTTCATTGGTTCAACAGGTGGTTGTCGGCCCCCAGCGCAGGTGCGGGTCGTGAATGAACAGGCCCTCGGAAGAGGGCATCCAGGGGCACGGGCAATGCGGGCATCTGCGCGCCATCCGCCGCCGTCACCGTGCGAGAGAACAATCCGCGCGCGTTGAAATGGGCATCGTGCCGCGCTTCTTCCAGGCTCAGCACGCGGCTTGCGCACACATCCTGATTTCTGAAAACATCCTCCCAATGGGCAACAGGATGTTTGGCGATGGCATCCGCGACCGCTGCGATGGCGCTTGCTGGCGAGAGTCCGGCAAGCGCTTCCTCGTTGAGTCCGACAAGGGCCGTGAAGTTGCCCCAGAACTTGTCTTCCAACGGCGCGGCAGCCAGATAAGCGTTGTCGGCAGTGCGGTAGATCTGGTAGCGCGGTGTTCCGCCCGTGACGAGGTCGTCTGCCGTGCGCGGCCAATGACCGAGTGCGCCGTTGCCCAGTCCCCAGTATTGGAGCGTGAAGAGATTGTCGGCCATGGCCACGTCCAGATACATGCCCTTGCCGGTCTGATCTCGCTGGCGCAGCGCCAGCAGGATGTTGATCATCGCTGGATAGGCGCCCCCTGCAATGTCGGCGATAAGTGCCGGAGGCAGCACTGGCGCGCCGTCGCAGCCGGCAGTCAGCGACAGCGTGCCGGATGCGGCGACATAGTTCAGGTCGTGTGCGGCTTCCTTGGCGCGCGGGCCATGCTGGCCAAATCCCGTGATGGAGCAATAGATCAGACGCGGGTTGATCCTGGAGAGCGCTTCATAGCCCAAACCAAGACGATCCATGACGCCGGGCCTGAATTGCTCCATGAGCACGTCCGCCTCTTTCAGGACGGGGGTGAGCAGAGCGAGCGCATCGGGTGATTTCAAATCAATTCCGACAGATTTCTTGCCGCGATTCAACAATACGAAATTGGCGCTGTCCACGCCCGCCCTGGGCTCGTAGGAGCGCATCTCGTCGCCGCGTTCGGGGCGTTCGAGCTTGATCACTTCCGCGCCCGCTTCCGCCAGCAGCAGCGAACACAGCGGGCCGGGAAGCAGGGTGCTGAAATCCAGCACCTTCAGACCTGAGAGAGGTTGAGTCATCTTCTGATCCATCAGATCGTTTGCTCACGCTCTGCTGCGACACGTGCGCGCCGGGCAGGCGCATACGGCTCTTGTCCCAACGCTTCGTGAAGTGCGCTGCTCACTTTGAAGTGGTGCGCGAGGCCCGTGCGCTCGAGCAGCGAAATGGGCCCTTCCGGATAGCCCAGGCCAAGGCACAACGTCTTGTCCAGATCGTCGGCGCTGGCGAGTTTCTCGTCGAGGCGTCTCAACGCGGCGTTGAAGTACGGGCGAACCAGGCGATCGACTATGCGTCCCGGAAAGTCGTTGCATATCACCACGACCAGACCTGCGGCCTGGAACGCCTCCTTTGCCGCGAGCACGGCGGCTTGCGACGTGGCGGGTTGGCGCACCAGTTCAATCAGTTGACTGGGGGCTGCACTGCCCAGCCTGAAGCGTGCGAAGCCGACGACGTTGGAGCCTTCCTTGGCGCGGCTCTCGCCGGTGTGCACGCCAAGACACTCGGTTCCCAACTCGATGGCGACAAAGGTGCGCTGAGCGTGATTCTCACCAGAGGCGAACGCTTTGCCGGCGCCCGCGCCAACATAGACCAGCCCCCCCGCGCCTTGGGTTGCGGACTCCAGAAATGCGTGGCTCTCAGGAAATGAACGGCTTTCACCAGCCTTTGCGATCTCGTAGCTCATTGTCATGCTCCGAACATTTTTGTGTTGCCGTAGGTGTGAAAGCCCACCCCTGTCTTCTTGCCGAGGCGGTTGGCTGCAATCATGCGCCGGACCAGCGGTGGGCAGGCGGCGCGAGATTCCTGCGTGAGTCCGTGCATGGCCTCGCACAGCAGTTTCTGCGTGTCCATGCCTACAAGGTCCAGAAGTTCGAGTGGGCCCATCGGGTAGCCGAGCGCCGTCTTGACGGCGATGTCGATGTCCCGAGGATCGGCGACGCCTTGCTCGACAAGGCGGATCGCATCGTTGTTGAAGGGGATGAGGAAATAGTTGAGGATGAAGCCGGGCGTGTCCTGCGTGGCGACGGGCTTCTGCCCCATTGCTTGCGCGAACTTCCAGGCGGTGTCGAAGGTTTCGGGCGATGTGTTCATGCCAGGAGACATCTCGATCAACTTCATCAACTGCGCTGGCAGGCAGAAATGCATGCCGACGAAGCGATCCGCGCGCCCGCTGCCACCGGCTATCTCCGTGATGGAGATAGTGGATGTATTGGATGCGAAGATGGTCTTCTCGGGACAGTGCTTGTTCAACTCGGAAAAGAGCTGGTGCTTGACTTTGATGTCTTCGAAGATGGCTTCGATCACGAGATCACACCGGGCCATGTCTTCCAGCTTGGTCGTTCCTTCCCACTTTCCCAATGCGGCGGCAGCGCCACCTGCGGGCAACTTGCCGCGCTCTTCTGATTTCTTGAGGAAGGCGCTGGTCTGTTCCTTGGCATGGTCGAGCGCTTCCTGCCGCGTGTCGAACACGATGGTGCGAAAGCCCGCGCGCGCGGCGACGATGGCGATGCCAGCGCCCATCGTCCCCGCGCCCGCCACACCTACTGTCTGAATGTTTGTCATGAGTGTCTCCGTTATTTCCTGAGGAAGCTGCGACCGATGAGCTGGCGGTGCACCTGATTCGTTCCCTCCCAGATTTGCGTGATCTTGGCATCTCGCATCAGGCGCTCCACGCGGTAGTCGTTGCAGTAGCCATAGCCGCCCAGAAGCTGCACGGCGTCGGTGGTGATGCGCATGGCGGCATCGGTCGCGCGCTGTTTGAGCAGCGATGCCTCGATGCCAAAATCCGAGTCGCCGCAATCGACCATGTGCGCCACGCGCCAGAGCCATGATTCGCACAGTGCCAGCTCGCTCGCGAGATCGGCCAGCATGAACTGAATGCCCTGGAATTCCAGAATCCGTTTTCCGGATTGACGGCGTTCATTGATGTATTCCACAGCGTCCTCGAAGGCGGCGCGCGCGATACCGAGCGCATGCGCGGCGACGCTGGGGCGTGAGCGGTTCAGCGAACCAAACAGAATCTGCAGACCTTCGCCCGGATTGCCGATGAGGTTGGCGCGCGGCACGCGGCAGCCGTCGAACGAGAGGCTTGCCGTGCTCGATGCGCGCGTTCCCATCTTGTGCTCGGTGCCCATGACGCGCAGACCGTCCGTGCCTTTTTCGAGAATGAGCACCGAGATCGACTGCTTGGGATCGCTGATCTGCGACCACTTGCCGAAGATCAGGTAGAGATCGGCCACGTCGCCATTGGTGATGAAGGTCTTGCCGCCGTTGATGATGATGTCATCGCCATCCGGGGTAAAGCTGGTGCGCATGCCGGTGGCGTCCGAGCCCGCAGACGGTTCGGTGATGGCGAGCGCTGCCAGGCCGCCTTCGGCGATGCGCGGCAGGAGGCGCGATTTCTGTTCTTCGCTTCCATACTCGATCAACGGCTTGATCGCATGAAAGTTCGTTGCCCAGATGATGCCGGTGGAAGCGCAGGCCTTGGAGATTTCGCGCGCGCAGGCCAGATAGCTGGTGAAGGATAGCTGTGCGCCGCCGTACGCATCGGGAATGAATATGGCATTCAAACCCAATTCGTTGATGGCGCGAACGTTGTCCCACGGGAATTCGGCTGACCGGTCATACGCAGCGGCCCGTGGCGCAATCTGCGTGCAGCACAGTTCCTTGACGCTGTCGAGGAGCATGTTCTCCTCGGAGGTCAATGGCAGGCGTGCATCCATTCGCTCTAGTATGTTCATGTTGATGCCCGAGGTCGTTGAATCAAAGCGCCATGCCCTGGCCGCCGTCGATGTATATGGTCTCGCCAGTCAGGAAACGCCTGGGGAGCTGGAACAGCAGCGCTGCCAGTTGTGCGATGTCGTCGGACTGTCCGGGGCCGCCAGTGGGAATGCGTTTCTTGAGGAACTCCTGCAGCGGTCCCTTGTTGAGGTCTTCACGGTTCAGGTCGGTCTCGATATAGCCGGGTGCGATGTTGACGACGCGGATGCCATCGCGTGCCCATTCCACAGCGAGGCAGCGTGTGATGGCTGCAACCGCCGCCTTGGATGCGCAATACGCCGCGTTGCCGCGAACGCCCAGCTTGTCATAGAACGAACCGATGTTGATGATCAGCGCGGAGCCCGCGTCGCGCAGATGCGTATAGGCGGCCTGGCTGGCGAGCATCACCGCGTTGGCGTTCGTCTGCATCACGCGTTCGAAATCCCGCATCGAAAACGTGGCGGACGGGCCTTGAAGGTGAATGCCTGCATTGTTGATCAACCCCACCAGTGGCTTGCCGAAATGGGTGCGTGCCGCATCCAGCGCGGTGTTCACTGCCGCGGGATCGGTGATGTCGCATTTCAATGCTTGAATGCGGGCCTTGGCGTCGGCGCTCAGCCCGGCATTGGCTGGCATGTCGCCGGAGCGCGAGAGACAAGCCACATGAAAGCCCGCAGCCGCCAATGCGATGGAGATGGCCGCTCCGATGCCGCGGCTCGCGCCGGTGACGATGACGGTTCCTTTGTCTGAATCAGGCATCCTTGAACTCCGGTTTGCGTTTTTCCACGAAGGCAGTCATGCCTTCCACTGCATCCTGGGTCTGGTAGGCCAGGGTGGAGAGATCGGCCTCGATGGCAAGACCTGCCTCCACCGTTGTCTCCATCCCGCGCTCCACGGCTTCGCGCGCGAACTGCGATGCGCACAGGCCGTAGCCGATGAACTCCGACATGAACTGCTTGCCGAGTGTGAGCGGATCTCCATCCTCCACAATGCGGTTCACCAGACCCCAGCGCTCTGCTTCCTTGGCATCCACGGTTCGACCGGACATCACCATTTCGAGCGCTCGCGCTTCTCCAATCAAACGCGGCAGGCGCTGCGTTCCTCCGTATCCGGGAATCAATCCCAGTTTGATTTCCGGCAGCCCCATGCGCGCGCGTTCCGTTGCGATGCGGAAGGTGCATCCCATTGCCAATTCCAGTCCGCCGCCGAATGCATAGCCGTGAATGACGGCAACCGATGGAATGGGCAGTTTGGATATTTTCCCGAATGCGCATTGCCCTAACTGCGCTCCCCTGCGTTGCTCCATCAGGCTGCGATTCATGAGCTCCTTGATGTCGGCGCCTGCGCAGAATGCCTTGTCTCCCGCACCGACGACGATGAGCGCGCGTGCATCGGATGCAGCCACTTCGTCAACGGCGTCCGAGAGAGCCTCGAGCATCTGGAATCGCAGGGCATTGAGTGCGTCGGGACGGTCCAGCGTGATGATTGCGAATACGCCGTCGTAAGAGAGTTTCATCGCCATGCTTCAGGCCTCCGCGTTGGCTTTCGCCTTGAATCGGACGGGTAACGGGGTCAGCTCGCCACGCGCGGTCATATCGACCAGTGAACGCTTCAGTATCTTGCCGCTGGCGGTCAGCGGAAACTGATCCAGACTCATGAAGAACTCGGGCATGTCGTACTTGGATAGTCCCGCTTGCGCCAGATGCCTGAGCATCTGTTGAGGGTCGACCGTTTCGCCAATGCGTGTGACGATCGCAAGGCACACCTTCTCCCCCAGGCGCTCATCCGGTACGGGATAGGCGGCTGCGCGCTCGACCATTGGATGGCGCATGGCCAGCTCTTCGACGCGGGCGGGGTGAATGTTGTGGCCGCCGCGAATGATCAGATCCTTCTTGCGGCCGACGATCTGGATGCAGCCGTTCTCGTCGATGATGCCCAGATCGCCGCTCATGAACCAGCCGTGGATGTTGAACGAGGTTTCGGTAGCGACCTGATTGCTGAAATAACCCAGCATGAGCAGGCCGCCGCGTCCTCCGATCTCGCCGATCTCGCCCACTTCGGCCTCGACGTCGCAGTCTCCCTGTTTCCACAGACGCACTTCATAGCCTCTGCAGGCGCGACCGCATGTGGAGACGATGGTTTCGGACGTGTCCGTGGGAATGGTGTAGTTGTGCGAGCCGTTTTCCGTCATGCCATAGACGTTTTGCGGCGTTACTCCCAACTGCACGAACTTCTGAGCCACATCCCTCGGAATGGCGGAGCCTGCCATGTAGAACGTGCGCACGTCGCCCAGCGTAGTGAGATTGCGATCGCGTGCCGTCTGCAGAATGTCCATGGCATGCGTCGGTACGCCCATCACATAGGTTGCCCCGGTTTCAACAATCCAGTCGAGTGCATTCCTGCCGGGCCGCAGATTGGTCATCACCATCTCGGCGCCGGCCACCAGTGCCTGCTCGAGAGCCACCGTGCCGATATGGTGGCTCATGGGGCTGAGTGTGAGCACCGTGGTGTCCGTGGTGTGGCCCCAGTCGTCAACGAGGGCGCGCCCGTTGGCCAGCAGAGTGTTGTCGCTGTGCATGACGCCCTTGGGCAAGCCTGTCGTCCCCGATGTGAAGGCAAGATAGACGATCTTGTCCGGGTTGAGGTCCGGCGTTGCCAGCGCCGATGGCGGTTG
Organism: Diaphorobacter ruginosibacter; assembly: GCF_040396215.1. GTDB lineage: Bacteria > Pseudomonadota > Gammaproteobacteria > Burkholderiales > Burkholderiaceae_C > Diaphorobacter_A > Diaphorobacter_A ruginosibacter_A. Next base: position 7,065 of record NZ_JBEBOW010000069.1, on the reverse strand, counting down.
CCTGTCGGGAAATGCCCGTGCGTTGCCAGGCGCCAGCGCGATCGCACCTTGCGTATGGGGCAGGGTGTACATGGTGGTCATGGTGGGGATCTGCCCCATCTTGTCGAAGATGGAGTGCTTGTCGGAATCGGCGCCATAACCCGGCATTGCAAACAGCGCCCGGCACTGAATGCGGTTGAGCAAGGTGCAGATTTCCTCGACCGTGTAGTTCTGATGCAGCGATGGGCAGCACACGTAGCCGTTGCGCGAGCACGCCAGAAACACGATCGTGGCCTGAACCACGTTGGGCAGCCAGATGCCCACGCGGTCGCCTGGCTTCAGGCCTTGGCGGTGCAGCGACTCGGCCACGCTGTCCACCCAGTCGATGACCTCGCGCCATGTCAGGCGCACGTCCGCATCGCGTAGCGCGCAGGATGTGGGGCGCTCGCGCGAATGGCGGCGAGCCAGGGTGTAGAGCGTTTCCTGCTGCCAGATGCCGGACAGGTAGTAGTCGCGCGCATTCTGCGGGTTGTGAAGGGTCAGGATGTTCTGCATGGTCTTCCCCAGGCGCTTCAGTGCCCGAACCTGGATGCGTCTGGCTTGCGGCGTTCGGCGAAGGAGGCGGCGAGTTCGTCGTGTTCTTCGGTCTTGAGATAGCCGCGCAGCAGCAGATCGTGGGCCATGCGCGAAAGGCCGGATACGCCGCCATGCTTGGCGTTGAATGCCGCCTTCACCGCCGCCAGTGCAAACGCGCCACGGTCTGCGATCTCCAGCGCGAGCTTGCGGGTTGCGTCCTTCAGTTCGCCATCAGGCACGACGTGGTTGACGAGGCCCCATTGCTGCGCCTCGCGGGCCGTCAGCTTGGGGTTGCGGTACCACATCTCCTTGGCGCGCTTCTTGCCAATCAGGTCTTCCAGATACCAGGTACCGTAGCCCGCATCGAAACTGCCCACCATCGGCCCGACCTGACGGAACACTGCGCTTTCCTTGGCGATGGTGATATCGCACACTACCTGCAGCACATTGCCGCCACCCACCGCGAAGCCGTTGACCGAAGCAATCACGGGCTTTTGCAGACGGTCGATGCTTTCATACATCTCCAATGTCGGAAGCACGCCTGCGTAGAGCGTGGAGTCTTCCATGCCGTCCTTGCGCCCGCCTGTGCAGAAGAACTTGTCGCCAGCGCCGGTGATCACGATGACGCGGGTGCGCGTTTCACGGCGGATCCCGTTGATGCAATCACGAATCTCGTGGCACATGGTTTCCGTGAACATGTTGCCGTCGTGAGGGCGGTTCAGGGTGATGGTGCCGATGGGGCCGTTTTCTTCGTAGAGGATTTCTGTGTAGGACATGTTGTCTCCTTGTTAGATGATTGCTGTCTGTGCGAGTCGGGCGATGGAAGCGCTCGACATGGAAAGTGTTTCCTTGAGAATCCGCTCTGTGTCCTGTCCCAACGTAGGCGGAGCATTGCGCAGCACGGAGGAGTCACCGTCAAAGCGGACACCAAGACCCACCTGAGGCACGAGGCCCTTCTCGCCCTGCGTGGAGAAGAATAGACCGCTGTCCAGCAAAGGAGCATCCTCCACCAATTGGTCGATGCTGTTGATGGGGCCCGAGGGAATGCGGTGCAGTTCAAACAGGGCGAGCCAGTGATTGCGCGATTGCGTGAGCAGCAGCGCAGCGATGTCCTTGACGATGGTGGCTCGCTTCATGCGGCGCAGCGCGTTGGTTTCAAAACCCGTGCGCTTTGCGTATTCAGGATCGCCAACTGCCGTCCAGAAGCGCTGCCAAATTGCGTCGTTGCCCAAGCCCAGGGTAATTGGATCGTCCAAGGTGCTGAAGACCTGATAGATGGCGATGACCGAATCGGTTCCGCCAGAGCGGCGAGGCGCTTCCCGGGACCCTAGGTAGGGAACGATGCGCGGCGCCATGAAACGCGACATCGTCGCCACCATGGATACGTCGATCTGCTTGCCCACGCCAGTTTTCGTACGCTCGATGAGCGCGGCCATCGCCGCCATGGCAATATCCTGGCCTGCCAGGAGATCGGCTGCCGGCGTGCCGACCTTCTGCGGGGGGCCATCCGCTTCGCCGGTCAGATCCATCACACCGGAATATCCTTCCGCGATCAGGTCGTAGCAGGGCAGGTCCGCACGCGATCCGCTCAGGCCAAAGCCTGTGACCGATACATGGATCAGCTTGGAGTTGATCTGTTTGAGCGTGGCGTAATCGAGTCCCAGTTTGGTTTGAATGCGCTGGGTGGAATTCAGCACCACCACATCGGCGACACGTACAAGTTCGTGGACCAGATGACGGGCATCGGGATGCGACAGGTCCAGAGTCATGCTTTGCTTATTGCGGTTGATGCTCAGGAACCAGAGCGATTCTCCATCGAGGAAGGGAGGTCCCCAGCTTCTCGCATCATCACCGCCCTTGCGCTTTTCGATTTTGATGACTTCCGCGCCCAGGTCGGCCAGAAGCAATGTGCCGTATGGGCCAGCCACGGAGGTCGTGAAATCGAGGACCCGAACGCCATTCAGGCATTGCAGTCCGGGTCCGGACCTTGCGAGAGGGAGCGTCTTCAGTAAATCCATGTCGTGTTGTCTCTTATGTTGTTCAACACGCAAATGCAAAGGATGTGCCAACAGTTGGCGCGTTATTTGCGATGCTTCCTTCGCCGCGGAAAGCTCAATGAAATCTATGGCTTATGCGCAGGAAATCGCCTGGGCGCTGCATTTTCTTCCTAGAATGAAAGTGTCTTTGCAGTGTCTTCCAGGGAATTTTTGCAAAGGCAAATGTGTCCTTGAAAAAGACACTGGCGCAAAGAAATACAAATGGTGGAGACATGACACGTGAATCAGAAGGGGTCCTCGTGCTGGACTTGGATGGCAATACATGTTTTGCCAGCGGAATTGGGCGCGACTCATCGGTGACTGCGTCGCTCAGAAACCTGTGGCGTAATCGAGATCGCGTGCCGCTCAAACGGCTGGCCGCACTGACAGACCTGGAGCGCCCGTTGACCGTGGCCTCTATCCCCTCGCGCGATTCAGTGTGTTTCCTGATTTTTGTGGTTCAGGAGGCTGATGAGTTGAGTGAGTTCCTGGCCAGCGTGGAGGCGGCTCCAGACATTCTCCGCCACTTCGTGACCGACCCTTACAAAGCGATTGTGGTGGTGGACCCCAAAGCGCGAATTTCCTACATGAGCGCGGTGCACGAGAAATTCTTTGGCTTGAAGCATGGAGAAGGGATAGGCAAGAACGTCACCGAAGTCATCGAGAACACCAAGTTGCAGGAGGTCGTCGCCACGGGAAGAGCCCAGGTCGCGCAGTTGCAGGAAATGAATGGTGTTACGCGCGTTGTGTCGCGGCTACCGATCTACGATCGCAGCAAGCGGCTGGTGGCGGCCATTGGGCAAGTGATGTTCAAAGGCCCGGAAACCATGCAGGAACTCTCGGTCGAGCTGGCCAAGGTGCGGCAGGAATTGGACTTCTTCAAGCGGGAACTTTCGGGGATCCGGAACCGGAGCTACGGCCTGGACCAGATTGTGGGAAGCAGCGAGGCTGTTCGTCGTCTGAAAGAAGACATCGTACGCGTTGCACGCCTCGATGTTCCCGTCCTGCTGACCGGAGAAAGCGGTACGGGCAAGGAGATGGTGGCGCATGCCATCCACATGCTCAGTCCACGCAACGACAAGCCGCTGATATTGGTGAACTCCGCTGCCATGCCCGCCAATCTGGTCGAAAGTGAATTGTTCGGCTATGAGCCCGGCGCGTTTACCGGAGCCGACAGGAAAGGGCGAAAAGGCAAGTTCGAGGCAGCGAATACGGGGACATTGTTCCTTGATGAAATCGGCGACATGCCGATGGATATGCAGGTAAAGATGCTGCGCGTTCTGCAGGATGGACACTTCGAGCGCGTTGGTGGAGACAAGGCACGCTATTCCGATTTTCGGCTCATCTCGGCCAGCAATCGTGACTTCAAGGCCATGATTGGCGATTCCACGTTCCGGCTGGATCTGTTCTACCGTATCAGTACCGTGACCTTGCGCCTGCCGCCTTTGCGTGAGCGCCTGGAGGACATTCCCGAACTGGCGGATACTTTTCTGGAAGCGTTCGCCTTGCGCCACGGCGCTGCGCGCAAATCCATCTCCGAAGCGGCCATTCGCTTTTTGCAGTCCAGCGCATGGCCGGGTAACATCCGCCAGCTTCAGCACGCCATTGAGCGCGCGGCCATCTTCTGCGATGGCATGATTCTGAATGTGGAGGACTTCGAGGGGCTGGAAGTCTCGGAGAGAGTTCAGGGCAAGGAGGCTGGAGCGCTCAACGTGACATCGGTGGAGAAGTGGTCCTCCGATGTTCGCGGCGCGAAGGAGCGTGTCGAGTCCGAATTGATCCTGGATGCGATGAGGCGAACCGGAGGCAACAAGAAACGTGTTGCCGAAGAGTTGGGAATTTCCCGCTCCTACCTCTACAAACGCCTGGCGATGCTCGCCAGCGACAACTGGGATTCGGTAAAGGCTGGATAGTCGGGATCCTCCGGGATGAACGGCCATGGCCCGCTGGGCGGCTGTCCTTGAAGGCTGGAATCGACATGGGGGCCGGACTTCCTGGATCGCTTGGAGAAGAGGATGTTCGTGAAGCCGAGCGAGCAGACCTCATTCGAGTACACCTTAAAGCTTGCTACGCCGACTACGATAGGGCTAAAGATGCCCTGAGCAAACTGGGTACTGGAAGACGGGTAGCCATTGGTAAATGAACGGGGAAGCAACAGCAGTTTATCCCTGGCTTATCCCCGAGTATCGAAGCGCTATGTCTAAGTGCTTGATTTGTAGGAGAAATTTTGGAGCGGGTGATGGGAACAAAATCTAGCATTCGACCCATTGATTAATAAATAATTTTCCCAGTCCAGATAACCAGTTTGGGCCAGAAATAGTACCAGTTTGATGCCTGTTGGCAAGTTCTAGCCATAGGCCCATAATTTCGCTATCATAGACAAATATAGGATTTTTTGTCTTTAATAGCGAACATGCCGCGCAAACCTCCCGTTGTCTTTCCCCAAGAGCAGCGCCTGCTCTCCGAGCTGGGCGAACGGCTACGCCTTGCCCGCAAGAGGCGCAAGCTGAGCAACGCGGTGGTGGCCCAGCGTGCGGGGGTTTCCAGAACCACCGTGTACAAAGTCGAGGCCGGCGATCCGGGTGCAACCCTGGGGGCCTATATCAGGGTGCTGGCCGTGCTGGGCCTCGAAGGCGATCTCAATTTGCTGGCCGACGACGACCGGATCGGGCGCAAGCTGCAGGATCTGGCGCTGGAGTCGCCATCAGACGCCAGCCGCCGAAAGGTCCCCTCTTCGCCGGCCCAGAATCGCGAGGGGTCTGTATGAGCAAGCAGGACAATGCCCTGGAAGTCTGGCTGGCCGATAACCTCGGCCCTCCATGCCTGGTCGGCACGCTGGCTCATGACCGTGGCCAGATCCGCTTCCACTATGAACGGGACTGGCTCAAGGACCTTCGCGCCTTTGCGCTGGACCCCGATCTCTCCCTGGACGAGCACCCCTTCTTTCCGAAGCCGGAACTGGGCAACTTCGGAATCTTCCTGGACTCATCGCCGGACCGCTGGGGCCAAACGCTCATGAAGCGCCGCGAGGCGCTGCAGGCCAAAGACGAGAAGCGGCCGCCCCGCACGCTCTACGCCTGGGACTTCCTCATCGGCGTACAGGACCAGACCCGTCAGGGCGCATTGCGCTTTCGCCGGCCGGGCACGGAAACCTTCCTTGGTGACGAGAAGATGGCGGCGCCTCCGGTGACGACCTTGCGCGAACTGGAAGCGGTGGCCTATCAGCTCAGCAACCGGCGCATCGACGACCTCGATGCCCTGCGCAAGTGGCTGGCCGTGCTTGTCGCGCCGGGTGCCTCGTTGGGCGGAGCCAGGCCGAAGGCCAACTTCACGGAGGCCGACAGCTCACTCTGGATCGCCAAGTTTCCCGCCCGTGATGACGACCGGGATGTTGGGGCGTGGGAGTACGCGGTTCACCAACTGGCCCGGAAAGCTGGCGTGGATGTACCACCGGCGAGGCTGATCAGGCTGGGCAAAGACTTCCACACCTTCTGCGTGCGCCGGTTCGATCGCGCGCAGGGTACGCGGCGCTTCTATGCCTCGGCGATGACTCTGCTGCGCAAGACGCAGAGCGAGGGCACGAGCTACCTGGAACTGGCCCAGTTCATCCGGGCCCAGGGCGATGCGGAGCATGCGGATGCAGACCTGGCACAGTTATTTCGACGCGTGGCATTCAACGTTGCGGTCGGAAATCGGGACGATCACTTGCGCAACCATGGCTTCGTGCTTGGCAAAACCGGGTGGCGCCTCGCGCCAGCGTTTGATGTCAACCCGAACATCGACAAGGCAGAGCATGTCCTGAACATCGACGATGTCGACAACCGGCCGAGCCTGGAGACGGTTCTCGGCACGGCGGCGTTCTACGGGCTTGGTGACGGCCCTGCTCGGCAGGCGGCGGAGGAAGTGGCAGCGGCGGTCGATGGCTGGCAGGACGCTGCGCGCAGGGCTGGCATCTCAGGCGCGGACATTGATCTCACGGCGGGGGCTTTCTCGGCTCATGCGGCGTTTCGTACGCGGTAGGGTAGACGGTGACTTTGTGGAAGAAACCGAGAAAAATGATGTCCGCACAACACGTAGTCAGCGCAGGTAAATTCAGCCGCATTGAGATACTCAAAAAGACTAGATTCAAGTGAAGATGACCTCAGAGTTCCTAGGCGCACGGGCGTCAAATGCTGGCGACGATTTCCACGAGCTCTGGGCCGCGAGGCACGCCATTCGCCTGCTTTCCGGTGAGGACGATCTACAGGCCATCACTCTCGAGGGTGTTGCCGCAGAAGACGAAACAGGGGCTCCAAACGGAACCTGGGATGCTGTCGACTGCGCTCTTTACTTCGGTAGTGAGAATTGCGAGCAAGCGACACGGGTCGTGATTGAGCAGTTCAAATACTCCGCAGCGGCACCCACAACTCCTTGGACGGTCGCTCGATTTAGCTATGCCCCGAAACCGGGCCAGTCAGTTCTCGGCAAGCTTGCC
>NZ_JBEBOW010000068.1:0-18326 GCF_040396215.1 Diaphorobacter ruginosibacter | reverse complement strand
CTATCGCGCCAGGACGATAGATCTCAAGGCAATGGAAGCATCCGCACACCTCGCTGGCTTCGATCTCTGTCCGATGGTGAATGCTGTGCGCGTGGGCCTTGATGATGTTCATGAAGTACTTGCATAGGCCGGCGTAAAAAAGCCCTCTCGAAGAGGGCTGCCGTGGCCGGAATTCCAGCGTCTCAGCGCCGTCCCAGCAGGAACCCCAGTACAACGCCTGCCGCCAACGCTCCGCCGACGACATTCCAAGGCTCATCCCGCACGTAGTTATCGGCGACTCGCACAGCCTTGCGCGCCTGATGCCTTGCCTCATGGACGGCGTCGAGAGCGGATTCCTGGATGTCGCTCAGTCCCTCATCGAGACGCTTGCGCAATTGATGCACTTCCGGAATCTTGTCCAGCTCGGCATTCGACAGCAGATCGCGCAAATCACTCACTGCCTTTTCCATGCCTTCCTGGGCGCTGACAACCTTTGCTCTTCCGAATCCCATGCTTCTTCCTTTCGAACGTCAAGTTGCAAAGGGCAAGCATACCCCACTCTTCCTTGGTCATGCCAGCCGGCCCTTGAAAGAAAGGCTTCCCGAGGGAAGCCTTCCTGCCTTGCGCCACCCATTCAGACCGTCACAGATTCATGTCCAGCACGATCCTGCCCTCGATCTGGCCCTTGCGCATGCGGGCAAAGATGTCGTTGATGTTTTCGAGCCTGTCGGCGGTCACCGTTGCCTTGACCTTGCCCATCGCCGCGAAGTCCAGCGCCTCCTGCAGATCCAGCCGTGTTCCCACGATGGAGCCGCGCACCGTTACGCCGTCAAGCACCATGTTGAAAATCGGCAGCGGGAAATCTCCAGGCGGCAATCCATTGAGCGAGACGGTGCCGCCGCGGCGCACCATGCCCAGCGCCTGCTCGAACGCCTTGGGGGAGACCGCCGTCACCAGCGCGCCATGCGCGCCGCCGATTTCCTTTTTCAGATAGGCAGCCGGGTCGGTCTTCATGGCATTGACCGTGACGGCCGCGCCCAGGCGCCGCGCGAAGTCGAGCTTGCCATCATCCACGTCGACGGCAGCCACGTTCAGGCCCATGGCCTTGGCGTACTGAACGGCCATGTGGCCCAGTCCGCCGATCCCCGAGATCACCACCCAGTTGCCGGGCCGGGTATCGGTGACCTTCAAGCCCTTGTATACAGTCACGCCCGCGCACAGCACCGGAGCGATTTCAATGAAGTCCGCCGAGCCGGGCAGATGGCCCACGAAATTGGCGTCCGCAAGCGCATATTCGGCGAAGCCCCCGTTGACCGAGTAACCGGTGTTCTTCTGCTGCTCGCATAGCGTCTCCCATCCGCCCAGGCAATGTTCGCAATGGCCGCAGGCGCTATAGAGCCATGGCACTCCGACGCGGTCGCCCTCCTTCACATGGGTGACACCCGCCCCCACGGCAACGACATGGCCTGCGCCTTCGTGGCCGGGAATGAATGGCGGATGGGGCTTGACCGGCCAATCGCCCTGGGCTGCGTGCAGGTCGGTGTGGCAGACGCCACAGGCTTCGATCTTGACAAGCACAAAGCCCGGGTCGGGGCGGGGAACGGCGACCTCCTCGATGACGAGTGGCTTGCCGAACTCATGGACGACAGCCGCCTTCATGGTTTTGCTCATATGCGCCCTTTCGGTTGGAAAACTTCAGACAGGCAACCAGCATTACATTGACACAATAGCTATTTTTTGAGTTACATCACCATCAATCAAACAAATATCCCACAAGAAAAAAGCGATGCACGCAAAAACGTGCATCGCCTCATGGCATGGCCGCCGGGGAGTCTGGAGCCTATACAGGCACCGCCACCAGGTCATGCCCTTGCGTGCCGACGACGCGCGCCTTCACGAAGTCGCCTACCTTGTAGCTCTTGCTGATCTTCTCCGGCGGCAGCAGATGCACGACCGCGTCGATTTCGGGAGCATCCGCATAGCTGCGGCCCACGCCGCCCTTCTTGCCCAGAGCGATCGACTTGTCGGCCAACACCTGCACGGTCTGGCCGACGCGGCGCTGCAGGCGGGCGATCGACACTTCCTCGGCCACGGCCATGAAACGCGAGCGGCGCTCCTCGCGCACTTGCAGCGGCAGCATTCCCGGCAGCTCATTGGCGGCCGCGCCTTCCACGTCGCTGTAGGCGAAGCAGCCGGCGCGATCGATCTGGGCCTCACGAATGAAATCCAGAAGATGCTGGAATTCTTCTTCCGTCTCGCCAGGAAAGCCCGCAATGAAAGTGCTGCGGATCACCAGCTCCGGGCAGATTTCGCGCCAGCGTTGGATGCGCTCGAGATTGCGCTCGCCGCTGGCGGGCCGCTTCATGCGCTTGAGCACGTCAGGGTGGCTATGCTGCAGCGGCACGTCCAGATACGGCAGCACGCTGCCGGTGGCCATGAGCGGAATGACTTCATCGACGCTGGGGTATGGATAAACATAGTGCAGGCGCACCCATGCGCCATAGGGTCTGGCGATTTCACCCAGCGTCTGCACCAGCTCCAGCATGCGCGTCTTGACCGGCTTGCCATCCCAGAAGCCGGTGCGGTACTTCACGTCCACGCCATAGGCGGACGTATCCTGGCTGATGACCAGCAGCTCCTTCACACCGCCCTCGAACAGGGCCTTCGCCTCTTTCAGCACATCGCCCACGGGGCGCGACACCAGGTCTCCGCGCATCGACGGGATGATGCAGAACGTACAGCGGTGATTGCAGCCCTCGCTGATCTTCAGATAGGCATAGTGCTTGGGCGTGAGCTTGATGCCCGCCTCGCCGAAGGCGCCGGGCACCAGGTCGATGAAAGGGTCGTGCGGCTTGGGCAAATGGGTATGGACCGCGTTCATCACCTCCTGCGTGGCGTGCGGTCCGGTCACGGCGAGCACGCTGGGGTGCACCTCGCGCACGAAGTTGTCGCCTTCCTTGCCGGCCTTGGCGCCCAGGCAGCCGGTGACGATCACCTTGCCGTTTTCAGCCAGCGCCTCTCCAATGGTGTCCAGGCTCTCCTTGACCGCATCGTCGATGAAACCGCAGGTATTGACGATCACCAGATCGGCGCCCTGGAAGGTCTTGGATGTTTCGTAGCCCTCCGCGCTCAGTTGCGTGAGGATCAGTTCGCTGTCGGTCAGTGCCTTGGGGCATCCCAGGCTCACAAAGCCGACCTTGGGTGTTTTCGTGGGGGAGAGTGCGTCGCTCATCCCGCTATTGTCCCAGTTCTGCCGCCATCCCCCGCGGCAGTGGGAATTTGGGGATATTTCAGCGCTTGATGCCGAATGCGCCGAGCATCTGCTCGGTCTGCTTTTGCATCTGCTCCTGCATCTGCGCGAGCATGGCCTGCGACTGTTCCATGTAGCTGCCCATCATCCCTTTGTAAACGGGCGACTGGGGGCTCATGAACTGCGTCCACATTTCCGGCGTGAAGCCCTTTGCCTGTTGTGCCAGCTGGTTCTGCAGATCCGTGAAAGCCTGGACGTTCTTCTCCAGATACGAGCCCATGAAGCCCTGCATGGCGTGGCCGTAGAAGCGGATGATGTTGGCCAGCACCGCTTCGCTGAACATCGGCGCGCCGCCCGCCTCCTCTTCCAGGATGATCTGCAGGAGAATGCTGCGCGTGAGGTCTTCGCCGGATTTGGCATCGCGCACGATGACCGTTTCGCCGCCCACGACCAACTCCTTGACTTCCATCAACGTGATATAGGTCGACGTGGATGTGTCGTAAAGGCGTCGGTTCGGATACTTCTTGATCACGCGCCGCGATGTCGATTTTTCGGGCGTCTGATTCTCTTCCTGCACAAGCGGCTCCTAGGGGAAATTTCGATGGATCGGTCGATGATCGGGTGACGCGGCAACCACATGCCGAAGCCCGATTCTAGGCAGTGGCGAACAATAACCCTCGCAGGGTTTCCCTGATGCCTGTCCGAAAAGAGAGCCGGGCAGCGTGCGAGCCGTCCCCTGCCCGCTGCGATAACCCCATTTGCCCATTCATGAAGCATCCGGACTAGACTGCGCCCTCTCATCCACATGGGCGCCCGGCGCCCGATCCCTTGCAGCGCCAGATCGTGATGGAGCCCGGCGCTGAACACCTCGCCCTCGATGCAATCTCCGGTACTTCTCACGCTGCTTTTCGCCCTGTGCACCATGATCGGTCCGCTGGGCATCGACACCTACCTGCCGTCTTTCCATGCCATCGCGCAGGAGTTCGATGTAGGGCCCGCAGCGGTTCAGCAAACGCTCAGCGCCTATGTGCTCGCCATGGCCGTGACCATGCTGTTCTACGGCACGCTGAGCGACACCTTCGGGCGCAAGCGCGTGCTGATGGCATCCGCCATCGGCTATGGCGTCACTTCGTTTCTGGCGGCATTCGCGCCCAACATCACCATGCTGGTACTGGCGCGGTTTCTCCAGGGGCTTTGCGCCGGCTCGGGCATGGTGATCGTACGCGCCATGGTGCAGGACAAATACCACGGCGCCGACGCCCAGCGCCAGATGGCCATGGTGATGATGGTCTTCGGCCTCGCGCCAGCGCTCGCGCCGATCTTCGGCGGCTGGCTGCAGACCCATGGCGGCTGGCGCGCGACGTTCTACTTTCTCTGCGCATTCGGTGCGGCCCTCGCGCTCATGCTCTGGCGCTTTCTGCCCGAGACGCTGCCGCGCGAACGCCGCTCGCCGCTGAAGGTCGGCGTGATCGCAGCCAACTACGTGCAGGCGCTCTCCAACCGCAAGTTCCGCTGGATGATTCTCGGCCTGGGCCTCATGGCGGGAGCCAATTCGGTGTATATCAGCTCCGCCGCCGAATTCATCATGACGGTGCTCGGCATGGACGCCACGTCGCTGGGCTGGCTGTTCATTCCGCTGATTGCCGGAACGATGATGGGCTCGGCCATCTCCGGCACCTTCGCCAGGCGCATTCCGCTGCGCGTCCAGAAGATGATCGGCTTCGGTTGCCTGCTGCTCGCCTGCTTCTCCAACGTGCTCTACAACAGTTTCACCAGCCACCCGGCCGTGCCCTGGGCGGTGATGCCGATCACCCTCTACACCCTGGGCATCTCGCTGCTCATGCCCATCTTCACGCTGGAGGCGATGGGGCAGTTTCCGCAAATGCGCGGGCTGGCGTCCTCATTGCAAGGCTTCACGCAGATGATGGTGTTCACGCTGATGTCCAGCCTGATCGTGCCGCACCTCTTTCACAGCGCCCTGCTGCTTGCGATCGGGCAAAGCGTCACCGTGGTGCTGGGCATTGCGATCTGGACCTGGGCCTCGCGCGGGATCGCGCCCGCGCCCGGACTCGAGCGCGCACGGTAGAAGAGCAAGAGAGCAGCGGGAAGGAGACTAGAACCCGCGCATCTGGGCCCATTCGCCGAAGGGCGCCCTGTCCGCTCTCAGCGTATTGATGGATGCGTCCCGGTCTTCATAACCCAGCGCAATCCCGTAGGCCACGCGGTACGGATCGGGCACTTCGAGCAGGCTCTCGACGGTATCGGCAAAACGCCTCCAGTAGCCCTGCGGGCAGGTCGCCATGCCTCGCTCCGTGGCCAGCAGCATGAAGGACTGCAGATAGATACCCAGGTCCACCCACTGCGCGTAGCCCATGCGCTCGTCGACGAACACGAACACGCCGACCGGCGCGCCGAAGAATTGCCCGTTCCTGGCCATCTGCTCGAGCCGCGCGGCCTTGTTCTCGCGCGGGATGCCGATGGTGCGATAGAGATCCTCGCCGTTCTTGAAGCGGCGCGTGCGATACGGCTCCCAGAGGTTGGGCGGGTAGGACGTCCCGAAACCAGCGCCCTCTTCTTGGGGCTGCGCCCCTTCCATGGCGGCGGTCAGCCGCTCGAGCGGCTCACCCGCGAGCGCGATGATCCTCCATGGCTGCAGATTGCCGCCGGACGCCGCCAGCGCGGCGTCGGAGATGAGTTTTTCGACATCGGCGGCCTGGGGAACGCGCGACAAATAGGCGCGAACCGAACGGCGCTCGCGCATGGCCTGACTGACATTCATTGGATGCAAACCCCTGAAGGATGAAGGCAAGGAAGGAAAGGGAAGAACGGCGCGCAAGGCCGCCCGCCTGGCGGGAGCACTGCGCGGCCAACGCATGAATATACGCAAATGCCGCGCGGCCTGCAGGACGGCACACGACCCGCGAGCTGCGCGGCATGGAATGGGCCATGGAGGTCCGGCTATCCGCGCCGCCTCATTTGCCGACGAGGTCGCTGAGCTTCTTCGCCTCGAAACTCTCCCTCTTGGCGGCATCGCACGGAACGCAATCACCTACCTCCCTGGGCGCGGCGGTGCTGAGCTTTTCAATGCTCTGCCACAACAGCGCGATCTGGCGCTCCTGCGCGGCCGTGTGCTCGATCAGGCTGCGCATGGCCTGCGAGAGCGGGTCGTCCTGCTGCTGCTCTATGCCGTAGGCGGAAAACGGCGCGGGGCTGGCCGATGCGGCAGCGCTCGGCGCCACGCTGGCTGCCGCGGGCGCTTCGGTCACGTCCGCGCTCTGGCCGGCCTTGGAGGGAATGATGCGCGCGGGAATACCCACGGCCGTTGCTCCGGGCGGCACCGGCTTGATGACCACGGCGTTGCTGCCGATCTTGGCGCCATCGCCCACTTCAAAGCCGCCAAGCACCTTGGCGCCGGCGCTCACCACCACGTCCCTTCCAAGCGTCGGATGACGCTTGGTGCCTTTGTAGAGCGACGTGCCGCCCAGCGTCACGCCTTGATAGATCGTGCAGCCGTCGCCGATCTCCGCCGTCTCGCCGACCACGACGCCCATCGCATGGTCGAAGAACACGCGGTCGCCGATCTTCGCGCCGGGATGGATCTCGATGCCGGTGAGCCAGCGCGAGAAATTCGAGATGAACCGCCCCAGCCATTTGAAACCGTGGTTCCAACACCAATGCCCGGGACGATGCAGCCAGATGGCATGCAGGCCTGGGTAGCACGTGATCACTTCCCAGGTGCTGCGTGCAGCCGGGTCGCGCTCAAGAATGCACTGGATATCGGATCGCAGGCGGTCAAACATGAAAAATGAATATCTTTGGATGAAAAAGGAACTTGCAGTCTAGCCGTTTGTCCTTGCGGCCTGGATCATCGCCTTGGCAACACCGCGAAGGATGTGGATTTCCTCCTGCGTGAGTTGCGCGCGGTTGAACATCTGGTTTAGGCGCGGCATCAGCTTCCTGGGCGCGGCGGGGTCGAGAAAGCCGATGTCCGCGAGCGCTTTCTCCCAGTGCTCCAGCATGCCCGCCACCTGCGCGGCGTCGGCGCGGTCAGCGGGCGGCGTGGCCTCGCGCACGGCGAACCCGCCCAGGGCCTCGCGCCAGTCATAGGCAATCACCTGGACGGCGGACGCCAGATTGAGCGAGCCGAACCCGGGGTTGGTGGGAATCGACAGCGCCACATCGCAGCGGTAGACGTCCTCATTGGACATGCCGAAACGCTCGCAGCCAAAGAGGAAGGCCACGCCGGTTTCATTGGGAGCATCGCCCGGATGCGCGCCTGGCGCGTTGAGCCTGCCGCCGAGCAGCAGATCGAAATGCTCGCGCGGCGTGCGCGTGGGCGGCCCGAAGTCGCGCGGCGTCATGGCGGTGGCGCACAGGTGGCTCATCCCCTCGAGCGCCTCATCGAGCGTATCGACGATGCGGCAATGCTCCAGCACATCAAGCGCACCGCTCGCGCGCTGAATGGTTTCCTCCTTGCGCAGCACGTTGGGCCAGCGCGGAGCAACCAGCACCAGCTCATCGAAACCCATGGTCTTGAGCGCGCGCGCGGCCGCGCCCACATTGCCGGCATGGCTGGTATTGATGAGGATGAAACGGGTCTTCATGGCTTTCAATCGGGTATGTCGGACGGCGGCCGGGATCGGCCGGTGCGAAAACCCTCCATTGTCGCCGCTTTGCCGGGCATCCGATGCCCCCGGGCGCTGCAGCGCGGGAACATCCCTTTTCCATGGCGCGTGCGGAATTCGCCCAATGGC
Organism: Diaphorobacter ruginosibacter; assembly: GCF_040396215.1. Lineage (GTDB taxonomy): Bacteria > Pseudomonadota > Gammaproteobacteria > Burkholderiales > Burkholderiaceae_C > Diaphorobacter_A > Diaphorobacter_A ruginosibacter_A. The sequence continues at coordinate 10,343 of NZ_JBEBOW010000068.1, read as the reverse complement.
GATAGAATTTCGCCTTTGCGCGTCCGCATCGCCGGGCGCAACACGGCGAATCCTGCCGGGCCGCTCCTCCACACAATCCATGTCGACCTCTACCCTGCACCCCATGCTCAACGTGGCCATCAAGGCTGCGCGCGCCGCTGGCGCCATCATCAACCGAGCCGCCCTCGACGTCGAGGCCGTGCGTGTCTCGCAAAAGCAGCTCAATGATTTCGTGACCGAGGTCGACGTGGCGAGTGAACGCGCCATTATCGAAACCCTTCTGACCGCCTATCCGCAGCACGGCATCCTGGCCGAGGAGTCGGGCAACGAGTACGGCTCCAAGACCTCGGAGTTCGTCTGGATCATCGATCCGCTGGACGGCACCACCAACTTCATCCACGGCTTTCCGGTCTATTGCGTGAGCATCGCGCTCGCCGTGCGCGGCAAGATCGAGCAGGCTGTCGTGTATGACCCGACCCGCAACGACCTCTTCACCGCCACCCGGGGCCGCGGCGCGTTCCTCAACGAACGCCGCATCCGCGTGAGCAAGCGCACCCGCATGGGCGAATGCCTGATTTCCACGGGCTTTCCGTTCCGTCCCGGCGACAACTTCCAGAACTACCTCACGCTGATGGGCGACGTGATGCAGCGCTGCGCGGGCCTGCGCCGCCCGGGCGCGGCGGCGCTCGACCTGGCCTACGTGGCCGCGGGCTTCACCGATGCGTTCTTCGAGACCGGCCTCTCCATCTGGGACGTGGCCGCTGGCTCGCTGCTGGTGACCGAGGCCGGGGGCCTGGTCGGCAACTTCACGGGCGAGGCCGACTTCCTCGAGCAGCGCGAATGCCTCGCGGGCAACCCGCGCATCTATGGCCAGATGGTCTCCATCATCGGCAAGTACAGCAAGTTCGCGCCCGCGGGCGAAAAGGCGGCGCTGCGCCAGGCCGGCATCGATGCCGACAACGCAACGCAGGAGCAAGCCAGCGGCGCGTCAGCAGGTGACGCCGGATCATCCAGGGACTGACGGCACCGGATAGGGTCGGCGCTCCAGCGCCTGTCTCACGCATAGGCGGCCTCGGCGCCGCACCCGCACCCAAGAAGGCAGCCCGGAAACCGGCTGCCTTTTTTACAACGCGGGCTCACGCATCGCCCTGCCTGTAGAAAGTGATCTGAAGGGAGCCCGGCTTCACGAACGTCACATGGTGCGGAACCTGGGGCTCCACCACCAGTTGGTCGCCCGCCTCCAGCAAAATGGTGCGCGGCGGCTCGATGTCCAGCGTGAACACCAGCGAGCCGCCATGCACGCGCAACAGTCCCCAGGCTCCGGCCTTGATGGTGTGCGTGGACTGCAGCGCTGCGGGAAGCTTGTCGTGCGTGAACAAAGGCGATGTCTTGTAGCTCTCCAGGCCCTGCGGCACTTCGCGCAGCCAGACGCTGTCCGGCGCCTGCTTCTGGTAGTGTTCCCACAGGCGCGCCGCGATGCGCTCGGCCATGCCATCCACCAGGGCCTGCAGCGCGGGCAGGTTCTGCTCTGCCGTCGTCTGTCGGAACAACGCCAGCCAGCGCTCGAAATGGGCCCAGCTCAAGTCGGGCAGCCGGGCATGCTTGGGCATGGGCGCGCCCGAAAAGCCCTCTTGCCTGAGCACCAGCCAGGACCAGAAATCGACCAGGGTCTGCAAGTGCTCGTCCCAATCGTGGACATGGGCGTCGAAGACCGGCCCCAGCAGCGGATCCTCCCGGACCTGGCCATAGAAGGTATGCACCAGATGCCGGATGTCCTCCACGGAGATCGCGGCATCGGTCGTCGATGGTTCTGGATGTGAGTCGCTCATGCGGGGCATTGTTCGGGCAAGGCAGCGCGCAGTCCAATGATGTTTGTCAAGACCCACACCGCCTGCCGCCCATCAGAAAGCGCGCTCCGCCGCATGCGCCAGCTGCTGGAGATAGCCATGGTCGATGATGCGCCATTCGCGGCCGCGCCCGGCCACGACGCCCCGTGCCTGCCAGTCGCCCAGCAGCCGGCTCAGGGTTTCGGCGCGCACGCCCTGCCGTGCGGCCAACTGGCGCTGGTTGAGGGGAAGCAGCAGGCTGTCGCCCTGGCGCTCGCCGAGCTTGAGCAGATAGCGCGCGAGCCGCTGCGGCGCGGTGCTGGCGGTCAGCCACTCCACTTCGTTGACGTGCTGGTACACGGTGGTGCTCATCATCGCCAGAAGGCGCATCGCCAGCGGCGCGCTGCGCCCGCACGCGCGGGTGAGCGGCTCGCGCGCCAGCCGCAGGCACACGGTGCCCGCGCGCGCGCGGGCATTCATGGGATAGCGCCCGTGGGGCATGAACATCGCGGCAATCGCCACCAGGCGCCCGGGACCGAACACGTTGAAGATGCGGTCCTCGCCATCGAGGCCGAAGCGCAGCACCTCTACCTCGCCTTGCAGCACCAGGTAATAGCAGGCCGCCGATGCGCCTTCGCGGAACAGGAACTCCTCGTCCTGAAACGCGCAGCAGGCGGAGCCTTCGGTGATCCCGGCCATCTCCTGCTCCGGCACATCGGCGAACAACGACAGTTCGCGCAGGCGCTGCATTCCCAGCACCTGCATCTCGGGTGAGTTGACTTTTGTCATTTGGGAAGACGGGGGATTGGCTGCAACATAACTGAATGATAACAATTCTCATGTACGATTTGCAGCAATGGGCCATGGCTGCGAAGGATCGTTTGCGCTCCGTCCTGGGCAGGCTGTCCCGCCCCGTGCTGGCGGCGGCGGGGGGATGCGCATTGTGCGCCGCCGCGTCCGCCGCCCCCGCCGTGGACAAGCTGACGCTGGGCGGCCCCGGCGCCGTGGTCAGCTATCCCCTGATGCACATGGTGGAAACCGGGGCGCTCAAGCCCTATGCCGCCAAGGTCGAATTCCGGCTCTGGGAGACGCACGACCAGCTCAGCTCGCTGCTGGCGCACAAGAAGCTGGATTTCACGGCCACGCCCACGACGCTGCCCGCGCTGCTGGCCAACCGGGGCCAGAAGACGCGGCTGCTCAGCGTCTCCGTGTGGGGTCTGGTGTGGCTGGTCAGCACCGACCCGGCGGTCAAGGGCTTTGGCGATCTCGCGGGGCAGGAGTTGCTGTCGCCCTTCCAGCATGATCTGGGCGACGTGCTGATCGACACGCTGCTGACCGCTCAGGACCCTGACGGCAAGGCTCCCGTGCGGGTGCGCCGCACACGCAGCGGCCAGGACGCCATCGCGCTGATGCTCTCCGGCCAGGGCAAGCACGTCGTGCTCGCCGAGCCCGCCGCCTCGCTGCTGCTGTGGCGCGGCGCCAGCCAGGGCAAGGGCGCGCCGCTGCACCGGGTGCAAAGCCTGGAAGAAGCGTGGCCGCAATACTTTCCCCACCAGCCCAGCCTGCCCCAGGCCGGACTGATGGCCAACGCCACCGTGGCGGACGATCTGGAGCTGTCGCGCGCGGTGGAAAAAGCGTATGCCGCATCCGCCGCCTGGTGCAAATCGCATGCACCGGACTGCGCGCAAGTGGCCCACAAGTATCTGCCCCACATGCCGGTGGACGCGCTGCGGCAGGCCATCGAAGTCACCCGCCTGGAAAGCCGCCCCGCCACGGAGGTGCGCACCGAGCTGGAAGCGCTGTACACGCTCTTGAAGACCAGGCACCCCAAGGCCATCGGCAACAAGCTGCCCGAGGCAGGTTTCTACGGGCCATGATGGACGACGCCCCTTCTCCCCGCGAGTCGGCGCGCACCTCCCGCGCGTGGGCGCTGGCGGGGCTGGCGGCCATCGTGCTGGCGTGGCAGCTCACCGCGCAGCGGCTGGGTCCGCTGCTCATGGCGACACCGCTCGACGCATTGCGGGCCATCGGCCCCCTGCTGGACAGCGGGCGCTTCTTTCCCGCCGCGGCGGCCAGCCTGATGCGCGCGGCCATCGGCATCAGCCTGGGCTGCACATGCGGCTTCGCCCTGGGCCTGCTGGCCGCGCACAGCCCGCGCCTGCGCGGCGCGCTGGAGCCGCTGCGCTGGCTGCTGATGGCGATTCCCTCGGTGGTCGTGGTGCTGCTGGCGATGCTGTGGTTCGGCCTCGGCTCGGCCATGGTGATCTTTCTGGCCGCGCTGATGACCGCGCCCGGCCTCTACGTCAACACCGTCAAGGGCATGGCGCAGGTGGACCGGCAGTTGCTGGAGATGACCCACGTCTACCGTTTCGGCTTCTGGCTGCGGCTGCGCCATCTGTATGTGCCGGCCCTCACCGCGCCCTTGAGCGCCGCGCTGCTGATCGCCGTCAATGGCGGCGTGCGCCTGGTGGTCATGGCCGAAGTGCTGGGCGCCGACAGCGGCGTGGGCCACGCGCTGGCCAATGCCCGCGCCACGTTCGACAGCTCGGAGCTGTACGCCTGGGTGCTGATGATCCTGGCCTTCGTCGGACTGCTGGAGCTGGCACTGATCCAGCCGCTGCAACGCCGCCTGGGCCGCTGGCAGGAGGTGCGCCATGCTTGAGATGCGCGAGCTCACACTCCGCCTGGGCGGGCGCACGGTACTGGAGCGCATCGCCCTGCGCCTGCTGCCCGGCGAGCGCGTGGGCCTCGTCGGCGCGAGCGGCGCGGGCAAGAGCTCGCTGCTGCGGCTGGCGTGCAGTCTGCAGAAGCCATCCAGCGGCCATGTCGGCAATGGCTTTGCGCGCACGGCCCTGCTGTTCCAGGAGCCGCGCCTGCTGCCCTGGCGGCGCGTGCTCGACAACCTGATGCTGCCCCTTTGCGCAGCGGGCATTCCCCACGAGCAGGCGCGGCTTCGGGCGCTGCAATGGCTGGAGCGGGTGGAGCTTGAAGCCTCCATCGCACAGTCATGGCCGCGTGAGTTGTCCGGCGGCATGGCCCAGCGCGTGTCCCTGGCCCGGGCGCTCTCCATGGAGCCCGATCTGCTGCTTCTGGACGAGCCCTTCAGCGCACTCGACCCCGCCCTGCGCCAGCGCATGGCGCGCCTGTGCGCAGGCAGCCTGGACGCGCGCGGCGCCGCCATGCTCTGCGTGAGCCACCACCCGCAGGAACTGGCCGCCATGGTCAGTCGCTGCTGGGAGGTGCGCGACGCGCAGGTGCGGCCCCGCGCCATGGAAAGCCTCTCCTCACTCATTTCCAACGATATGCCGGCCTCCCGGCAAACCACCCCATGACCTACCCCGTTTTACTCACCATCCATCTGTTTGCCGCGCTGTTCTTCATCGGCACGGTGTTCTTCGAGGTACTGATGCTCGAAGGCATCCGCAAGAAAATCCCCAGGGAAGTGATGCGCCAGGTGGAAATCGCCATCGGCAACCGCGCGCGCCGGATCATGCCCTGGGTGCTGCTCGCCTTGTTCAGCGCCGGCATCGGCATGGCCCTCACCCGCTACAGCGGACTGCTGGCCGCGCCGCTGCAGAGCCACTTCGCCCTGATGCTGTGGCTCAAGATCGCCCTGGCCACCAGCGTGTTCGGCCACTTCCTCACCGCCATGACCCTGCGCCGCAAGGGCAAGCTGCACAGCGGGCATTTCCGCGTCATTCACCTCAGCGTGTTCACCCACATGGTCGCCATCGTGCTGCTGGCCAAGTGGATGTTCTACGCGGGCTAGGCCCATCCCCGCCGCATCGCTTCCTCACCATCCCTTTGACCCATCGAGCATCACCATGCCTGAGCCAACCTTCAAATATTCACCCCTGCTTCTCGCCCTGCTGGCCTGTCCCGTATCGGGCTGGGCGCAATCCGCCGACTCATCCACCCTGCCCACGGTCACTGTGAGCGGCGAGCACGAAACCGGCTCCCCCCTGGCCCCCAGCTACCGGCAGGCGCGCCAGCGCCTTGAGCAGACGCCCGGCGGCGTGAACCTGATCGCGCCGCAGGAGAAAGTGCGCCTTCAGACCCTGCAGGACGCCCTGGGCCTGCAGCCGGGCCTGGTGATACAGGAGTTCTTCGGCGGTCAGGACCAGCCCCGGCTGAACATTCGAGGCTCGGGCATCCAGAGCAACCCCGTCAATCGCGGAGTGCTGCTGCTGCAGGACGGCCTGCCGCTGAACGAAGCCGACGGCTCCTTCGTCATCAGCACGCTGGAGCCACGCAACAGCTCGCTGGTGGCCGTCCGGCGCGGCAGCAATGCGCTGCACCCCGGAGCCAGCACACTCGGCGGCGAGCTGGACTTTCAGTCCGTGACAGGCGGCGACAGCAACCGCATCGACGTGGGCGCCGGCAGCTTCGGCCGCAAGAGTCTCTCGGCCGGCATCGGCGCGCAGGGCGAATCCTGGGACGGCCGCATCTTCGCCAGCCATGACGAGGCCGACGGCTACCGCCACCACTCCGCCTCCCGGCGCAGCAGCCTGCATGCGAACGCGGGCTGGCGCTCGGGCGACGTCGAGAACCGGACCTACCTGTCCTATACCGACCTGCATTTCCAGATCCCCAACGTCATCCCCAAGGCCCGCCTGCAAAGCGATCCCCGCAGCGTGATGGGCGACTATGGCACCCCGCTCGACCAGGCCAACAACATCTATGTGCGCGACCCCAACCGCGACACCCAGCAGTTGCGCATCGCCAACCGCACGCACTGGGGCAGCGAGGAGCTGAACCACACCGTGGGCGTGTACTGGCAGAGCATCGACGACACCTTCACCTCGCCCGCCATGTCCACCCCCACCAAGGGCCACACCCTGGGGATGCAATGGGTCAGCGCCGGCAAGGCGGGCGCGCTGTCCTACCAGGCCGGCCTGCATTGGGCGAAGAGCGACATGGACCGCGACATGCGCTCCGTCAGCGCCACGGGCGAGCGCCTGCCCGCTGCCGCCAGCTATGACCTGCAGGCGGAAAACCGCAGCGCCAATCTCGGCCTGAACTGGGCCCTCAACCCGGCATGGTCGCTGGTGGGCGACCTGCGCTATGTGCAATCCATCCGCGACGCCCGCAACACCCTCTCCGGGACCGAACTCAACCAGCAATGGAACGCGGCCTCGCCCAAGATCGGCGTGCTCTGGCAGGCCGCCTGCCGCACCCAGCTGTTCGCCAACGTCAGCCGCAGCAGCGAAGCCCCCACCTATTGGGAAATACTCTCCGGCACGACGATGACGCCGCTGAAACTGCAGCGCGCCTGGACCGTCGAAGCCGGCGCGCGCGGCAGCTTCGGCGAAGGCCGCGAGGCGGGCGAATGGTCGCTCAGCGTCTATCGCAGCTCGGTGCGCGACGAGCTGATGGAAGTCTTCAACGACGCCGGCACGGCATCAGGCACCTTCAACTACAGCGACAAGACGACCCACCAGGGCGTGGAACTGGGCGCGCGCGGCCGCTGGCCCGTGGGCTCCGCCACGCTGGAATACCAGGGCGCCTACACCTTCAGCGATTTCCGCTTCCGGGGCGGCGAATACGCGGGCAACCGCATCGCGGGCGTGCCGCGCCACCTGATCGCCGCCGAGCTCATGCTCCGCCAGGGCGCATGGAGCGCCGGGCCCACGCTGCGCTGGCAGCCGGTCAAGACGCAGACCAACCACGCCAACGTCTCCGGCACCGAGCAGGACGGCTACGCACTGCTGGGCCTGCGCGTGACCTACCAGCCCAGCAAGCAGTGGCAGGCCTACGTGACGGTGGACAACCTCACGGACCGCACCTACGCCAGCGCGTTCGTGATCCGGGGCACCGGCACGGCGGTCATGCCCACCTTCCTGTCGGGCAACGGCCGCAGCATCAACGCCGGGCTGACCTACCGGTTCTGACAAGGCGCGCGCCGCCCGGCTGGCCGCCGGGCGCACGAAACGCGCGGGCTCGCTTGGGAGCCGCGGTTGAATACCTTAGGATGCACCCATCATCCCGCAGAATCCAAGGAGTCAACATGGCCAGCCCCGCTCTGCCTCAATCCCGACGGCTGCTGCTTCCAGCGGCTTCCGCCGCGACTCTCGTGCTGGGGGCCTGCTCCGGCACACCGTCTCTCAAGCTGGACCCGGCCACGCAGCCCGAGGGCTCGTCCGGCTATACGGAAAAGCCCGGCTGGGCCACGTCCAAATTCGCGGTGGCGGCGGCCAACCCGCTGGCGACCGAGGCGGGCTACAAAGTCCTCCAGGCGGGCGGCAGCGCGGTCGATGCGGCCATCGCGGTACAGATGGTGCTCTCCCTGGTGGAGCCGCAGTCGAGCGGCGTGGCGGGCGGCGCCTTCCTGCTGCATGCATCGGGCGGCAAGGTGCAAGCCTACGACGGCCGCGAAGTCGCTCCCGCCTCGGCCACGGAGAACCTGTTCATCGGCGCTGACGGCAAGCCCATGCCGTTCATCGAGGCCGTGGTCGGAGGGCGCTCCGTGGGCGTGCCCGGCGCGGTCCGCATGCTGGAGCTGGCGCACAAGGAGCACGGCAAGCTGCCCTGGGCCAAACTCTTCGAGCCGGCCATCGCCCTGGCGGAGGACGGCTTCAAGGTCAGCCCGCGCCTGAACACCTTGCTGTCCAACGAGAAATACCTGGCCAGCGATCCCGCCGCCCGCGCCTACTTCTTCGACGCCGACGGCAAGCCCTGGCCCGTCGGCCACGTGCTCAGGAATCCCGAACTCGCCAAGGTGCTGCGCGGCATCGCCAGAAACGGCTCCAAGGCGCTGCTCGAAGGCGAAGTGGCGCGGGCCATCGTCGACAAGGTGAACAGCCACCCCACCAACCCGGGCCGCATGACGATGGCGGACCTGGCCAACTATCAGCCCCGCAAGCGCGAAGCGTTCTGCACCGACTATCAGATCTCGTCGCGCACCTACCGCATGTGCGGCTTTCCGCCGCCAAGCTCCGGCGCCATCGCCATCGCGCAGATACTGGGCATCCTCAAGAACACCGACGCCACCGCGATGCAACTGCAGGATGGCCTCGCCGGGCCGGGCGATCCCAAGGGTCCACTGCCCGGCGCCGACTGGCTGTACCTCTATGCCGAAGCATCGCGCCTGGCGTTCGCCGACCGCAACCTGTACGTTGCCGACCCGGACTTTGTCCAACCTCCCGCGGGCAGCTGGCACAGCCTCGTCGATCCCGGCTATCTCGCCCGCCGGGCCGCGCTGATCGGCCCCAGGAGCATGAACGTGGCTCGGCCCGGAACGCCCGGCATGGCAAAGACCAGCTACGCGCCGATGCCCGGCCAGATCGAACACGGCACCAGCCACATCAGCGTGGTGGACGCCATGGGCAACGCGGTGGCCATGACGACCACCATCGAGGATCAGTTCGGCTCGCGCCAGATGGTCAAGGGCTTCCTGCTCAACAACGAACTCACGGATTTCAGCTTCACGCCCCGGGACGCGAGCGGCGCAGCGATCGCCAACCGCGTGGAGCCCGGCAAGCGGCCGCGCTCATCCATGGCTCCGACCCTGGTTTTCGACAAGAGCAGCGGCCAGTTGCTGATGAGCGGCGGCAGCCCCGGGGGCGCCATGATCATCCACTACACCGGCAAGCTGCTCTATGGCATCTTCAACTGGGGGCTGACGCCGCAGCAGGCCATCAACCTGCCCAACTTCGGCTCGCTGAACGGGCCGACGCTGCTGGAGGAACAGCGCTTCCCCGAATCCACCGTCTCGGCGCTGCGCGAGCGCGGCGCGCAAGTGCGCGAGATGAATCTGACCAGTGGCCTGCAAGCCATCACCCGCGCGGAAATCCACGGCAGGCAGATGTGGCTGGGCGGCGCCGATCCACGGCGCGAAGGCGTGGTGATGGGTGACTGAGCCATCCCGCAGGAGCCACAATCACAGCATGTCGTCATCACCCGATCCCACCGGCCACGGCGAGTCCTCGCTCTCGCCCGCCCACGTTCACGTTCCATTCGAGCAACTGCGCCGCATTCTCCAGTCCATACTGGAGCGCAACGGCGCGAGCACGCGCGTGGCGGCCATTCTGGCCGACAACTGCGCATCGGCGCAGCGCGACGGCGCCGCGAGCCACGGCGTATTCCGCATCCCCGGTTATGTCTCCACGCTGAGGAGCGGGTGGGTGGATGGCCGGGCGATTCCAGTGGTCGAGGACAAGGCCCCCGGCTTCATCGCAGTCGATGCGGCCAACGGCTTCGCGCAGCCCGCCCTCCTCGCCGCGCGCGAGGCCTTCATCGCCAAGACGCGCGCGAACGGCATCGCCCTCATGGCGATCCGCCGCTCGCACCACTTCGCCGCGCTCTGGCCCGACGTGGAGCCGCTCGCACGCGAGGGACTCGTCGCGCTCACCGTGGTCAACAGCATGGCCTGCGTGGTGCCCAGCGGCGGCCACAAGGCGCTGTTCGGCACCAATCCCATCGCCTTTGCCGCGCCACGGGAAAAAGGCGAGCCCGTCGTGTTCGACCTGGCCACCAGCGCCATCGCGCACGGCGACATCCAGATCGCCGCGCGCGCCGGCCGGGAGGTTCCGCACGGCT
>NZ_JBEBOW010000067.1:0-18747 GCF_040396215.1 Diaphorobacter ruginosibacter | reverse complement strand
CCCACGACCCCTTGGTTCGTAGCCAAGTACTCTATCCAGCTGAGCTACAGCCGCGCTCCAACGCTGTTTGGCGGAGAGGGAGGGATTCGAACCCTCGGTACGCTTGCACGTACGCCTGATTTCGAGTCAGGTACATTCGACCACTCTGCCACCTCTCCGCAGCGTCGAAGCTAGTATTGTAGCAGGAAGTTTTGGCACGCCAGGCCAAGCCCTCCCAATTTCTTCACTCGTCGCACCGCTGCGTGCGGGCGACTCCCGCGCGGGCAGCCAGGGTGCGCGCCGTCATCATGGAAAAGTCGCACAATTGCGCCGCAAGCCGTGCCGCCTGCTTGAGCCGTACGTCATAGTTGTCGCGGCGGTAGACAGCGCAATAGGTCATCGGCGGCGGCATGGGGTCGCTGCGCACGATCTGCAGAAGCCCCGCGTCGATGTCCTCGCGCACGAAGTCCATCGCCAGCTGGCTGATGCCAAAGCCGCCTATGGTCAGCTCGCGCAGCACCGGCAGGCTGTTGGTGGCGAAGATGTTGTTGAACCTGAAGCCGTGCTGCTGGTGCCAGGACTCATAGAACAACGACTTGCCCGAACCGGCCGATTGCTCGAGCGCCGGGTAGTTGGCGAACTCCTCGGGCCGCAGTGGCCGCCCGGGGATACCGAGCGCGGGGCTCGCGACCCAGGGCTCCTCGACCTGGCCGATCGGGATGGTCAGATATTGCTGCCCCCAGAAGGAGCCCGGCAGGATGGCCAGATCGAGCTGGTTGTTCTCCAGACGCTGCAATAGCGGCAGGCCGGCATCCACCACGGGTTCGACCTTGACGCTGGGGAAGTCCATGCGTAGCTGCGTAACCAGGCGCGTAAGCCAGGTGAGCGCGGTCAGCTCGGTGATGCCCAGCCGAAAGATGCTCTGCACGCCCTTCTCGGCATTGGCTTCATCTTCGATGCGCTTGCGAAGCTGCAGCGTCTCCTCGGCCAGCGGCAGCAGCCGCATGCCCAGGGGCGTGGTGGCCAGGCCATGGGGCTGGCGGATGAAGACGATGCCGCCCACGGCGCTTTCCAGTTCCGCGACACGCTTGGAGATGGCGGACTGCGTGGTGCACAGGCGCTGCGCCGCGGCGCTGAAGCTGAGCAGCCGCGCGCTGAAATAGAACGCCTCCAGTTGTTTGAACGTCATGACGATTGGGCCCTAGGGGATTTCACGGGTATGAACAAATGGAATGGAGGCAACGCAAATTTCTCGCTTGGAAGGCTTGATGCCAATCAACACAATGACATTTCCAGCCTCCATTAGATAAGAATTCATGATTCAGCTTTCGCAACGCATTCAACGCATCAAGCCTTCACCCAGTTCCATGGCAGGTCAGCGCGCCCGGGAGCTGCGCGCCCAGGGACGCGACATTGTGAGCCTGACGGCCGGCGAGCCCGATTTCGACACTCCGGCGTTCATCCAGGAAGCAGCCACCCGGGCCATGGCCGAAGGCAGAACGCGCTACACGGACGTAGGCGGAATGGCCGAACTCAAGGCCGCCATCGTGCAAAAATTCCAGCGCGAGAACCAGCTTGCATACACCGACAAGGAAATCGTGGTCTGCAATGGCGCCAAGCAAGTGATTTTCAACGCCCTGCTCAGTACCGTGAACGCAGGTGATGAAGTCATCATTCCGGCACCGTACTGGGTCTCCTATCCCGACATCACGATGCTTGCAGGAGGCGTGCCAGTATTCGTCAACTGTCCGTCCAGCGAGGGCTTCAAGCTGCAACCCGAGGACCTGGAGCGCGCCATCACCGGCAAGACGCGCTGGCTGATGCTGAACTCGCCCAACAACCCGAGCGGCGCAACCTACTCCGCCTTGGAACTGCGCGCGCTGGCCGATGTGCTGGTGCGCCATCCGCATGTCTGGGTGATGACCGACGATATCTACGAGCACCTGATCTATGACGGCCGCGCCTTCGCGACCATGGCGCAAGTCGCGCCCGAGCTCAAGGAGCGCACGTTGACCGTGAACGGTGTCTCCAAGGCCTATGCGATGACGGGCTGGCGCATCGGCTACGGCGCCGCACCCACGCCGCTGATCAATGCGATGGTGAAGCTGCAGTCGCAGAGCACCTCCAACGCAAGCTCCGTGAGCCAGGCCGCGGCCATGGCCGCGCTGAACGGGCCGCAGGATTTCATCGGCGCCTCGCGCAAGACGTTCCAGCAGCGACGCGACGTCGTGGTGCAGGCCATCAATGCGATCGACGGGCTGCAGTGCCATGCACCTGAAGGGGCGTTCTATGCCTTCATTTCATGCAGCGGGCTGTTTGGCCTGCGCACCAGGGAAGGGCACAGCATCGAGAGCAGCGACGACTGGGTGATGCATCTGCTGAACTCGCAGAACCTGGCCGTTCTCCAGGGCAGCGCCTATGGCGTGCCCACGCATTTCCGCATCTCGTTCGCGGCGGATACGCCGCATCTGCTCGAGGCCTGCCGCCGTCTCGCACAAGGCCGCGCCGACCTGGCCTGAGCAGAGGACCGTTTCTTGCACAGGCCTGCCAACGAGTTCCGTTGAATCCCCCCTTTCGCCCCACTTCCTTCATTGAAAGAAAGCCCAGACCATGCTGCACACCCGCAAAGTCTTTTTCAAGCGAATCCAATGCGCCGTCGCGGCCAGCCTCGCCCTTGCGGTGCTGCCGGGCGCGGCATCGGCGCAATCTGCCGAAGCCTTTCCATCCAAGCCATTTCGCCTGTTGGTGGGGTTTGCTCCGGGCGGCTCCAACGACATCATCGCCCGCGTGATCGGACCCAGGCTCAGCGAGGCGCTGGGCCAGCAGGTGATCGTGGAGAACCGCCCGGGCGCGAGCGGCAACATCGCCGTCGACGGTATGCTGCGTGCGCCGCGTGACGGCCACACCATGATGGTCTGCGCCACGGGCACGCTGGCCATTCAGCCCTACATGACCAAGAACCTGCCCTACGACGCGGACAACGACATCATCCCCGTGATCCACCTCGTCAACGCGCCGCTGATGATGCTGGTGAACACCGCAGTTCCCGTGAAGGATGTGAATGAGTTCGTGGCCTATGCCAAGGCCCATCCGGGCACGATCAACTTCGCATCTTCCGGCAACGGCACGGCGGGCCACCTGGCGGGCGAGAGCTTCAAGGCGATGGCCCACGTCGATATCGTGCACGTCCCCTACAAAGGCACGGGCCAGGCCATGACGGACGTGGTGAGCGGGCAGGTCTCGCTGATCTTTGATCAGCCCGTGAGTTCCATGGCGCACGTGAAGGCCGGCAAACTGCGCGCGCTCGGCATCGCCGGCACGAACCGCCTCAAGGCGTTCCCGGAGATCCCGACCGTCTCCGAGGCTGGCGTCCCTGGCTTTGCCCCCGTGGGCTGGAGCGCCATCTGCGCGCCCAAGGGCACGCCGCCAGCGGCGATCGACCGGGTTCAGAAGGAAGTGGCCAAGGTGCTGCAGTTGCCCGAAATCCAGCAGCGCTTCACCAACGACGGCCTTGAGGTGGTGGGCGGCACGCAGCAGGATTTCCTGAACTTCCTCGTCAAGGACAAACGCAAGTGGAGCGAAATCGTGAAGGGCGCGAATATCGCGCTGGATTGACGGCGCGGCGCCCTCTAGCAGAAAGCCCGGCGGCCACGAAACGCGCCGCCAAAAGGAAAACGGGCCATCAGCCCGTTTTCCCTTACCGGATCCACCTCACAAGAAGCGGCCCTGGCTCCCCGGTGCGCATGGTGATGCGCGACGCGAGGAAATCACGAACAGCCTTTAGAAAGACACCGTGGCCGACATCCTGTAGGTGCGTGGCGCGCCAGGCATCACGAAGCCGTCGGTGAACATGCCGATCCAGTATTTCTTGTCCGTCACGTTTTCCACGCTGGCGTTGAAGCGCACGGGCGTCGAGCCAAACTTGGTTTCATACCTGGCCACCAGATCCAGGCGCGTCCATGAAGGAATGCGCAGCTTGTTGCCCGAATCCACCCACTGGGCGTCGGTGTAGAGCAGGCGGCCGCCAGCGGTCAGGCCCTTGATAGGCGTGTCCCAATCCAGGCCGATACGGGCGCGCAGCTTGGGCACGCCGTAGTTTTCGAAGCCGGTGTTGAGTTGGCGGGATTTGATGTATTCCACGCCGCTGAGCAGCGACAGCGTGGGAGCGATCCTGCCGAACGCGCTCCACTCCAGCCCGCGCAGGCGCTGCTTGCCGTCGATCACCTGGTAGTTGCTGCTGTTGGTGACGATCGATGGCTTCTCGATCTGGAAGGCGCTGACCGTATGCGTCATCTCGCCGGTCTTGAGCTTCACGCCCACCTCACCCTGCTTGGTCTTCATGGGCGCGAGGGATTCACCAGTGTTGGCGTAGCCCGTGCCGACGATTCTGCCCGGCTCCAGGCCTTCGGTGTAGTTGGCGAACAGCGAAACGTCCTCGCCCCATGGGCGCACGATGACGGCGGCCATCGGCGACAGATGGCTCTTGCTGTAGTCGGAGGCCGCGCCGCTGACCAGCGGCGTCTTCACGGTCTGGTGACGCAGGCCAAGGGTCACGAGCACCTTGTCATCGGCGAAGCCCATCGTGTCGGCAAGGGCGAACGAGCGGAATTCGTTCTCCGTCGTGTAGCCCTTCCAGACGGGCGCGTCCGGGAAGGTCGGCGTCGTCGGGTCGTACATGTTGGTGGTGTAGCAATAGTTGCACGCCGTGTTGTAGGTGCCTTCCTTGTGCTTGAGGATATTGAACGACAGTTGCATGCGGTGCTGGACGTCGCCCGTGGCGAACTTGCCGATCACGCCGGCTTCGGCGGTGCGCCGCTCGGACTGGGTGTGCACGTTGTAGATGGCGCCGCGGGTCGTGCCATCCGCTCCCGTGACGATGGCCCGCGTGCCGAACAGCAGGCCCTTGCCTTCCGCCTCGGAGCCGCCCGCCGCGAAGTAGCCCTGCCAGTTGGAGTTGAAATCGACTTCCGCCCGCGCCAGCAGGCCGCTGTTGTCGTACTGGCCATGCGTGCCGCGGAACATGTTCACGTCGCCCCTGGGTGGCGACAGAACCATGCCCACGCCGGGAATCGACGCATTGCCCGAGAAGCTGAACATGCCCGGGCTGCCGCCGTCGATCTTGTTGACACTGCTGTATGCGTCCAGCGAGAGGCGGTAGTTGTCGCCCACGTAGTCGAGGCCAAGCGCGCCCACGCGGCGCTTCTGCGATTCGTCCTCGGCGCCCATGTCACCCGAGCCATACACGCCATTGAAGCGCACGCCCAGGCGCTGCTCGGGGCCGAAACGCTTGCCCACGTCAGCATGCACCTGCAGGTAGGAATCCGAAACGTAGGTGGTCGTCAAGTCAGCGACGGGCTGGGACAGCGCGCGCTTGGTCACCATGTTCACCGAGCCCGCAACGCTGGCCAGGGGCGGCATGCCGGACAGCAGCACGTTCGGGCCGCGCATCACTTCCACGCGCTCGAACATTTCGATCGGCACGGAGTTGGCCGGCGCGATGCCGTAGAGGCCGTTCGTTGCGATGTCCATCGCCGTCACGTCCAGCCCGCGCAGGTTGAAGTTCTGCAGCAGGTGCCCCTTGTTGGTGGTGAACACGACGGCAGCGTCGTTTTCCAGCACGTCCTGCAACGACAGCGCGGACCAGTCCTCGGCCAGCTCGCGGGTGTAGGCGTTGACGTGCACCGGCGCATCCATGATCGAGGTGGCGCCCAGAATACCCAGGCGCGCGCCGCTGGCGGCCTTGCGGCCCGGAGCGAGCGCGGGCAGATCCTCGCGCTCGTACTTGTCGCGCACGTTGACTTGCGGGAGCGAGGCGGGCTGCGCCTGCGATTCACTGGCATCCTGCGTGTTCGACTGTGCCAGCGCCGCGGGGGCGGCGCCGGCGGCGACCAGCGCCAGGACTATGAGGTTGAGCCGCGGCCTGAATGCCGAACGCGCTGAATGCTTTTGCATAGCCAAATACCTTTTGATGATGGAACTACGAGTGAAATGGGTCGGATGACTAGCCCCAGCGGTGGCGCAGTGCCAGCCATCCAAAGAACAATGCGAGCAGCGCGCACAACCCCTCCAGCAGCACGAAGCTGGGCTGATAGGTTTTGTAGAGGGGCGCGCTGAACAGCATGGGCGCCGCGCTCTGCAGCACCGCCAGCAATGGAACCAGCGCGTTGCAGGCCGCGGCCAGCCACAGCAAGGCCCCGGCGGCGCGCTGCGTGCCCACGCGCCAGGCCCAGGCAACACAGCCAAACAGCACGGCATAGAAGACACCCTGGTGAACACTGTTGATGTCGACCACGTGCGGTGCAAACAACCGTGATGCCACCAGCGCCGTGGGCAACGCCGCCGCGCAGCCCACGCACACGCCCAGCGTGGCGCCGGACATGATGCGCACGTGCCGCGGACGCTCCTCGATCGCTCGTGTCTTGCGCATGCGCTTGGTGCGGGTTTCTATCCACAGCAGATTGCCGGTGTAGAACAGCAGCGCGCCGCTCAGGCCGAGCAGGATGTACAGCACCCGCACCGGGTTGCCGCCGAAGCTGCCGAAGTGCAGCGAGAAAAAGCTCACCAGGGAAGCCCCCAGGGCGCTGCTTTTCTCGCCCGGGAAATAGATCCGGTCATAAATCCGGCCGGTGCCCAGGTCGACGAAGGCGAAGCCGTATTGCGCGCCGCGCTTGAAATGCCGGTCATCGGAGCCGGCCACCAGGAGCAGCGTGCGCTTGCCGCCCAGACCCACATAGTCCAGCGTCTGCGGCTCGAAATCCGGCACCTGCTCGCGCACCTTGCTGATCAGGACCGACGGCGGCAGCCATTGCTCGCGCTCGACCTGCGGGTGCTTGATGCTGTCGCGCTGCACCGTCGCCTGCAATCCGTCGCGGTAGATGAACTTGTCCTGCGCGGCGTAGATCCAGTCGTGCAGGCCGAACACGGCCGCGCTCAACGCGATCACGATATGAAACGGCAGGCTCGCCACGCCCAACAGGTTGTGCAGGTCCAGCCACATGCGCTTGAGGTTGGGGCCGATGCGCAGGTAGAACAGGTCCTTCACCAGCGACGGCAGCAGCACCACGACGCCCGACACCAGCGCCAGCGCATACAGCAGGGACACCACGCCGATCACCGGCTCGGCCCATTCGAGCGGCAGCGGCAATCCGCCCTTGCGGTGCAGGTAATCCACGAAGTTGCCGCTGTTGTCTTCTTCCTTGCCGATGCCGGGGTCGCGCAGCTTGCCGTCGCGCTGCAGCTCGAACCACTGCTCGCTGTCCCTGGATGACAGCCGCAGCAACGGCGTCTCGCTGTCCGCGCCCGCCAGGCGCAGGCTGAGCCTGCCCTTGGCATCGGGGTGCTGCTCAAGGAACTGCCGCAGCATCTGGTCGGGGTCGTGGCTGACGTCGACCTTGGATACCGCCGGCTGCGTCCAGCGCCGGATCTCGGGCTCCAGCATCGAGAAGGCGCCAGCGTAGAAAGCGATGAACAGCAGCAGTCCGCAGACGATCCCCACCCAGCTATGCACGGCAAGATAGTCGCGCAGCGTTTGTGCATTGATCTTCATTGCAGCCCCCACCACAGCCCGGCTGCCAGAATATTGGCCGCCAGCAGCCAGGCCAGGCAGCGCACGCGGCTCTCCGCCAGGAAGCTCACCGACAGGACCGTGCACCACAGCGGCACCACCAACCACATCGACACCTGATCGCGCGCCGGTGCGAATGCCGGCCCCCACCCCGAGTACATGACCAGCCAGCTGATCCACAGCGACAGGGGGAAGCCCAGCAACAGCCCGGCCACGCCCTTGAAGAACAGGTGGCGCGACTCCGCCTTGCTGTTCCCGTTTTCCTTGTTTCCAGCTTCGCCGCCGGCAATGCCAGAGACTTCGTCACGCGCCTTGGCGCCAAGTGCTTCGGCGCTCATGCCTTGACGCTCTTTTTGCGCGGAGCATGAAACCAGCTCACACAAGGCACGGCCAGCATGAGCAAGGCCAAGGCACAGGCGATCGCCTCGGCAAGCCCCAATCCGGCCCGGACAAAAGACGTTGCGCTTGCAATGAAGAAAACGGCCCCCACCAGAAAGCCGATTCCCCCTTGCAACCGCGAATCAAAACGTGGCGCCGCCAGACACATGAACCATCCAGACACGATGGCGGCCACCCAACCCAGAACAAGCATTTGGTGCTTCACAGAAATTTACAAAACGCAAATGATATTCGTTTGTATTTTCGATAGCTAGCATAACGGCACTGAATCAGGTCTTTATCTGTGCCGATCGGTTCATCCAGGCGGGTTCGTCCGTTCTTTTTGTTGCGCAATAGCAACGCTTCAACAGGTGTCCCCCTCTCAAGACGCAGCAGCCACCGCAATGACCTGGCTTATCGGCGTGCGGCGGCGCGCGCCCGCCGCTTGCGCTCCCAGATCACGATGCCTGTCACCGACAGCATCACCACCACCAGTCCCATGACGGACATGATCACGCGCCCGGCAAGCCCGAGAATGCGGCCCGAATGCAGCGGCAGCTGCAGTTGCACGAAGACGTCGGCCGCCGTGCCGTGCCAGGGCCGGTAGGTGCCGAGAACGCTGCCATCCTCAGAGCTCACGTAGATGTTCGAGAGCCCCATGCCGAAGGCTGCGTTTTCGTTGACCGGATCGAAGAAAGAGATGTTGTAGAAGGGATAGTCCCCACCCCACCAGATGCCCGCCGGCGGATGCTCGAAGCCCAGCCGTTCGGCCTCTTTCGCCGCAGCGGCGATGGCTTGCGCGATACCGATCCGGGGCGTGATGTCTTCTCCGAGCGGCGCGCGCCGCAGTGTTTCATAAGGTCCCGGCGTGGTGGTTGAAACCAGCGACATCACGGGATAGAAGACCTCGCGGTACAGGTTGAGCGAGAACGATGTGAACGCGATGATCAGGATGAACGCCCACGCCCAGAGGCCGCCCGCGCGGTGCAGGTCGAAATTGAGCTTGTAGCCGCCCGCGCGCCAGCGCACGAGCCAGGAGGGCTTCCAGCGCGAGAGCCATCCCGGCGCGGCATGGCCGCCTGCCGCCCGGCGCGGCCCGCCGCGCAGCTTGACGGGCCAGGTCAGCACCATGGCGGCGAACGAGTCGAGCAGCCACATCAGCGCCACCCCGCCCATGAGCCAGAAGCCCCAGCGGTCGCTGCCCATGAACGGGGGAATGTGCAGGCTCTCGTGCAGGTGCCGCAGCCAGGGCATGAGGTTGCGCCTGGACAGCGACACGCTCGCCGAGCTGCGATGGCCGGTGATCCGCGCGGTGACCGGATCGACGAATGCCGTGTCGTAGTCGAGCGCGAACGGCTTTTGCGTGGCGGGATCGACGAGCGGCCGCACCATGAAGAGCGCGGCATGGCCCTCTTCCAGCGCCAGCGTCATGTATGAGATGTCCACCCTTGGATCGCTCCGGCGCACGGCATCCGCCAGCTCGAGCGGATCGCGCAGCGGCCCGCGGCCCGGCGTATGCATGACGTCGGCGTTGAGCCACTCGTCGATCTCATGATCCCATGAAATGATCGCGCCGGTCGCGCCGGCGATGATCAGGAACAAGGCGACCGACAGACCCAGCCAACGGTGGATCACCGTGAAGAATGCACGCATGTCCCGGGCTGCCGCTATCGCCTCAGAAGTCCACCGTGGCGCTCAGGGCCAATGTGCGCGGCGTGGATTGCACAAGGTAGTTGGCGCCTGGGAAACCGCCCACGGAAGCCCAGTAGTTCTTGTCGAATGCATTGCTCAGATTGGCGCGCAGCGTGAGCAGACGGGTGTCGCCGATCGGCATGAGATAACGCACGCCCAGGTCGGTGCGCGTCCAGCTCGCCACCTTCTGCGTGTTGGCCCCGTCGGCCCACTGGCTGCCGGTGTGGAGCAGTTGCGCGCTGAGCGCCAGGCCGCGCACGCCGGGCACGTCCCAATCGGCGTTGAGCGAGAGCTGCTGCCTGGGCACGCCGATCACGCGCTTGCCGTCCAGCAGCCCGCCATCGGTGTCATTCTGCCGGGCGTTGAGGAAAGTCACTCCGCCCAGCAGGCGCAGGCCCTTGGCCGGTTGGCCGAACACGCTCAGCTCCACGCCCTTGCGGGTTTCCTTGCCGTTCTCGGAGAACACCTGATCGCGCACGAAGCTCGTGGGCTTGTCGGAGATGAAGTACGCGGCGCTCGCGCCCAGGTCACCCTGCTCCCACTTCACGCCCACTTCCTTTTGTTTGGTGCGCAGCGGCTGAAGCAAGGCGCCCGCATTGAGCACCGGCAGGCCGTTTGCCGTCATCGGGGCCGTGTCTCCCTGCTGCAGGCCTTCGATGTAGCTCGCATACAGCGACAGAGACGGCTGCAGCTTGAAGACGATGCCGGCCATCGGCGTCACGCGCGACTTGTCGTAGTGGCTGGTCTGCTCCTTGGAGCTGTAGTCGAAACCGGTCTGCTCGATTTTCTGGTAGCGCAGGCCGATGGTGGGCAGCAGGCGGCCGTCCATGAACGACAGCGTATCGGCCAGCGCCAGGCTTCGGGTCTTGACGACCCCCACGCGCGACGGGTTGCCCAGGTCGCCGCCGCTCCATACGTACTGCGTGCTGCGCGCCACATCGACCGGGCTGTACAGATTGGTGTCCGTGCCGGACGCCATGCCATACGCGTTGCGCTCCGTGCCGCTGTAGCTGTTCAGCGAGGCAACCACCTGGTGGCCGACCGAACCGGTGGCGAACCTGGCGCGCAGGCCCACCTCGCCCGTGCGGATGTTGTCCTTGCGATGGTTGTCGAACGGCGACGTCATCGCGTTGCCTGCCGCATCCAGCATGGTGATGCCGGTGAGCACGTTGCGCTCCTCGCCCGCGCGCACGCCGCCCGCGGCCCAGGCCGTGACCTGATCGTTGATGTCCCATTCCGCGCGAACGGTGCCGAACAGATCCTTCTCCTTCGAGTAGGTCCAGGGCTGCGAGTAGTTGCCCGTGCGGCTTGGCACGGAGGGAATCGCCAGTCCCGAGGCCGGAGTGACCTGCGCCCGGCCCGCGCGCAGATCGTGGTCCTGGTAGCCCAGGTCCGCGGACAGGCGCACTTTGGACGAGCGCCAATCAAGCCCCAGCCCCAGCATGCTGAGCTCGCGGCTTTCGCGGTCGATTTCCGTATCGCCCTGGCGGTGCGCCACATTCAGGCGCACGCCGGTGCTCTGATCCGGCCCGAAGCGCCGCGAGATATCGGCCGCCACGAACCCTTGCCCGCCGCTCTCGATGCCGGCGCTCACCTGCGTGAGCGGCTCGTTGGATGCCCGCTTGGGCAGCAGATTGACCGATCCGCCCAGCGCCGATCCGCCCGGCGCGGCGCCATTGAGGAACGCACTGGCCCCCAGCAGGACTTCCACCCGCTCGAAGAACTGCGAAGCCACATACTGGCGCGGCAGCATGCCGTAGAGCCCGTTGTAGGCGATGTCGTCCGAGTACAGCGGATAGCCGCGCACCACATACACCTCCTGGAAGTTGCCGTAGCCACGCGCCTGCCTCACGGAAGGCGCGTTGCGAAGCACGTCGGCCACGCTCTGCGCCTGCTGATTGGCGATCAGTTCCTGCGTGAACGCAGTGGTCTGGAACGGCGTCTCCATGAAATCCTGCGTCCCCAGGATGCCCACCCGCGCGCCGCGCGCCACCTGCCCGCCCGGGAAAGGCTTGCTCAAACCTTCCGCAGACGCATCCGCGCTGGCATTGACCACCACTTCGTTCAGGCTGGGTTCGGCGGGCGGCGCCACGGTCTGCGCCATCGCGCTCATGGCAAGAACCAGCGGTGTGAACGAGAAAAGCGCCACTGGGCGCATGAGCGTATTGGTGATCATGGTTTATTTAATTAGAAACACTAATGGAAATTATTCCCATTTGATTATCCATTATTCAAATATCCATGCCGTGGCTGTGCCGCCTTTGGGGGAGAAAAAGGATCTGCCTGGATCAACATCGGCGTCGGATGGGCAAACGGAAAAGCGTCCCTGAAGCGCCGTCAGCCCCGCCTCCCGCACCGGGTCACCCCCAATCGCGCGACCGACATATTTCCGTCACATGGATGTAGACTCGAGCAACAGTGAAGCATTTGTTGAATTTATTAGCCGCCATCGCGTTGCTCGTATGGGGAAGCCACCTCGTGCGCACCGGCGTGCTGCGCGTTTTCGGGGCCAACCTCCGATCCCTGCTGGCCCGCAGCATGGGCAACCGGTTCACCGCGGCGCTCTCGGGCATGGGCGTCACCGCGCTGGTGCAGTCGAGCACCGCCACGTCGCTGATGACATCGTCCTTCGTGGGCCAGGGCCTGATCGCCCTTCCAGCGGCGCTGGCGGTCATGCGCGGAGCCGACGTGGGCACTGCGCTGATGTCCGTGCTGTTCTCCGCCGATCTGTCATGGCTGTCGCCGGTATTCATCCTCGTGGGCGTGATCCTGTTCGTCACCCGCCAGGCCAGCACCGCCGGGCGCGTCGGGCGCGTGCTGATCGGCCTGGGGCTGATGCTTCTCGCACTGGAAATGGTGGTCCAGGCCAGCGGCCCGATGCTGGAATCGCCCATCATCAAGGCGATGCTCGCCTCCATCAACAGCGACATCACGATGGAACTGTTCATGGGCTGCGTGCTGGCCGTGATGGCCTACTCCAGCCTCGCCATCGTGCTGCTGATTTCCGCCATGGCGGCTTCGCACGTGGTGCCGCTGGACGTCGCGCTCGGGCTGGTGCTCGGCGCCAATCTGGGCAGCGGCCTGCTGGCGGTGCTGACCACGGCCAAGTCCGCCGTCGAGGTGCGGCAGGTCACCGTCGGCAACATGGTGTTCAAGATTCTGGGCGTGCTCATCATGACGCCGTTCATCAGCGCATGGCTGAAATACGTGCAGCCCTATCTTCCCCATGAGTCCCATGGCGTGGTGCTGTTCCACCTGGCCTACAACGTCATCATCAGCGTCGGCTTCATCGGCTTCACGCAATGGGTGGCCGATCTGATGATCAAGCTGATGCCCAAGCCCGTCGAAGACAAGCAAAAACGCCCGCAGCACCTCGACCCCTCGGCGCTGTCCACACCGTCGCTGGCCATCTCGTGCGCGGCGCGCGAAGCGCTGTACCAGGCCGACGTGGTGGAGACCATGCTGACCGGCGTGCTCGACGTGATCAGAAAGAACGACGAACAGCTCGCGCAGCGCATCCGCCAGATGGATGACGAGGTCGACCAGCTCTATTCATCCATCAAGTACTACCTCACCAAGATTTCCCGCGAAGCGCTGGGCGAGGAAGAGAGCAAGCGCTGGGCGGACATCATCGGCTTCACCATCAACATGGAGCAGATCGGCGACATCATCGAGCGCATCATCATCGACGTCGAGGACAAGAAGATCCGCAAAGGCCGCAAGTTCTCCGAGGCCGGCATGGCCGAGATCACCGAATTGCACGGCCGCCTGCTGGGCAATCTGCGCCTGGGCATGAGCGTCTTCCTGAACGGCAACGTACGCGACGCCCAGACGCTGCTGGAAGAGAAAGTGCGCTTTCGCGACCTGGAGCGCACCTATTCATCGACCCACCTCGCGCGGCTTTCCGACAACACGGTCCCCAGCATCGAGACCAGTTCGCTGCACATCGACCTGATCAGCGACCTCAAGCGCATCAACTCATTGATCTGCTCGATCGCCTACCCCATTCTCGAATCCGCCGGCGAACTGGTTCCAAGCCGCGTCAAGGCGATCAACGAGGCCGCGGCCTCCGCGCCGGCGCAGCAGCACAACGGCGCGTGAACTCAGGCTCCCGCCCTGGCCGGGGCGGCGCCGTCGCTCCCGCCGCCGGCGGCAAGCCCGGGCCTGCGGGCATAGCGCTGGGCCAGCACCGCGCACACCATCAATTGAAGCTGGTGGAAGATCATCAGCGGCAGCACGATCAGCCCCGCATCCGCCGACGGGAAGATCACCTTCGCCATGGGCACGCCGCTGACCAGGCTCTTCTTGGAGCCGCAGAACACGATCGTGATCTCATCTTCCTTGCTGAAACCCAGCTTGCGTGAAATGAAGGTCGTGAAGGTCAGCACCAGCGCCAGGATGATCGCGCTCACGAGCAGCAACGCGAACAGCGCCTGCAGCGGCAGCCTGCCCCAGATGCCTTCGACGACGGCGGCGCTGAACGCGGTGAACACCACGAGCAGGATCGAGCCCTGATCCACCACCTTGAGCACCTTGGCGTTCTTCTTCACGAAGCCGCCGATCCAGGGGCGCAGGAAATGGCCCGCCAGGAACGGCAGCAGCAGCTGCAGCATGATCTTGCCGATGCTGTGCAGCGCGTCATGCTGCGCGCCCGCCCCTCCTGCCTGCGGCAGCACGATCTTGACCAGCAGCGGCGTCACCACGATGCCCAGCAGCGTCGATGCCGATGCGCTGCAGACCGCAGCCGACATGTTGCCCCGCGCCATGGCGGTGAAGGCAATCGCGGACTGCACCGTGGCCGGCAGCACGCACAGATAGAGCACGCCGGTGTAGAGCTGCGCCGTCACGATGGGCTCGAGCACCGGGCGCAGCGCCACGCCGATGATCGGGAACACGATGAAGGTGGTGGCGAACACCAGCAGGTGAAGCCGCCAGTGGCCTATGCCCGCCAGGACGGCATCGCGCGAGAGCTTGGCGCCATGCAGGAAGAACAGCAGCGCGACCGCCGCGGTGGTCAGTCCTTCGAACACATGCGCGGCCTGGCCGGAGACCGGGAAAAAGCTCGCCAGCGCCACCGTGGCGATGAGCATGAGCGTGAAGTTGTCGGGAAGAAATCGGGGGCGGGCCATGGCGGATCGGGAAAACCTGTTATGGAATACAGGGGCCGATTGGAACGCACCGCGAGGTCAAAGTAAAATCGATTTATCTGATAATTTCATGAATCCGAATCATGAATGTGACTTTGCGCCAGCTACAGGTCTTTCTCTCGGTGGCGCACACGCGCAACTTCAGCCGCACCGGCCACGCCGTCGGCCTCACCCAGCCCGCCGTCAGCCGCAGCATCACCGAGCTTGAAGCGCAACTGGGCCTGCAGCTCGTCAACCGCACCACGCGCGAGGTGGAGCTGACCGACGCTGGCCACAGCCTGGCCGCCCGGCTGCCGCGCGTTCTGGACGATCTCGACGCCACGCTCGCCGACGTCGCCGGCATGGCGACCGGCACACGCGGCCGCGTGCGCGTCGCCAGCAGCCCGACGCTGTCCGCCAACCTGATGCCCGAGTGCATCGCGCAGTGCCGGCTGCGGCATCCCGGCATGGAGCTCATGCTGCTCGACCGCGTGCAAAGCGCAACGCTTGCCAGCGTGCTTTCGGGTGAAGTGGATTTCGGCGTGGTGATCGATCCACAGGAACGCGAAGCGCTGGCCTGCGAGACGATCCTGACCGAGCCGTTCCTGCTGGCCTGCCCGCCCGGGCATCGCCTCGGCCTGAACAAGGGCAGCGTGAACTGGACGGACCTGAACGGCGAATCGCTGGTGCTTCTCGACCATGCGTCCGGCAGCCGCAGGCTGATCGACGAAGCCCTGTCCCGGCTGGACGTGCGATGCACGATCGCGCAGGAGGTGGGCCACACCACCACCATCTTCCGCATGCTGGAGGCCGGACTCGGCGTGGCCGTCATCCCGCAGCTCGCGCTGCCGCCGCAAGGGCTGCAGACGCTGTGCGTGCGGCCTCTCGCGCCGCGCATGGACCGGCAGGTCATGCTGGTGCGGCGGCGCAACCGCGCGCTGTCGCCGCTGGCGCAGACGGCGTGGCAACTGGTGCGGGAACAGGCAAAGAAGCTCGCCGCCCTCGAATCCATGCCCGCGCCCGAGCGCAAGCACTCCAGGGCGCCCGGCAGGCCTCACCAGCCGAAATGATCGGCCAGCAGCAAGGTGGCCTCGGGCGTGAACTGCGCGCGCGCCATGCGCTGCTGCACTTCGGCGATGGTCATCAGCTCGAAGCGCTCCACCTCGCCATCCTGGTTGACGGGCCGCAGATGCGCGGGCACCGTCGCCGCGAACCAGTCGATGCGCTCGCGCATGTAGCCCGCGTTGTTTTCTTCTTCCGCCGGCTGCGCGAAATCGACGTGGCCGCCGTGGCGCAGCCCGGGCAGATCCGCCACGCGCAGCCCGGCTTCTTCCCAGGTCTCGCGCGCCAGCGCCTGTTCCAGCGAATCGGCGGCGGACACCATGCCGCCCATCAACGTGTCCCACATTCCCGGGTTGTTGGCCTTGCTGAATGCGCGCTGCTGCACCCACATGCGGCCATCCTCCGCCAGTCCGATCAGGTGAACGGCCGCCGTCGCAATGCCCAGCGGCCTGACCAGGCCACGCTCGATGGTGCCGATGCGCTCACCGCGTTCGTTGCACACCGCGAGCTGCTCATCGCGCCAGGGACCGTTGAGCCGCGCCTCGCGCATGGCCCGCGCCAGCGCATTCATCGCCGCGGTGGCGCCTTCGGCTGAACTGCACAACTGCCACGCGCCGTCGCTGAACCGCAGGCGATGGCCGCCCGCGAGATCCGCGCCGAGGCACTCCAGCACCCGCACCTGCACCGACCCGACGCACTCCCCATCCACTCGAAACGGCACGCGCGGCGGCAGTGCGGGACGATTCGCCCACGCCCTCGCGGCGGCAAGCCAGCCGGCAGCCATCTCAATCGAGCGTGAGAATGGTCGATCCCGTCGTCCTGCGCGCTTCCAGGTCGCGATGGGCCTGCTGCACGTCCTTGAGCGGGTAGCGCTGCGCAATGTGGATCTTGACCTCGCCACTGGCCACCACGGCGAACAGATCGTCGGCCATGGCCTGTGTCGCCTCGCGCGAGCTGAGGTGCGTGAAAAGCGTCTGGCGCGTCACGTAGATGGAGCCGTATTTACCCAGGATGGCCGGCGCGAAGGGCGGCACCGGGCCGGACGCGTTGCCGAAGCTCGCCATCAGGCCAAAGGGCCGCAGGCACTCCAGCGACTTGTCCCAGGTGTCCTTGCCCACCGAGTCGTACACCACCTTCACGCCCTTGCCGCCCGTGATCTCCTTGACCCGCGCGGCAAAGTCTTCCGTGTTGTAGTTGATGGCATGCGCCGCGCCGTTGGCCAGCGCCAACTGGCACTTCGCCTCGGAGCCCGCCGTACCGATCAGTTGCAAGCCCAGCGCCCGAGCCCACTGGCAGGCGATCAGGCCCACGCCGCCGGCCGCCGCATGGAACAGCACGTAGTCGCCCGGCTCCAGCCCTTCCACGGGCCGCGCCTTCTTGAGCAGATATTGCGCCGTGAGTCCCTTGAGCATCATGGCCGCGCCGGTCTCGAAACTGATCGCATCAGGCAGCTTGCAGACATGCATCGCGGACATCACCCGCACTTCGCAATAGCTGCCCGGAGCCTGCCCTCCCGCGTAGGCCGCGCGGTCGCCCACCTTCAAATGCTGCACGCCTTCTCCCACGGCCTCGATCACGCCCGAGGCCTCCATGCCGATGCCCGCGGGCATCTTCAGCGGGTACAGGCCCGTGCGGTGATACACGTCGATGAAGTTCAGCCCCACGGCCTTGTGGCGAATGCGGATCTCTCCGGGGCCGGGCTCGCCCACCTGCACATTGACAAGCTGCAATTCTTCCGGGCCGCCATGCTGGCGAATCTGTACGGCAAGGCTCATGGGATCGTTCTCCTGGATTGTTGTGACGTCGGATGAAAGGACCTTTGCGCATGCGGCGCAATGACGGGTTCGTATGCTGCCACGAATCGGCGCATCATGCAGGAGATGCGGGAAACCCGCCGCCATGAAAGGGCGCCCGAGCCATCGCCGCGCCTTTCGATGAAGCAGTCATCGGCCCGCGCCACGCCAGGGCCGTTTCAACTGCCTACAATGGCCGCCCCATGTCCCAGAAACTCTCACCCGGCACCATGCTGCTTCTGGCGACCGCTCCGCTCCTTTGGGCGGGCAACGCGGTCACCGGCAGGCTCATCCATGGACTGATTCCGCCCATCACGCTCAACTTCATCCGCTGGGCGCTGGCCTTCGTCGTCCTTGCGCCCTTCGCGTGGAAGACGCTGCGCGCGGACAGCCCGCTGTGGCCGCACTGGAGACGCTACAGCATGCTGGGCCTGCTCGGCGTGGGCTGCTACAACGCATTGCAATACATGGCGCTGCAGACCTCCTCCGCGCTCAACGTGACGCTGGTGGGCAGCGGCACGCCCGTGTGCATGCTGATCATCGGCGCCCTGTTCTTCGGCGTGC
Organism: Diaphorobacter ruginosibacter; assembly: GCF_040396215.1. Taxonomy (GTDB): domain Bacteria; phylum Pseudomonadota; class Gammaproteobacteria; order Burkholderiales; family Burkholderiaceae_C; genus Diaphorobacter_A; species Diaphorobacter_A ruginosibacter_A. The sequence continues at coordinate 589 of NZ_JBEBOW010000067.1, read as the reverse complement.
CGCCCAGGCGCGCTCAGGTGGCGGGCGCGGTGCTGTCGATCTGCGGCGTCCTGATGGTGCTCAGCCGTGGCAGCATCGGACAGCTGCTGTCGCTGCGGCTGGTCATCGGCGATATCTACATGGTGCTGGCCGTGATCTCGTGGTCGTTCTACAGTTGGCTTCTCGTGCGTACCGACGAGCCAGCGAGCATCCGTGGCGACTGGGCTGCGTTCCTGATCGCGCAGATGGTGTTCGGCCTGGGCTGGTCGGGCGCATTCGCGGGCATCGAATGGTCCACGGGCCAGCACGAAATCGCCTGGAGCTGGCCGCTGGCCGCCGCGCTGGCCTTCATCGTCGCCGGGCCGGCCATTCTGGCGTACCGCTGCTGGGGCCTTGGCGTGCAGCGCGCGGGCCCTGTCATCGCGGGCTTCTTCATCAATCTCACGCCCCTGTTCGCGGCGCTGCTGTCGCTGGCGCTGCTGGGCGAGGCGCCGCATCTCTATCACATCTTCGCGTTCGCACTGATCGTGGCCGGCATCGTGGTCTCATCGCGCCGCGCCTGAGAACGTGTTTACGATCTCTACGCAGCCGCGTTGGAGTGCAATCGGGA